>CAIJWE010000103.1 GCA_903824295.1 uncultured Chlorobiaceae bacterium
ATGGAATGATAAAAATAACAAGTTTTTTTCAAGTCGGTGACGACCAAAAACGTATCATAACTTGTTTTATTATTAGGCGATAAACAGTGTTAATTTTTTCAACAACCGGACACCAGTGAGGGTTTATATAAGACTTATATGGGATTTATATATCACGCATATACGTATTGAGAACATTGCCAATAAATGATTATAAGCGGTCAAGAAGAAGACATACCGTAATCTCAAGTTGGAACAGTATGACTGTTGAGAGTCGCACCTTGCTTTTCTACGGAATTAATGTTTGATGAGCACTTGTCCCTCTGTATTGAAGCATTGAAAATTACTTGCTTCATCGCGCTTGTGATTTAACAGTAATTACAGGCAAAATCAATTTGATTGATTGCAGCAAAGATGGCGTACCTATTTGACACGCCATCTTTCTTGCGTATCTTGACGGAAGAAATTATCTCACAGAGCAAAATCCCATGATAGCCGAACGCCTGCTCTTTCAATCTGATGGCGGATTTATCCGCATCCCTGTCTGGGGCCATATCCCGCTCAGCGGAGCGCTGAAAAAAATCCTGTCACATCCATCCTTTCTTCGCCTCAAGGGAATTCGGCAGCTCTCCTTTTCGCAGCAGGTCTACCCCGGAGCGACGCATACCCGCTTTGAGCACTCCATAGGAGTCTATCACCTGATGAAACTCATACTGCAACGCATGTTGACGAGCCCCCTGGCCCTCAGCCTGCAGGATGACCGCTTCCGGTTTGACGACCACAACTGCCGGGTGCTGCTCTCGGCCTCTCTTTTGCACGATATCGGCCACTTTCCTCATGCCCATATCATTGAAGAGCAGATCCCCCGCTCGGGCAACGAGCCAGTATTTTCCCATCATGAGGAGCTCTGCCGTCACTTTATCTATGAACAAAACCCTGGAGTTCCCACAATTGCCGAAATATTGCAGGTAGAGTGGAAGGTAGAGCCGGAAGCGGTCATTGCGCTCATCACGGGCAGTTCCGGAACCTGCTTCAGCAAGCTGATCAGTGGCACGCTCGACCCTGACAAGATGGATTATCTGATGCGCGACGCCCACCACTGCAACATTCCGTACGGAAGCATTGATATCGAACGGCTGATTGAGTCGTTTGTGCCTGACCCGAAGCGTGAGCGGTTTGCCATCACCGAAAAAGGAATTGCACCGCTTGAGAGCCTGCTTTTTGCCAAGTACATGATGATGCGCAATGTTGACTGGCACCATACCAGCAGGGCGCTCTCGGCAATGCTCCGGAGGCTTCTGCAGGATATTGCGGGTGACGGGATGCTCTCCGGGGAGGCCTTGCGCCAGCTTTTTTACGGTAACGCCGACGACCGTGTGCTGCATGAGCTGAAGCAGTTGATGCCCGAAAAAGGGCATCCTCTTTTTGCCCTGCTTGATGATATTGTGATGCGCCGGGTCTACAAGAGGGCGATAACAGTACAGCCCTACCTGCCGCATTCCGCAAAAGAGGACGAGCGGTGGTTCATCTATAACAGTAACAGCGCGATGCGCCGCGCCATGGAGATGGAGATTTGCCGCTTTCTCAACAAGCGCTACAATCTCGCTCTCCATGGTCATGAAATACTCATTGATCCACCATCAAAGAAAGATATTTTCGATTATGCCGATCTGAAGGAGCTTCGCGTCTACCCGACCCGATCGGAGCACATCCACTACGCTCTGCAATGTGCGTCGGAGTATGTGCGGTTTGACGAGCTGAACGAATCGGTTTTTCAGTCTGATTTCATACTCGCTTTTGAGCGCTATACAAAAAAGTTCAGGGTGCTCTGCCGCCCTGAACTGATTGAGCGCATCGTGGAGTCACGCGAAGAGATTATGCGTATGCTCACCAATGATCTTGACCTGTTTCGTTAAGTGCTTCAGGTAAACTGCTTCCAGTTGAGAGCGGTGTGACAGACGACTGCGATGATGAAAAGAGCGCTCAGCCATACTTGGGTAGACTGTGACACGCCGGCCATGACATTTAAAAATAAGAGAAGGCCCGTGATGATGGAAAGAATAAATGCCCCGATTGCAAAAGGGGTTGCCCTGAATCTGCCGTTTGTATTCATTGTATCAATTGCATTAAAATGTGAGCGAAAAGGCCGCTCTTTGTACCAAAAAAAACTCTATGTTCACTCTCATCAAGGTACGCCCGGGATTCTTAAAGGATTACAAATGAATCCTTAAAGGTTGCTTAAAAAAGCGCTGCGAATTCCGGCAAATGAGTAAAAAATGAACCGGGCATTGATGACTTTATCGTATATTTGAGGAACGAAAAAAACTATTGCATCACACACACACACATGGAATATCAGGACAAATTTTACAAGGGGCTCTTTTTCGGCGCTGTGCTTGGCGCTGCCGCAGGAACCATCATGGGACTGCTCTTCGCCCCGCACAAGGGGACGGAAACCCAGCAGATTATTTCGGGCAAAATCAAACTTGCGCTCGACAAGGCCACCGACCTCTACGAAAACAGTGAAAACGATGCCGCCTACAACAATGAGGCAAAAACACGCTCGCAGGAGATCATCGACACCGCACGTGACGAGGCAAAAAAAATCCTCAATGAGGCAAACAGCATTATCCGGGAGATCAAGGGATACCCTAAAGCCAAGGAAAACTGAGTAATGCTCTCATACCTGGGTGCAAACCTCACAACAAGTGGCATTGCTAAACATGCTGTTTTGCTTTTGCATGCGTTTCCTCTCTCTGCTGCAATGTGGCGATCACAGATTGAGGCTCTCGGGCTTGCCGGATACAGGGTCATTGCGCCAAACGCCTATGGTATTGCAGGATCCGGGGAGCGGGAGGAATGGAGCTTTACTGATTACGCCCATGAACTTGCCAAACTTCTTGAGTCGCTGGGGGTTGAACGAGCAACAGTTGCAGGGCTGTCGATGGGTGGATATCAGGCATTTGAATTCTACCGGCTCTACCCCGGCAAAACCGCATCGCTGGTTCTCTGCGACACGAGGGCTGAGGCCGATGCTCCGGCAGCCCGCTCGGTGCGGGAGGAGTTTATCCGCGCAGTAGAGGCTGGAGGCGCTGAAGAGGCCGCCAGACGTATGATTCCAAACTATTTTACCGCCGAAACCTGCGTCAGAAAACCGGAACTGGTGAACGAAGCCGTTGCGATGATACGTGAGCAGAGCGTCACCGTCATCAACAGTGCAATGCGGGCAATCATGATTCGCCATGATGCTACACCGCTGCTTGCCTCAATCCACTGCCCAGTAGTGATACTGAACGGGATGGAGGACAAGCTCACCACGCCTGAAACTGCTGAAAGCATTCATACACGCACCGCAGGCTCAGGGCTCCATCTGCTCAGAGGAGCCGCTCATCTCTCAAACATGGAGCAGCCCCAAGCCTTCAACAGCGCCCTGCTTGCCCATCTTGAAGAGGTCAGGCGCTCCTGACCTCTTTCCAACTCCTGATTAATCAGACTTCGAGACTTGCAAGCAGTTCAAAAAAGTTCGGGAACGAGACACCGACAACATCAACGTCAGAAATATCAATAGGGCACCCTGTAGCCTTGCTGGCAACGGCAAAGCTCATGGCAATTCGGTGATCATCAAAACTCTCGATCACCACCGTTCCTGAAGGGGTTATTTTGCGACTTTTGACAATAAAACCGTCCGGGTACTGCTCGCAATCAAAACCGAGCCGCTGCAGATTGACCACCAGGGCGTCAATCCGGTCGCTCTCTTTGGTTCTCAGCTCGGCCGCGTTGTGCAGCTCAAACTTGCCGGATGCAAAGGCAGAAAGCACAGCAAGCATCGGTATCTCATCAATGATAAAGGAGACAAGCTGCGGATCCTCAATGACAAGGGGCTCAAGCCCTGCGTGGTTCTCCACAACGATATCGCCGATGGTTTCACCACCGATCACCCGCTGGTTTTCAATAGTCAAACCGGCTCCGGCTTCCGACAAAAGAGCGAGAAATGCGGCCCGTGTCGGATTGAGGCAGACATCCCTGATGATAATTTCTGAGCCACGGGCAAGCAGACCAAGCGCAACAATAAAGCAGGCGGCTGAAGGGTCAGCAGGAATAAAAAAGGGCTTTGCGGCAAGAGCCTTTCTGCCAGGAACAATGATGACCCGCTCACCGTTGGATTCAATGCTCTGTAGACCAAGCATCACTTCAGTATGGTCACGCGAGCGCACCGGTTCAATAATTCTCGATTCGCCATCGGCATGGAGGGCGGCAAAGGCCACCAGTGACTTCACCTGCGCTGAAGGAACCGGCAGGCGGTAGTTGATCGCCATCAGCTCTTTGGTTCCCTTGATGCGCATCGGCGCGGTACCTGACGGCGAAAGCTGAACATCAACTCCCATTATGCGCAATGGATCGGCAACCCTCTTCATCGGTCGCTTCATCAGCGAAGTGTCGCCAATCAACTCACTGGCAAAAGGCTGGGCAGCCAAAATACCGGCAAACATGCGCATGGTGCTTCCCGAATTATTGCACATCAAAGGCTCTGAGGGAGGCTGAAAACTCCAAAGGCCCTTTGACTCGATAACCACTCGCCGGATGCGGCGACCGTAGACTCCATCCACCTCTTCCTGCCGAAGGGTGATTCCGGCACTTTTCAGGACGCCGAGGGTTGACTGATTATCAAATCCGGCGGAAAAGTTGGTGATCTCTGTTGTCCCTTCCGACAATGCGCCGATAAGTGCCGCACGGTGGGAGATCGATTTGTCGGGCGGTAACGCGGTAACTTCACCTTTGAACACTCTCATGAGTCAACATGGATTGGTATTGACAAAAAAAAGGCAACTCCCGTGAAGGAGCTGCCTGTACATAACTGTTTCCAGCGGGAACGATCATGAATTGCGTTCTTCATTTGCCCTCTGCGCTCTGCGTCTGCTCCTCGAGCGCTTCAAACGACCATCCACCGAAGGTTTGACGAAGTATGCGTTTGCACGAAACTCCTTTAAAACACCTGCACGCTCGTACTTTTTCTTGAAGCGTTTCAGCATTTTATCGATCGATTCATTGTCATTTATCTGCACACTAACCAATGTAATTCACCCCCTTTTAAAAGATCAACGTCTAAGTTTCAGTTTAATAAGATCAGTAACACTTTCTGAATTTTTTCCATTCGCAGGGCTCATCTGCACATTTTCGAGAAGCTGTTTTCGGCCACTTTTGCAAAATTCAACAATAATGACAAAGGCACCGCTTCCTGTCGCCTGTTTTTCCCTGACAACGCCAACCTCACCAAGCGCCTGGTGATAGAGCGCATCACCTTTTGCATAGATACCATGCGGAGAGTAGACCTGGCACTCTTCGGCTTTCAGCTCATCAGGACTGACCTCACGGTCAATCTGTATCTGCCACTCCTTGAGCAGATAGACCTGATTGCACTCGGAACAGCGAACCCAGTACTGGTTTTCGGCTGGAGGCTGCAATTCAGCAGCCCCGTTTTTACTGCCTTTGGGCTTTTTAGGCGCAACGGCCGTTAAATAATCATCCTCCCTGGGCTTGTCGCTCGGCATCCATTCACCGACAAAGAGCTTCTCTGTTATCTGACCGCACCCTTCACAGAAGCAAGCCTTGATCTTACCCTCCAAAATGAACTGTCTTTTTCTGGACTCTACCTTCATATCATATTGCTGGTTGTTAACCCGGCCCAAAGCCGTATGGATTTCAGACTCTCTCTTGCTCCAATCTCTTTTTGCGGGCTTCATGGCGCAATATAGTGCATCGCGCCTGAAATAAAAGAGGAATGTTCTTGAGTGCTTAGTTAAAGAAATCCTTCCAAATAAACAACAGGATAATGCACAGACGATCACTTATGAGTCAGTGCATCAATAAGATCTGATTTTGTAAGCAATTGAAGGCGTCCATCAGACCGGCTTACGAGCACTCCTGATGCACTTTGCTGCAATTTATCGGATAATTCGGAAATTGTTGCATCAAGCCGGCAGACCGGAAATGGCTGCTCCATAAAGCCGACAACCTTTGCATTCATCGCATCATCATTTTCAATAAGAATAGACAGAATCTTGTCTTCGCTGATACTGCCTATAGGAGCATTGTAGGAAACAATCGGCATCTGGGAGACATCGTTCTGTTTCATCATCTGAAACACTTCTGCCAGCGTATTTTCCGGGCAGGCAAAAATCAGATCCCGGCGCGCCTTCAACTGAAGGATATCCTCGGCCGTGATTTGCTCAAGAGCTGATTTCGCCTTGCGGTAAAAGCCGCGCTTGCGCATCCACTCATCATGGAACATTTTGCTCAAGTAATAACCGCCAAAATCGTTCATAACCACCACCACACAATCATCCTCACGGTATGCCGCACCGGCCCGAAGCGCTGCGGCCATAGCCGCGCCTGAAGCCCCTCCGACAAACACCGCTTCCATCCGCAAGAGCTCCCTGCCGCAGTTAAAGGCTTCATAATCACTTACCTGTACCACATCATCAAGCAGCGAAGGCTCCCAAAAAGCTGATGGCTGCCTTGAACCGATCTCCTCAAGTTCGGAAAAGGCTGGAGCTCCTGGCGTTCCATCCCTGAAAAGCCCCGCATAGATTGAGCCCTGCGACTCAACACCGATAATCTTTATGGCGGGGTTCTTTGCTTTCAAAAAAGCGGCTATTCCGAAAACCATACCACCGGAGATCATCGGCACAAAAACGTGCGTAACCCGACCCTCCGTCTGGCGAAAAATTTCGCTGCCCGTCGATTCGCTGTGAACCTTAAGGCTGAGCGGGTTGGCATACATACCGGTAAAAAAGGCGTTGGGAATACTCCGCACCAGACTTTCAGCCACATTCATGCAACTGCGCGGCTCTCCAGGCAAGGCATCCGAAGGGGTAATCACCAGTTCCGCGCCGAGAGCACGGAGCATATCCTGCTTTTCCCGCGATATTTTATCGGGAGCGGCCAGCAGCAGCTTGTAGCCACGGCTTACACCGGCCATGGCCAATGCAATCCCGCTATTACCAAAAGTCCAATCAACAAGAGTCATTCCCGGATGGATCAGCTTGCGCTCTTCAGCATCTCTGACAATGGCAGAGGCCACCCGGTAGTAGTGCGACCATGCCGGATTCATGTACTCAAGCTTGGCCATGACCTTCGGCCTGATCTGGCGGGCCATCTGTTGTACAGGAACCATAGGCGTTTCTGTGGCAAGCCCGAATATATCGTGGTTCAACATGGTAGTCGCTGAGAGATAAGTTAAAGTGACAACGCGATGCCGCGGTGGCGCTGAAGGGAAAATATACAAGGAATAAGCGCCTTTCCGGTTTGAAAATCATAGACAAAATATGTTTTTTTACAGGAAGTTCCACCAACCGGTCAGAGAACAAAAGAAGAGTGAGGGGTTTACAGCAACAAGGGTAACAGCAAAAGAGGGCCGCTGAGTTATGGATAAAAAAAATAGCGAGTTTGCAGCAGGAGAGATTTTACCTGAAAACATGACAGAGGCGCTTGTCTCGCTCGAAAACCTTGCCTGGAATGCACGCATGATCCGCCAGAGAGTTGGTGAAGAGCGGCGAATCATGGGTATCGTCAAAGCCAATGCTTACGGCCATAACGTGCACAGGGTTGCTGAAACGCTTGAAAAATCGGGAATCAAGGATTTCGGCGTGGCCAACATCCATGAAGCCATTGAACTGAAAAGAGGTGGTGCGCTGAAAAAGCGAGCCACCATTCTCGCTTTCTCTTCGCCACTCCCCTCCCATATTCCGTTTTTTTTGCACCACGGCATTGAAATGACCCTCTGCGACAGCACGACCCTTCATGCGGCAGAGGAAATTGCCGCCACAGCGGACAAAACGCTTGCCATACAGGTAAAGGTCGATACTGGCATGGGGCGTCTCGGTGTTTCACCGTCAGTTGCCATGGAGCTCCTCCGGCAAATTGACCGCTCTCCACACCTTGAACTGAAAGGAATCTACACCCACTTTGCCGACAGCGCAACTGCAGAAGGTTTCACCCGGCAACAGCTCACCTCCTTTACAGCGCTCACCCGAGAATATGAACATGCTTCATCAAGAACCGTGTGCAAACACGCAGCCAACAGCGGCGCAATCCTCTCATCACCCCAATCCTGGCTCGATATGGTGCGCCCCGGCATCCTGCTCTACGGGTACCATCCAGTAAAACAGAGCGCTTGCCGCCTCGACGTCAAACCGGTCATGCAATTTGAGGCAAAAGTAATTTTTGTCAAAACCGTCCCTGCCGGAACCACCATCAGCTATAACCGGAGCTGGACGGCTCAGGAAACGTGCTCCATAGCTACCATAGCCGCAGGCTACGCCGATGGTTATGCAAGAGTGCTCTCAAGCCGTGCCACCGTCATCATCAACGGCACCGCTTACCCGCAGGTAGGCACCGTCACGATGGATCAGATCATGGTTAACCTTGGCACCTGCCACAATGTCAAAACAGGCGACAAAGCGATTCTTTTTGGCTGGGAAGGCGACGGGGCGGAGAGCATGGCCGATTTGGCTGGCACCATCAGTTATGAAACGCTCTGTTCGATCTCTTCAAGGGTAAAACGGATCTTTGTATGAACCCCCTCGACAAACTGGCGCTGAAGCTCAGCCTCACCAAAGCTGAAATTACCCTGGTCTCAGCTCTTCTGGCCTTTCTGCTGCTTGGCGGTATCCTTGTGAATATCCGTTCATCTGAAAAGGTCGATCTCCTTGTCAAAAAAGCGGAAAGTGCCCGATACCGTGAAGCGGAGGTAGACAGCCTCATCGCTCTTGCCACCGTGCAGCAGGAAAGCGTCAAGGAGGATGTGCTGCAGGATGCTGAAACCGAAGCCGATGACGTTGCGACTGAAAAAAGGGCTGAACACCGCTCATCAGGAAAAAAAGTCTTTACCGGCACGCTCTCTTTCAACAAGGCGAGCAGCCAGCAGTTACAGAAAATTCCGGGAATCGGACCGGTCATGGCCGAACGACTGGTTACTTTCAGAAAATCAAAAGGGGGAAAAGTGCTCCAATTCCAGGATTTTCTTGACGTCAAAGGTATCGGCAAAAAAAAGCTTGAATCCCTCAAAAAATATTTCATACTCGAATAATGAGCCTAAGCCTGATCGCCTGCGCCATCGACCAGAGAGAGTGCGCTGTCGTTTGCATGAAAAAATCCGGCGGCAGCCATTACAGCCTTGACGGGTGCAATACGTTGCCATTCGGCCTTGACGACCTTGCTTCAGCCAAAGGAAATCGACTGCTGAAAAAGCTTGACAGCCATCTCAACCTCTGGCCGGATGAAGAGTTGGCGCTCTGCCTCGGGCCAAAAAACTACCTTCCCCTTCCCGTCTCTTTTCCTGCAAATACAAGCGTGGAGAGGTGCCGGGAGTACTCACGGATTGAAGCGCAATACTTTTTAAGCCAACCCGAAAAGTACGATTGCGACTGTGTCGGTTATGGCAGTAACCAGAAGGGATTGCATGAAAAAAAGATGCTGCTCTTCTATCCCGCCACAGCCAGCAGAAGAGTTTCAGAACACCTTGCAGCCTCTCGCCGAATCATCTTCAGCGGCACCCCGCAGTCTCCTCTTCTTTACCTCTCCAACTTTACGACAGAGAGGCTGGTCATCCTTGAGATTGAAAGCAACTATCTCCTTCTGACTGCATCAAAAGAGGGCCGGTTAGAACAATTTTCATGTCGGGAGACAAAAAACCGGAAAGAGAGCGAATACTTCACCATCAAGGAGCTTGTCGAAAACCCGCTCTTCCGCGAAACGGAGGTACAACTGACCGGCACACTGGCCGACAAGGCGATGACAAGACTCATCAAAAAAGAGACCTCGATGACGCTCAAACCACTCAGTATCACTCCCTCACTCTCCATCAGTAACCCTTCAAAATTTTCCATCTCCTCTGCGGTTGCAGTCAAAGCCATCAGCCTGGCACTAATGGCTTTGGACAGGCAAAAGAGGTTTTCGTTCAAGCACTAATTGTGCTGAAATGACTTCATTGATTTCTCTGGTAAGCTGGGCCATCTTTACCGGTTTTTTCAGAAGCTTGCTGATACCGTAACGGGCCAGGGACAAATTGTTTTCGATCTCCTTGCCATAGCCGGTCAGAAGGATAACCGGCAGATCCTCCCGTATTTCATGCAGTGCTGAGATAAGCTCGATTCCGTTCATCTCCGGCATGGTGAGATCGGTTATGAGCAGGTCGAACGCAGCGGGGTCCTGGCGGAAAACTTCAAGTGCCCGGCGAGGAGAACTGAAAACCTTTACACTGAAACCGAGTTTCGTGAGCATGGTCGACATCATTTTCAGGGTGCTCTCTTCATCGTCTATGAAAAGCAGCCGACAGGAGCCCTGAATCGGACGTTCGTCATGCTCAGATTTTTTCTGCTGTTCTTCGATAACCGGCAGAAAAATGCTGAATGAGCTTCCTTTGCCTTTCCGGCTTTCAACGGTTATTTCTCCTCCAAAACTTTTGATGATACCATGAACCACCGAAAGTCCGAGCCCGGTACCTTTATTGACCGACTTCGTCGTAAAGAACGGCTCAAAAATACGTTCCATGGTGGCGTCATCCATGCCGCAGCCGGTATCGGAAACAGAAAGGTTCACAAACCGCTCATGCCCGTTTTTTGCCAGTTCTTTTCCCAATACGCCCTCAGGAATGACCTCCCTGAGCTCGATGCTCAGATCCCCGCCATTTTCCTCCATTGCCTGAAATGCGTTGGTACAGAGATTGACGATAACCTGATGGATCTTGGACGGATCGGCAAGGATGTTCCTGCACTGCTGAATATTCGCGTTGATGCTGATTGTTGCAGGGATTGACGGGCGAAGCAGTTTCAGCGCTTCCTGGAGTATTGACTGGACAGAAACAACCGAAGGAGTGCTCTCCTGGGCCTTGCTGAAGGTGAGGATCTGCAAAACAAGATTCTGAGCGCGGTCCGCCGCCCTGACAATTTCGGAAAAATATTCATAATGCGGATCATCTCCGGAAAGGGTAAGCAATCCCATCTCAGCATAGCCCATGATCGGGGTGAGAATATTGTTGAAATCGTGCGCGATGCCTCCGGCAAGCGTCCCTATGGTTTCAAGCCGCTGGGTCTTGCGCATGCGCTTTTCAAGTTCATTCTGACTGTTCAGAACATTAACCCGCTCGGTAATATCAATAAGAATGCCATCGATACAAGAGAACTGGCCCTCGTCGGAAAAAGTCGATGTTTTCCGGTCTTCGATCCACTTGACTGAATTATGTTCATCAATGATCCTGTAAACGATGATCAGGGAATCTTTTTTGCTCATGAGCTCCCGGTTGGACTGCTTAACTGTTTCGCGGTCTTCCGGATGGATGGAGTTCATTGCGTCATCCAGCGTTCCGGTCATGCCGGGGAACAGGATGTTTGAAGCCGAAAAGATCGAATTGCTGAAAAACTTGATGGCACCGTCACCGTACATCCTGTAAACGGCACCGGGAATATTGTCGATAATGGAGCGCAGCTCTTCGCGCAACCTCGACTGCAGGGTATATGCTGCCAGCACGGCCTCATTTTTTTTCATTTCCGTGAGGTCTACAACAACCTCACGACCCCCTGTGATCACACCTCCTGTGAACACCGGTGCGGCGTAGAGCAGTGCTTGAAATTCAGTTCCGTCCTTCCTGAGCCCCATCACCTCAATATTTTCCATTTTGCCGTCAAGGATGGATTGCAGTATGCCATCCAAACGGGAGATATCCGAGGTGTTAACCAGACTGTATAAAGAAAGGCTCTGCATCTCCAAGGCATCATATCCGAAAAACACCAGACTTTGCCTGTTGCAGTAAGTAATCACTCCATGTTTGTCAGTCTCTATAACCGGAAGAGGAAGGAATGCCGTCAGTTCCCTGAACCTTCTTTCACTCTCCTTGATGGCCGACTCGTGCTTTATCCGCTCGGTGATGTCCCGCGAAATACCGAAAATCACGGGGCACCCATCCCAGGTTCCATGGGTAACGATCGTTTCCACAGGAATCAGGGAACCTGTTTTCGTCATCAGGGGGACGAGACAGACGCTTTCTGTGCCACAAAGCATCCCTTCAATATTGCGCCTGGCTTCAGCCTGCTGAGAAGGAGGATGGAAGTCAAGCACATGCATCCGATATGCCTCTTCCGATGTATACCCGAGACGGGAGAGCACGGCAGAGTTTGTGTGCTTGACCATCTCGTCAGTACCGACAATGAAGAGCAAGTCGTCAATGGTATTGAACAGTGCCTCCAGATTTCTGTTCGTCGTGTTTATCTTTTCCTCGTGTTTTGCCTGAACAATGGCGGTACCAATCTGGGATGCCACGGCCTCAAGGGCCTTGCGTGCAAATTCCGGAACATGGCCAATCTTGTGGGAAGAGATATTCAGACATGCCACAGCGATATTCTTGCTCAGGACAGGAACGATCGCAATTGCCTTTAGTCCCTCTTCCATACCCGCTTCTCTGGTAGTGAGATCAATCTCCTCATAACGGCTGTAGATTGGTGTACCTTGAGAAACGATACGCATCTGGTTGCAATTGCTCTCGTAATGACTTGTTTTACCGACAAATGATTCCGTAAGCCCTTCAGAGAAGGTAAGCCTCAGGCTGTTGTCGGCTTCGTTCACGAGGTAGATTCCGCCACAATCCATGCCTGAAATTTCAAGCGCGCTCTGCAGACAGATTTTCAGCGTCTCCTCGAAGGATAAGGAGGCACTGAGCTTCAGTGCAAGATCGAGTTCGCACTGGATCATTCGTTCGACATGCGTCCTCTGAAGGGCGTTGGCAATGATTCCTCCAGCAAGCTTGAGTACCGAAACAGTCTCCTGTGGCCAATGGCGCTCTTTTGTAACCGCGTCGAAGCCGATGTATCCGAACGGGAGATTACCTGAGGAGAGGGGAATGATGATGAGCGATCGGATATCCTGCTGTTCGAGGATCTCTTTCTCAGCGGCAGCTTCCTCCGGCAACTCCGATACTTTCGGTATGAGGATCGTTTCATTCTTGTTGATCTGTTCCATCAGCCATACAAACTGATCAGTCGGAAGGTGCTGCAGGATCTCAATCTGCGACTCAATACCCTCGGCACACCACTCGTGGGTATTGTCCATCAGCCGCTGGTTGTCGTAACACTGGAAGAT
The DNA here is from genome assembly GCA_903824295.1 of uncultured Chlorobiaceae bacterium. Classification (GTDB taxonomy): domain Bacteria; phylum Bacteroidota; class Chlorobiia; order Chlorobiales; family Chlorobiaceae; genus Chlorobium. The sequence continues at coordinate 13,111 of CAIJWE010000103.1, forward strand.
ATAACTCCGGTCTGCCTGTACGAACTTTCCGATGGTTTCGAGGGCAACATTGACCATCTTGTCGATTTTTCCGACAGGCACGTTGATGAACTGGTTGGCCAACGTGGTGACAAGACGCTCGAACCTTCGGTTGTATGAGAGAGAGGGCTCGTAGCCGCCATGAGAAGCCGCGTCGAGGATAAAGGAGTCGTAGTGTGAGACCGTGCCGTTTTCATCGCGATGGATGAACCTGAAATCATAGACCTGGATTTCGGAATCCTCTTGTCCCAGCATCCGGTACTCCAGCTCGAACGATTCTCGACACCTCTCTGCGGTGAACGATTCAGCTTCCGCCAAAACCCGAGCCCTGTCGTCTGGATGAATGAGGCTGGTATAACTGACCGCATTTCCAGTCAGCTCGGCCGGCAGGCAGCCAGGCAGTGTTCCGAAATTCTTCGTGACTTCGAGTACTGGCCAGCCGGGACTGTTTTTCAGGCGGAATACCGAGACCGGCCCACCCATAAACATGTTTCTTTCCTTGCGAAGCCTTTCCTCGGTAAGCTTCCTCTTGGTTATATCATGCTGGGTGCCTACCATGCGAACCGGCTTTCCCTCCCGGTCACGCTCAAAAACCATACCCCGGTCGAGCACCCATACCCAATCGCCGTTTTTGTGCCGCATCCTGAGCTCGATTTCATCGAAATCGGACTCCCCGCTGAAATGCCTTTCAAGCAGGTCGGTTGGGCACTTCAGATCGTCAGGGTCGCACAGCCTCTTCCAGGTTTCGATTGTGACCGGTTCGAGTTCCTCTTTTGTATAACCTGCGATTTCAGCCCAGCGGTTGTTTACGGCAACTGTTCCCGAACCGATATCCCAGTCCCAGGAACCAGCCTCGGTGCCGGCAATGAACAACCCCAGGGTTTCAACCTGTTTTTCATAATCAGCCAGCTTCGCATCTTTTTCCTTGAGCGAAGCCTTCAGTTGCTGATTTTCCTCTTCGAGGCGTCGAAAATGTTCCGTCATCATATCAACAAATCGGTTATCGATATTCGTCTCTCTTTGATACGCTTGCATTGCACCTGTGCAAAAGCCGTATTTCCTATACTATTGAGAGAGTTACAACGAAGTTTTTTTGCAAACCTATTGATTTTATGCACGTTTCAAAAAAAATAACAACAGGTTTACCAAGTTTTCCTCGAAATCCTTGTCATCAGGAATCGGCTGATTTCAGGCATCTTGCTCTCTCGTCAAAATAAGGTAATGGTACGTTAATTTGTTTTGTAATTGGTGGCCATTCTGATGAAAAGTACCACCTGTTCCGGAATCCACCTGATATAAAAAGCCATCAGCTCGTCACTGATGGCTTTTGGAGAATAAGCAGGAGATCAGCTCCGTTTCGCGACAATTACCTCAGCAATCTGCACCGCATTGGTCGCCGCGCCTTTGCGGAGGTTGTCGGCCACGATCCACATATTGAGGGTCTGTGGATGCCAGTAGTCACGGCGAATCCTGCCTACAAAAACTTCGTCGCGCTCGTAGGAGGTGAGCGGCATAGGGTAGATGCGTGCCGAAGGGTCGTCCTGCAGAATGATGCCTGGTGACGTGCGAAGCAGTTCGCGCACCTCGTCGATATCAAAATCATGCTCAAGTTCAATGTTGAGCGACTCTCCGTGACCGCCATAGACCGGAATGCGCACCGTGGTGGGAGAGATGCTCATCGTTTTGTCGCCCATGATTTTGCGGGTCTCGTTGACCATCTTCATCTCCTCCTTGGTGTAGCCGTTATCGGTGAAGGCATCGATCTGCGGCACGGCATTGAAGGCGATCTGGTGAAAATGGGTGAACTGCTCCTGACTCTCTCCAGCCAGCTCGCTTTCAAGGGCGTCGCGCCCTATCTTTCCCTTGCCGGTCACCGACTGGTAGGTTGAAACGACCACCCTCTTGACGCCGAAGCGGTCGTGCAGCGGCTTGAGCACCACCACCATCTGAATGGTTGAGCAATTGGGGTTGGCAATAATCGGTTCGGGGCGGCCATCGGCCCTGAAAATGGCACCGGGGTTGACCTCCGGCACAACAAGGGGCACATCGGGCTCCATGCGGAATGCTGATGAGTTGTCGATAACAACCGCACCTTCAGCCGCCGCAACCACGGCCCACTCTTTGCTGGCAGTAGCGCCTGCCGAAAAAAGGGCGATATCAACATCACGGAAAGCCTCTTCAGAGGGTTCGCGAATGATGAACTCCTTGCCCCTGAAGGTCACCGTCTGACCGGCGCTTCTTGACGACGCAAGCGGCACAAAATCGGTTGCAGGAAAATTTCTCTCTTCAAGAACCTTGATCATCGTGCGACCGACCAGACCGGTTGCACCAAGTACCGCCACACGGCAACGGGAATCCTGATTACTCATAACTTATTATATATTATTGGCTTGATAATTTAATGACAATCTATCGGAATGGTCATTGAGGCACTCCGTGCCCTCATGAATCTTCCCATCCCTTGCATATCCTTCACACTCCTCGCGGTAGTCAAGAAGAATATCGACAACCTGCTCCCATCCATCCTCGCGTACCAGCTTGTTGCGTGCCCGCGACACCATCGGAAGCGCTTTCAGGTAGGTGGCATAGTGGCGGCGCATCTCAAGCACCCCATACTTTTCGCCCTTGAACTGCACGGAGAGCTTCAAGTGCTCAATGGCAACCTCAATTCGTGCACGAAAATCGGGCGGCGGCACCAGCTTGCCGGTTTTCAGCAACGCTTTTGCCGCATCAAAGATAAAAGGGTTCCCGATGGAGCCCCGGCCAATCATCACGCCATCCGCCCCTGTTTCAGCAAACATGGCAAGAGCATCTTCGGGTGACCAGATATCGCCATTGGCAATAAGCGGTATGCGCGCCTGCTCTTTGACCTGACGGATCCAGTTCCAGTCCGCCCTCCCCTTGTACATCTGGCTGCGCGTACGGCCATGCAGCGCAAGAGCCTGAATGCCGGCATCTTCAAGGCGGGGCAGAATATCAAGGATATTAATCGACTCAAGATCCCAGCCAATCCTTGTTTTAGCCGTCACCGGAATGGAGACCGCCTTGACAACCGCCCCGGAAATGGCGGCCATCTTTTCCGGCTCCCTGAGCAGGGCCGCGCCAGCCCCTTTACCGGCAACCTTTTTGGTCGGGCAGCCGAAATTGATATCGAGATAGTCGGGGCCATACTCTTCGGCAATAACGGCAGCCTCAACCATCGACTCAACACTGCTGCCAAAAATCTGTATGGCAAAGGGGCGCTCCATCTCATCGACCTTCAGCTTCCGGAGCGACTTTTCAACTCCCCGGCGCAACGCTTCTGCACTGATAAACTCGGTATAGACTATATCGGCCCCATGCCGCTTGCAGAGCTGCCGGAATGCCCGGTCGGTCACATCCTCCATCGGCGCAAGAATCACCGGCTGGTCAATCTCAATGGCACCTATCTTCATACCTGCCCGTTCACCACCTCGGCTGGCCCGCTCATCAGCACCTTAACCTGCGCCTGAATCTTGCTGTAGAGAGCCGCATCTTCACGCAGCGCCTTCTTGACCGTTTCACGTCCCTGGCCAAGCTTGTCTGTGCCATAACTGAACCATGAACCGGCCTTTTTGACAACACCAAACTCAACAGCCAGATCAATCAGCTCACCCATGGCCGAAATACCCTCTCCATAAAGAATATCGAACTCAGCCGTACGGAAAGGAGGAGCAACCTTGTTTTTGACCACTTTCACCTTCGTACGGTTGCCTGTAATCTCTTCACCGTCCTTGATCTGGGCAATTTTACGTATATCGAGACGTACTGACGAATAAAATTTCAGCGCCTTGCCGCCAGTCGTTGTTTCAGGGTTGCCATAGACCACCCCGATTTTATCGCGGAGCTGATTGATGAAAATACAGACGCAGCTCGATTTTGAGATGGCACCGGTAAGCTTGCGCAACGCCTGACTCATAAGCCGCGCCTGGAGACCCATCACACTGTCGCCCATCTCGCCTTCAAGCTCTGCCTGGGGCACCAGAGCCGCAACAGAGTCGACCACCACCACATCAATGGCGTTACTCCTCACCAGCGTCTCCACAATGGAAAGCGCCTGCTCGCCCGATTCCGGCTGGCTGATAAGCAGTGCATTAATATCGACACCAAGTTTGCGTGCGTAAGAGGGGTCGAAAGCATGTTCAGCATCAACGATAGCCGCAATTCCCCCCTCTTTCTGTGCCTCCGCAATAACATGGAGGGCGAGGGTTGTTTTTCCGGAGGATTCCGGCCCATAAATTTCGGTGACACGGCCACGGGGCAGGCCACCAACGCCGAGGGCAAAATCGAGGGTCATCGAGCCAGTTGAAATCGACTGCACCTTCATTCCCGCTGAATCGTCACCGAGGCGCATGATAGCTCCCTTGCCAAACTGTTTTTCAAGAGCCTCAACGGCGAGGTTCAGTTGTTTGAGTTTTGCCGGATCAACCGTAACGGCTTTTTTTTCAATTTTCGGATTATCCATTGTTGTGCATGTAAAAAAATTGAAGGAAGAATGCTCTTCAGCTTACAAGAGTCTTGAGCGTTCCAGAGAGTTCCCGATACGAGAGGCCAAGCTCCTGACGTGACTTGCTGTTGCTATATGCAAGAGGCCTTGAGGCTATACGAATGCTCTCCATACTGATAAAGGAGGGACGGCTTGAAAGCATCGACCAGATCTCTCCGCAAAAACCGGCAAACAGTCCGACAGCCCCAGGCACCATAAACGCCCGACCCGTGCTGCTGCCAGCAAGAGTACCAATAGCGTCAAAAAGTTCCCTGAAGCTCAGATTGCGGCCAACTACCAGATAGCGCTCCCCTGATCGCCCCGTTTCCCATGCCGCAAGGTGAGCATCAGCCACATCGCGAACATCAACAAAACCAGTCGATCCTGAAGGGAAAAACGGCAGTTTTCCCTGATAGATAAGCCGCAGCACCTCGTTTGAAGAGCTGATCGAAGCAGGATTCTGGCGGTCAATGCCAATGACGACACCGGGATTGACCATCACCACTTCGAGCCCCTCGGCCACACCGCGCAACCCCTCAAGCTCAGCCAGGTGCTTGGCCTCCATGTAGCCGTTTCTACGCTGCCACTCCTGAAAGGTGGTTGCCTCGCTGGCTGGCGAACCATCCTCCGAAGCACCGACAGCCGCAATGGAGCTGGTCAAAACAAGCCGGCGGACATTATTATAAAGAGAAGCATTGACCACATTGCGTGTGCCGACCACATTGGCTTCATAGAGTGCACGGCGGGAACTCCTTGCATAGGAGATAAACCCTGCACAATGAAAGACCGTATCGGCTCCCCTGAAAGCCTCAAGAAGAGCAAGAGAGTCCATAATGTCTGCACGGACAATATCAACCGGCAACCCCTCAAGAAAGGAGCAGTCCGAACTGTTCCGGGCAATCACCCTGAGGCGACTCCCTCCGGTCAGCCGTGAAAGCAGTGCAAGAAGTACCTGCGAACCAATATATCCGGTAGCCCCGGTTATAACTATTGATGAGTTAAGCATGAAACGCTGAAATAAAAAAGAAATCTTACGGTAAAGTATTGGCGACAACGAAATCGTCACCGTACTCGAAAATAAGAATTTCACGGCTATTGTGTTCCCCTATTTTCGTAATCCTGAAGGAGCGATGAAGAACGGTGAAATTTATCCTGGGCTCCAGGTCGCAATCTTGTGGCTGATGCACCGTTCTATCTCGCGCTTCCATGCCGGGGCTTCATGGTGCGGACGCAATGCTCCACAATGATCGAGCAACTCACGAATCAAGCAAACATCAACACGATTCATTGTAAACAAGGCTTCAAAAACCTCTTTGAATTGAACAAGTGTAAAGGGAATAATGTCTAATCGCATCTTGTCATCCGTGCGTGTAAACCAGATCCCAATACGAAAGGTCTCAGCCGTATTTGAGTCTATAAGGTTTGCAATAAATAATCCATAAACCGGCTTACCGGACTGCTCATGATAATGAAGAACAAGATCTGCCACATGGCGGCGTACAGATTCGCCCTCGACTGCTTCCTGCCGTGAAGAGCCTGTCAACGTAACCTCCACAACAATCACAAAGTCACTGAATTCAAATATCAAATCCGGGCCACCACCTGGAGCCGTACCAACAGGCAAAAAATCCTGATCAATTTTAAAACGCCTTGCCTCATACGGTTTGTTGTTCAGGCCATTGATGGCCAAAAACGCTCTCCAAAGAATCCATTCAAAATATGCAGGTGCTTCTGATGATGGCACCACAATCTCCTCTCCATTCACAAGGGTTTTCTTATTTCGGCGGTTGATGATCAGTTCCATGTATGCAACAATTTCTTCCCATTCCATATATTGCCGCATTGCATACTTTTCTTCGTTATGTTCCGATAACAGAGATTCAATCTGAAAACGAATGATAGCGATATCAGCCGGGGTATCTGCCGGCTTACCCTCTGTAGAAAATGGAATACCACGCCGTTGTAACTGTTGTAACAGGTCACTGAGAACAATCAACGCTGAGTCCTGATGATCAGTTGGTAACGCTGCTCCATTGCACAAGGTTACAAAATAATCGCTTACAGAATCGGGGATTGTGGTATCCTGTATCAATGTTTCAACAAACAGGTGTTTCTCCGGAACCAGAGAGATACCGCGCCCTTTACTTTGCACAAGTCCAGTGGCTTTGAGATAGCGCAGATTTGTGTCTGCGTAGTCGTTGAAGGTTGACGCCTCATACTGGTGCAATTCTGCTGCGGTTTCTCGTGCTTGACGGTCAAACTGCCGTTTATTGGTTGCAGCAAGCCGATCAGCCCGTAATGCCAATACTTGGGAGACAATAACCTCCATGGGATTGTCACTGCTTGTAAGTTGTACAATGAGCGCCATTTCAATAAAATTGAGCCGACTTTCACCCGTTTGCCTATCCAGTTCGAGCATAATGGCCAGCGTGTGCCGAAGAGGCGAAAAAATTGAAAACGTGTACTCCTTTTCCTGTGGGGATGGAATGTAACAGGCGGCCAGTGCACGCAAAAAGCACTCCTGCATGGCTGGTACGGTATCGGCACGAATCAGGCGCCAGCCATTTGGAGTAACCATATCGACCGGGCCAATTTCGCTTTGCGTAATGCCAGAAGCTAACGATACTTCAGGGTAAAGGAAGCCAAGCTTATTGAGGGCTGAACGCCACTTGCGCCCTACGCTGAAGGTATCATCGGAACCAAGTTTAACGATACCATGTTCACCCAACAAATCACGCAAAGCAATTTCCTGCTCCCGCCCCCGCAAGTTGCCTTGCAATGAGGATGTAGATAACGCTACCAGACCATCACGCAACCGGAAGGGACTGCGTACCGTGGTATTGCCCAAATGCCATGGCCTCATGCAAGATTCTCTTTTGAACAGGTTGTCAAAAAATGAACACTCTTAATTCTTCCCTTAATTCAATATCCAACAAAAAGATACTCCTGAACGTCGTTCTTGTTGTTGCCTACTTTGTGCCCTTGATTTCCGAAAGAGTACTTGTAATTGACAGGCACAACCTCGACATGTGGCTTATGTTTTGCGAGAATCGCAACCATTTCATCTGCGGTAGGCAGACTGTTGGATGAATAGGATACAAGAACCACACTGTCACGAAATCGCTTAAAAAGCAAGTCAAATGCTTCTACGGCTCCGTTGCGTGAAGAAAACGGTGTTGGATATGACTTGAATTTCTTGGTGACAGTATGGTTCTGAATTTCAACACCTTGCCAGTCACGAGCCAAACCTTCAACAAAATGATAACGCCGCACATATTCATTGTCAGACAACGGCGAATAGTAGGGTGGATCAATATAGACTAAACCTGATTCCTGGCTCTGAAGCGTCATTGCGTCGCCGTTGCGTGCCTTGTTCAGCCTGCCATTGTCAAACACCGCAGCATTGACACTGTCAACAGCGTCAAGAAATTGATCCTGAAACGACATAAGAAGATCTTTGCGCCCATCATCATATCGATGACCAACATAGGTAAAGATACCTCGTGGCCGTTTTTTCAGACAAGCTCGAATCAATGCGGCCATGGCGATAGCCCTTTTATAAGGGTTTTTCACTGCTTTGATGTTTGCACGAATGATATCAATTAAACAGTTATCGTCATCACTGTAATAGAGACCCTGAAATTGAGTTTGAACAAATTGATCATTCCATTGTGTTGGTTCAAGTAACGCCAAGGCTTCACTTTGAGGCAACGTAACATCGTTATTTTCAATCATTGCTTTGGCAAACACAGACGACATCGCCATGTAATCGTTGCTTATAACGGTTTTACCCTGGGATTTGAACATATATCCCACCACTCCGGATCCGGAAAACAAGTCAATGGCAGTTTCAAACTTGAATTGTGAAGCAACTGCCCAGATTTCAGTGAGCAACTTGTTTTTTGAACCCATGTACCGGGTCGATGGATAGAGCTTGACCTGTTGAGGGAGCGGCGGCAAAAGCACATGCACATTGAAACTGGGCTTTGGTGGTACCGTAACAATAATATCCTCACCAGTACGCCCTTTGCCATTACAGGAAATATACCGTTTTGTCTGAACCACTTCGATGGGAAAGAGCTGGTACTGCTCATGCACCATCGGATGATTTGAGTTTGTGAGAATAACGTGACAACCCAACTCATGCAGACGTTTCACCTCATCAGCCAGTTCAACGTGATCTTCTTCATAGAACTGTTCTTTGGTGTAGCGTTTGAAATCAGAATAATCAGAGATCGGCAAATAGGGAGGATCAAGAAAAATAAAGTCTCCTCTCTGGGCATTTTCTTTTAAAACACTCTTGTAATCGCCACAAATGATCGTGGTAGTTTTCAGGAGTGCAGATGCCGACAGAAGAGCGGATTCATCAATAATCCTGGGATTCTTGTACCGACCATAAGGAACATTGAATTGCCCGGATTTATTGACCCGGTAAAGACCGTTGTAACAGGTTCTGTTTAAAAATATGGTGCGTGCTGCTGCCTCACTGAAAGAAAGCTTGTTCCAGTCGAGCGCTCTGACTGCATAAAAAGACTCTTCCGTATTTTCATAGAGGCGAAGTTGTGCGATGACTCCGTCAACATCATCGGCGACACTTCTGTAGAGGTTGATAAGCTCAGGGTTATTGTCTGCAATGATACCGTCCTCCGGACGGAGAGAAAAAAAAACTGCACCGCCACCGAAAAAGGGTTCAATGTAACGGGAATAGTGTGCCGGAATTTTGGGGACAATTTCGCTTAAAAGCTGAGTCTTGCCACCAGCCCATTTCAGCAGTGGTTTCGTCACTCCCTGTTGAGAAGGAGAGGGGGCGATAGCAGCATACATCAGTATATCCAGATATTTGTCATTAAACTTCCAATTTACAACCTGAGGCTCTTCTTTCATAACGTTAAAACCGGATACGAAGGAACTGCCTGGCTTTTGCTGGTTGCCGCCGCCAAAAAATATTCCCCCGTCAAAACCCTTATACTTTCCTTATCTTCATCATTGCTGCAATGTGCCGCGATTTTTGAAAAACCAGCTTATCAGAAAATTATTCAAGTAATGGCGAAAGAAAGTTCCCACCGTCAATCATCTACTTTTTCAGGCTCTTCACTCCAGCAGGGTGTTTTGGCCAGTGGGTTAAGGATTGTCACCGATTCGGTCGCATCGGTAAAAAGCGTTACGCTCGGCATACAAATCGATGCCGGTTCACGCGATGACCCCAAAGAGTCTCCGGGACTGGCACATTTTATTGAGCACGCCATCTTTAAGGGCACTGGGCGGCGCACCTACATCGACATAGCCAGAAACATTGAAAAACACGGCGGTTACCTTGATGCCTACACCACAAAAGAGCAGACCTGCATCTACTTGCGCTGCCTGCCGGAACATCTTGAGCCCTCTTTTGACCTGCTCTCCGATCTGGTCTGCGACCCGGTTTTTCCTCCCGAAGAGATCGAAAAAGAAAAAGAGGTGGTTATCGAAGAGATCAGCAGCGTCAACGACACCCCTGAAGAGCTTATTTTTGAGGAGTTCGACCTGCGCTCGTTCCCCCGCCACCCGCTTGGCACACCTATCCTTGGTACGGAAAAAAGCGTGGACGCCTTCACGGTCGAGAACCTGAACAACTTCATGCAGCAGCACTATATTCCGAAAAAGATGGTTGTCACGGCTACCGGCATGGTGCAGCACGATGAAATCATGCAACTTGCCGACCGATTTCTTGGCAAGCTCAGGGAGCCCGTCGGAAGCCAATATATCCGCCAACCCTTTCTTGCAGAGGATTACACTCCCTTTACTCTTTCTCTGAAAAAGCGGGTCTGTCAGGCGCAGATCGTCCTCGGCACCGCCATAGCGCGGCACGATCCGCTCTTTTACAGTTTTATGGTACTGAACTCCATGCTCGGAAACGGCATGAGTTCACTGCTCAATCTGGAACTTCGTGAAAAACGGGGACTGGCCTACAACGTTTATTCATCAATCACCTTTTTCGATGATGTGACCGCGATGAACATCTATGCCGGCACTGACAGCAACAAAACCAAGGTCACCCTTGAACTGATCGAGAAACTGCTCAAGAGCGATGCACTGAAAAATCCCGATCCGGAAGAGGTGATGGCTGCAAAAACGAAACTGCTCGGCTCGCACATCATGGGGATGGAAAAGATGACGCGCAGAATGTCGCAAACGGCATCAGACCTCTCCTATTTCGGACGCATTATTGAGCCTGAAGAAAAAACTGCTGCTTTGGAGGCTGTCACTGCCAGCGATATTGCCGAAGCTGCCGTGCGGATGCTGCACGACGCACCCTACTCTACACTGGTCTATAAACCGGGTCGGTGAGGGTTGTGACGTACTGTTTTAAAACCGCAGATTAATTCGTATCTTCTGGACTTTTAATTTTTCACCATTACCAATTAACCAAAGAGAGCCTTGCAAAAGAATATCAAGAACGTCAGCGAAACCGATCAGGAGCTGGAAATCATTCTTTCCGCTGAAGAATTCGGTGCCGAATATAACCAGGAACTCGATGAGGCAAAAAGAAGCATTCAGATCAAGGGATTCCGGAAGGGACATGCCCCTGTAAGCTTGATTAAAAAACTGGCAGGGCCCTCTATAGAGGCGACCGTAGCCGAAAAAATGGCTTCCAAATATTTTGGTGAAATTGCCGATGCCGAAAATATCAAACCGGCAAGCCGTGCACAGATCATCGACTTCACCTTTACGCCCGATGAGCTGACCATCCGACTCTCTTACGAAATCCATCCTGAATTCGAAGTAAAGGATTACAGTGAATACACCTTCACTCAGAACCGCTATATCGTTACGAACGAAGATATTGAGCGTGAAATAAACCTTATTCTCAAAGGGCACGGCACTCTTGTCAGCATTGATGAGGCCGCACTCTCAACCGATACCGTAATCGGCGATGTATACAAGCTTGATGAAGCGGGCGAGCCAGAAAAGGATGAGAAAACCGAAAACCACCACTTTACCCTCGAGTACCTTCCGGAGGAGAATCCTTTCCGCGTAGCGCTTACAGGAAAAAAAGCCGGAGAGAGCGTTGACGTTGAAAACGAGGAGAAAGGATCCCAACCTGCTTCACGCTTCCGCGTTGTCATCAGCGAAATCAAACGGCTTGAACTGCCTGAACTGACCGACGAACTGGTCAAAGAGATTTCGGGAGAGCGGTTTGAATCGGTGACTGACTTCACTGCGGACGTTCGTATCCAGATCGAACAACACTTTATCCTGAAGTCTGATGAAGAGCTCCTCGAATCCATCTCCGAGAAGCTGATTGAAGAAAATCCGGTTCCGGCACCGAACTCCATGGTCGATTCTTTCTCGAAGATGCTTGTTGAAAATGCCAAACGTCAGATGGGCGGCAACTTTCCACGCGGCTTTGACGAAGAGCAGTTTCGCCTTGCCATGAAGCCGAATGCCGAAAAACATGCACAATGGCTGCTGATCAGCCAGAAAATCGCTGAAAATGCAACTCTTTCCGTGACCGATGAAGACATCAAAGCCTACGCAGATAAAGAGGCCGAAAAAAGCGAATCCATGAATGCCGAAGAGATCCTGAAAACCTACCTCTCAGCAGAGTTTCGCGATTACATCACCGATACCATCCTGAAGGAGAAAATCTATGATGTTATCAAGTCGAAGGTGACCATAACGGAAGAAGAGAAAGCGCTTCCGGCTCACGAAGGCTGATTTTTATATACCGTAAAAGAGACAAAGCAGGAGTTCGTTGATGAACTCCTGCTTTTTTTTTGACACTTATATCCCGTCGATCAGCGCTGTGGCAACCGCCGCATGGCGGTCGTGGGCAATGGAGATTTTCATCTTGCAGCCTGGAGGAAAAAGCCCGGTATCAACAGGCCGCACATAGGGGCGACCCCTCTCATCATTGAGTATGGCAAAGCTCTTCCAGTGCACGCCACCAGAAAAACCTGTGCCAAGCGCCTTGACAACCGCCTCTTTTGCCGCAAACCTGCCGGCAATACTGGCAATCACCTGTGGCTTGTGCAGGCAGATTGCGATCTCCTCTTCTGTCAGAAAGCGCTGGAGAAACGTCACTCCATAGCGGCTGAAGAGCTTTTCAATCCGGTCAAGATCAACAATATCGACACCAATCTCCATGTTGTTTTTTCCGTTCAGACAAGAGCAATGGTCATAGAAAGATCAAGAGCCTTGACGCTGTGTGTCAGCTCTCCGATTGAGATAAAGTCAACGCCGGTTTCAGCAACTTCCGCGACATTGTGCATGCCGATATTGCCCGAAGCTTCAAGAAGGGGAATGCTGCTCCGGCCACTCCTGACACAGGCGACTGCCTCGCGCAGCAGTGCAGGAGTAAAGTTGTCGAGAAGAATGATGTCCGGCTGACAATCGAGAGCTTCCTGCAACTCGATCATTGAACGTACCTCGGTTTCAATCTTCACATCCAGCTTTTGCTCCTTGCGATACCGCTGTGCCCGATGAATGGCCTTCGCAATACCTCCAGAGGCATCAATATGGTTATCCTTGATGAGAATCATGTCGAAGAGGCCGAAACGGTGGTTTGTCCCTCCGCCTATCCTGACCGCCTCCTTGTCAAAATAGCGAAGCCCTGGAGCTGTTTTGCGAGTATCAAGAATTTTGGTATCCGTATGGCTCACCTTATCAACATAGTCCCTCGTTCTTGTTGCAATCCCCGACATGCGCTGCATGAAATTAAGTGTGGTGCGTTCGGCGACGAGAAGTGGAGCAAGCATTCCCGTCACTTCAAGAATGATCTCACCGCAGAGAACTCTTTCACCGTCACGGCGATGCAGTACAACGGAGAGCTTGGAGTCACAGGCAGCAAAAACCTGCATGGCAACATCGGCTCCGCCAAGCACGCCATCCTCCTTGGCTTTGATAACAGCACTTCCGCCCTGACGGGGATCAATTGTGGCAAGGGTGGTAATATCTCCCGTATAACGATCCTCCTCAAGCGCAAGCATAATGGCCCTTGCACGACACCCTTCATAAAAATCGTTACAATCCTTGCTCTTCATGGTCACCGTTCCCTCTCTATATTGAAAAAAATCATCTCACCGACCCAAGGTAGTGAATTCGCCAATACCCTCTCACAAAAAAATCAGCGCATTGTCGGCACACAACCATGAAACAGCGATGCATGTTGCACGTGGAAAGGGAACCGAATTGAAGCGTGTGAGAAAATGGCTTGTTGTAGAACGAGATGGAGAATTGTTATATTGCGGAATAGATGGGGGCAGGTGTCGGCTTATCCAATGATCTCGAAGCGCTGCCCGGTTTCGGGTATTTTTTTTCAGAAACACACATGGATACCAGCAAAATTAAATTTAAGGCGTTGTTCCAGGACGTTGCGTCACTTCAGGATATCTGGAAGTTCTCAACGGTAAATACCCGCGATGTCGACTTTCTGAAGTTCAGGCAGCGTTCTGAATGGTTGCAGTTTACCGGACTGGATGACACGAAGGGTCATGAGATATATGAAGGTGATCTTTTAGAGTGGGAAGGTTTTATTGTTGAAGTTGTTTTTGATTCCGGCAGTTTTAAAGTGCTCAATGATGGCAGCTCCGATATGCTTCTGTGGTTCTGCCTGCCCGATTGCAAGGTTGTCGGCAACAAATACGAAAAGAGGGTTAAGCCCTGAACCAAAGCCACGGTAAGCTTGCCAGGAAACCACTACACGACGATTTCATTCACTTCAATACTCCTATGATACATTGCGCTCACTCATGCGTCCGGCTGGTAAACATGGTTTTTTATGCACACCACGGAGTACTCAAGGAAGAGCATACGGTTGGCGGAAAGTATGAAGTTGATGCGGAACTCTTTTTTGACTTCACCGATGCCGCCGAGAACGACGACATCACGAAAACTGTCGATTACGGGGCGGTGTACAAAAAGATTGAGGAGGTGCTGACCCTCCGCAAATACTTTCTGATAGAGGCAGTTGCCTGTGAGATCGCTCGCGATCTTCTCCGTGACTTTGCGGTTCTTGATAGTGCAGCCATCAGGGTACGCAAACGCAACCCACCCGTTGACGGTGTCTGTGATTATGCCGAGGCTGATTACAAGGCATCCCGCCGCTGACACTCATGCCGATGCACAACGTCTTTATCGGGATAGGATCAAATATCGGAGAACGTCTCTACCACATGCAGGAGGCGGTTGATCGACTGTCCCTGTTTGAGGAAACAATGGTATCCGCGGTATCGTCAATCTATATGACTGAACCGGTCGGCGAGAGTGAACAGAACCGCTTCTATAACGGCGTTCTTCAGCTTGAGACTTCGCTTCCACCCGAAGAGTTGCGCCGACAGTGCAAAACCATTGAACAGGAGCTTGGAAGGCCGGACGCCTATCCACGCTGGAGTCCGAGAGTGATTGATCTCGACATTCTGCTCTATGACGATGCGATTATCCAGACCGAAACACTCTCAATTCCCCATCCGGAACTGCATTGCCGAAAATTTGTGCTTATTCCACTGCTCGACCTTGCCAACCCACAGCACCCAGCACTGCAACAAACCATCCTGCAACTTCTGGAGAGCTGCAGTGACCGCTCGGTACTGATAAAGACAAAAGAGGTCGTCAGGATAAAAAAAAGACGGAGCACATTCTGAAAAGCCTCCGTCCTGAAAAAAGTCACCGAAAAAAGCTCAGTTGGCAAAGGTAATATTAAGATTTCCTTCAGCAAAGTCAGCTCCTTCGGTCTTGCGACCGACAAGAACATTGGGCAGAATAATGCTTTTACGGAAATTATTGATATCAACCAGCAGTTCATCGCCCTTGATATTGACATTGAGCTTCTTCACCTCAACGTTCGGCAGATAGAGGCTTAAAACATATTTCCCGTCTATTTTTTCGAGCATCTGGGTTTTATCATCAGTGTAGAGGATATCAGCCGGATTGACGTCACCAAACATCTCCTGACTCAACTGATAAAGCCTCTCGATATTGATGATTTCTGCCGTTGATTGTTTTACCCTGAAAATAGGCACCGGATAGAAGCAATTTTCAATGACCCTGAGATATTTGCTCTGAATATCGATAAGGCTCTGCAGGTAACTGTCGGATGAGCTTGAAGGAAGAATTTTATTGACGATGGCGGCATCAAGCTTGTAGCCAAAGAGGTTGAGATAGGTCTGTACGCGCAAGGCCTCCTTGATAACCATATTTTCAGGATTAAGGACAACCCTGAAGGTGGTTATGGATTTATCCTGAAGCATGGCATGAAGCTCTTTCATGTGCGAATTTACCTCAGGCATAAGCTTGAAAATATTTTTTTTCGGCATGAACTTGTTCAGAAGCGGAGCGGCGAAACCGATAGCCTTTGAGTGCCATCCACCAATTTTATCGGCATACCATCCATACGATTCTGGCATTCCGAGCAGACGCATGGTCTCTCCCGTCGGGGCTGCATCAACAACAACAACATCATAATCACCTGATTTGGCAGCTTTCCAGATATAGCGAAGGCTGATCATCTCCTCCATTCCCGGCATAATGGCAAGCTCTTCAGCAACAACCTCATTAGCTCCATCGTGCATTAATATCGATGAAAAATAGGAGTAGAGCTCGGTCCAATTTTCCCTGATTTCCGCAAGAACATTCACCTCCATGGCAAAGAGATTTTTTTCGACCTCAACCGGCGTGGACGAGAGTTCTGTGCTCAACGCATCGGCAAGACTGTGCGCCACATCGGTACTCATGATCAAAACCCGTTGGCCTCTTCGGGCAATTGCGGTTGCTGATGAAGCTGAAACGGTAGTCTTTCCTACCCCTCCTTTACCCAAGTAAAGAATAATTCTCATGGTGATAATAAAACTATTGAGTGGACTTAATCTTGACTAAATGCTTTTTATCGATGAGTTGCTCCTTCATTACCCTGGCTCCTGACCCGTCAGGCGAGTGGCATCAGGCGCACCTTCTTTTTCAACAGGAGTATCATCCAAACTCATCATGTTTTTCACAATGGCTGGCACCTCCTCTTCAAGAGTTTTGACAGTAATGGTTTTACGCTTGGGAACTGCATCAGCTTCAAGGCCGTCCACTCTCTCTTCTACTTCCACGGATGGCTCAGAAACCCCGTTTTTCTGCTCAACCGGAGAGATCTCGCTGCTGAAACAATCATTATTGGGCGTCACATCGTCATCGCTTTTAATCTGAATGCTTTTCCTTCTGAAATGACGCTCGTTGTCGTCATCCGTATCTTGCGCTTTCTCCTTCGACAGCTCATCGTCAGAACCGCCTTCATCCATTTTTGGCGAAGGGCGTTGAGCCCTTTTCTTTGCATTCTCACCAAAACTTGAGGAGAGGCGTAAAAGCTTGCCTACCGACCCTATTACTCCGTCATTTTTGACTGCTGTCTTGACGATATTGAGTACAAATCGCTCGGCCTGTGGATTGTCTGCTATGCTGTTGAGCAGTTCATTAAGTGCCGTAAGCATGCCGGGAACATGCTGCAGGTCACTTTTGACCTGCTCACGAATCTTGAATGGAGTGTCACCAATAATCTCCTTCAGTGAACCGGTAAATTTTTTAATTGACGCTGGATCAGTGGGAATCATACTCTCAATTCCCCTGAGAAAATCAGCCGGAGAAAATCCTTCCGAACCCTCAGCTCCACCCTGCACTCCACCAGGCAGCGCTCCACCCGGTTGCACTCCCCTTTCATCCGAAGGATAACCGATGGATGCCTTGTATTGCTCAAGCAGATCCTGACCATACCCGATATTGCTCTCTCGCTGGGCGGAATCTGAAGCACCGAAACGAAGGCTGATGGGCCGAGGAACACACACACTTCTTGCGCCATGCAGAATAAGGTGCGAAACATGATCAGGAAGATCGCTTCGGTAATTGAGACCAAGGTGCTCCTCGATGACCGATTCCATAACCGTGTGAAGCCTGGCAATCAATTCGGCTTCCCTCAGTTCAACCATATCAAAAATGACATAGACGGGATCCTTCTCCTCACGACGAACCTTGAAATTAAGCGTCGCAAAATCGTGATCTTTATTACGGCTGTTCACGGTGACGGAACCAAGATTGAATCGGTCGAGATAATCCTTGTTCGATCCCCTTGCCCAAAAGTAAACCGCCTTGTCCGTATAGATCAGATAGTCCTGAAAAGCAATATTTCCAACGCGCTCCTGCTGTGATTCATAAAAAACGCCCTCAAAAAATGCTATCGGATTCTCACCGGCATTCATGAGCCCTTTCTGAAAAAATTCAGCAACATCACTCTGCTCGGTCTGTGCCGAAACATACAACGATAAATTAGCCATTACCCATACCTGTTCACTTGATACATATTAGCACGCTGAACCGAAATCTATGAAAATTTTATAATAAAGAGAAATCACCTGATAAAGAGAGGGGCAATTGTGAGTTTTCACGAAAACAAAAAAGGCAGTGAAAGCTTTAATCTTTTCACTGCCTGAGCAAAGAGCATAATGCAGTACGCTTACTCTGCGAACTTTGATCCTATAGACTTGGAAGGAACAGCATAGCCGGAAACTTCAGGTGATGAACCGCGAAGGCTCGCACCTGCACCGCCACCAATGTTGCCATAAGCGTTGCGATTGATTCTCATTGTGCCCTTGCCCAAAGAATCAAACAACAAACCAACAGTCTCCCAATGCCCCTCAACCATCACCTCAAAAACGCGGCCGGCTGCAGCAAGGATATCGGTAAATACGCCTCCACCACTTACACTCATAATTCCCCCTTGGAATTTAATTATTGGAAAGTTATCAAAATTTACAACAGAACTCTTTGTTCCAATTTACAGTAATAATAGACAAAACCAAGGAAAAAAATCCCTCTGGCCGGGGCAAACCCCGGCCAAACTGCCAATATTATTATCTTTTGACCGGACCTTTCTGGAATGAACCGGCAAAATTCTTTACAACTTCGGAAGCAGAGACACCTGCATCACCAACAGCCGTAGCGGCATTCCCTGTTGCATTTTCAACAGTTTCAACAGCGCTGACATAGAGCTCACTGGCCGTTCTGGATGCATCCTTAACCGTAATCGCAACGCGGTCAAGAGTTTCGCCAACCACACCGCTGGTATTGCCAAGCAGATTACCAATACCCGAAGCGTCGATAACAGCACCCACCGTGCCGGTTACCGTGTCAAAAAGACTTCCGGCAAGATTCAGACTACCGACAACGGCACTCTGACCGGTCAAAAGCACACTCTCAGCAAGGAACGTAAGACGATCAATAAATTCAAGTTCCTTAAAATCTTTACGCAGATTCTGGTACGATTCCGACATATTACTCTCCCTGGAAGTGAGGCCGCCCAAACGGAGCCCCGGTTATGATGATGAATTCACAAAAAACTATCTTGTTCGAAGCTAAACATAAATATTGTTCAAAACAAATACTCTTAAAAGGGAAGTCAGTTATCCCCTGTCGTAAGCTTTCTGTTCTTTTTTGGGCCGACTATGCTCCTGGCCATTAAGATCAAAGGGAATGTGCAGCCATTTATCCTTGAAGACGGCATCTCCCGGCTCAAGCCCGGTCAGGCTGATCGGAAGGGTGATGATCTTGCGCTGATTGCCTATCTGGACAAACAGCTCATCACCAGTTACCCAGACATCAATATCGACAGGGTTGGCAAACATGAGCTTCAACTGCACCTCATAGACATCGCCATTGCGGACAAACTTTATCGGCGGCTCGTCATACATCATGTCGGATGGATCGCTGTCTCCGTACATGTCTTTGGCAAACATCTCGAGTGACTTGAGACCGACAATTTCCTGCTCGTACATCCTCAGCTTTTTGACCGGAAGGGGAGAAAAACCCTCTTCGATCTCTCCAAGGTACTTCTGCTGAATAGCTTTCCAATTTTCCAGATAACCACTATCCTCTTTGGTATCAAGCAGCTTGTTGACCAGCACCATATCGACCTTGAAGCCGTAAAGGTTCAGATAGGTCAAGGCTCGCATAGTTTCCTTGATCGACATTTTTTCTGCGTTCATGACAAGACGCACCGTCGACTTCTGGTTATCCGTCAGAATCTCGCGAATATCTTCAAGCTCATCAAATACCTGGTCAACCGACTCAACAGCATCAGCCGGGGGAATAAAAAATGCAATTTTATCAGACATCCTTGATAGCGGCTTGCTCAACGGCTTGATAAGGTATTTATTGACATTTTTGATTGCCTTCATACCCCATGCCAGGGTATCAGGAAGTGACAGGAGGCGCAGGGTTTCACCAGTCGGAGCAGTATCGAGCACCAGAACATCATAGAGTCCGGAAGCTTTATAGCGCTTGACCCTCAAAAGAGAGAAAAGCTCTTCCATACCAGGCAGAATAGTCATTTCATCGGCCATGACCCCTGAAATACCCTGAGCCATAAATACCTTTGTATAGTACTTTTGTACAGCATGCCAGTTCTGCTTCAGGTCGACATAGGGATTGACCTCAATGGCATCAAGATTCTCCTTAATTTTGGTCGGTTCTGCGCCAAGGGGCAGGTTGAACGAATCCGAGAGACTGTGTGCTGGATCGGTTGAAAGGACAAGTGTACGATAACCAAGTTGTGACAAGCGAACCGCGGTAGCCGCAGAGACACTGGTTTTACCTACCCCGCCTTTTCCTGTAAAAGTTAAAATACGCATGAACCGGACATTGGAGTTTATGGACGCTGAGGAAAAAATCAGAAATCAGAAAAAGCCAAAGATATCACTCTGAGCTGACACTACAAAAGATTCAACATACACACTTCAACCAAGGTTAAAAATTTTAAACTTGGTTATCTCACCTGAAGAGCTTGCAAATGACTCTTCTGCTCACTTAATTAAGCCATTCAATCAAGATTATCACCGTCATGCCTGAAACAAACTCAATCGTCGATATCCGGGCAACCATTGTCGAAACCCGCCGTATCAGCACTGCTGTCAACATCATTACCCTCGATTGCCCTGAAATTGCCGCAGCAGCAAGACCCGGAAACTTTATCAACGTCAAGGTCAGCGATACGACGCTGCCACTCCTCCGACGACCATTTTCGATACACAATGTGCGAGGAACGCTTCTTGACATCATGGTCAAATCAATCGGGATCGGCACCTCGATTTTCTGCGACAGACCGGCAGGTTCAACCGTAATGGTACTCGGACCGCTGGGAAACTGTTTCGACATTGCAGGCAAAGAGTTCGACATCGCCATTCTTCTCTCCGGAGGAATCGGCACAGCTCCCATGCTCTTTCTTGAAAAAACGCTTGCCGCAAAAGGCAAAAAGGTCATCAACCTGATTGGAGGCCAGTCAAAAGAGGATATACTCGCCGGGGAGCTTTCAAACTGCCGGTTTGCGACCGATGACGGCTCTGCAGGATTCAGAGGCAACGCGGTGGAGCTGCTCCGGAGTGAACTGACCACGATCAGAAAAGAGGGTACGGCCATGGTTTTTGCGTGCGGCCCCAGTGCCATGCTGAAGGCGGTTGCCAGCTTCTGCCGTGAGGAACAGCTTGCATGTGAACTCTCACTTGAATCGGTCATGGGCTGCGGCATAGGAATCTGCTACGGCTGCAGCGTTGAGGTCAACAGCCCGGATGGAGGGCTCCGTACCATCCTGCTCTGCCGGGAAGGCCCGGTCATTAACGGAGAACTGCTTGCAGTATAAATAAGATAATTTTATCTTTACCATGCAGGGCTCAAGCTATTCCAGAGAGTTTTTTCGATAACCCTCCAAATTCAAAATACCATGGCAAGAGGACTTAACAAGGTAATGCTCATCGGCAGACTCGGTGGTGAACCAGAAACCCGGCAAGCTGGTGCAACAACAGTAACAAACTTCACGATTGCGACGAGCGAAAAGTTCAAGAACCAGCAAGGCGAACTTCAGGAAAAAACAGAGTGGCACCGGATTGTCGCATGGGGACGACTGGCAGAAATCTGCAAAGAATATCTGCACAAGGGCTCACAACTCTACGTTGAAGGAAAACTGCAGACAAGGAGTTGGGAGAAAGAGGGTGTCAAGCAATACACCACAGAGATCGTCATCAGCGACATGCAGATGCTTGATGGCAAGCCATCAGGAGCTACCTACGAAGGCAACTCGCAAGGTTACGAGCGCCATCAGGGAGCCACTGACCCGCAGTCACTGCCCGCGCCATCTTCGGTGCCGATGCTCGAAAACGACAAGGACGACCTGCCGTTCTGAAACAGCCACCTTTTTCGCGCTCATTGCGAACAAAAAAGAGATGGCTGAGGTGCGTGGTACCGTTCAGGCAGAAACAGGAGGACAACAAATCGGGTGCACTTCGGTGCACCCCGTAATACCTTACTATCAACGATGGATGCACTGAAAAAAAATATTCTTGCCGGCACCATTGCACCGGTTTATCTCTTTTACGGCCCGGAAAGCTACCTCAAAGAGGAGTTTGCAGGAATGATCAAAACGGCGATTTTTCCATCCGAAAGCGATGCGGCGTGCAACACTCTCCTTCTCTACGGCCCTGATCTCACGCCGGGCGAATTGGTATCGAAGGCCTCTGAATATCCGATGTTCTCCCCGAAGCAGCTCATCATTGTCCGGCAGTTTGAAAAAATAAAGAAGCCTCCAACAAAAGAGCTGCAAAAACAGCATGAAGAAAAATTCAACCGCTACATACAGAGTCCGGCTGAGTTTACCGTACTGATACTCGACGCTGACCTGATTGATAAAAAAGAGATTGAGAAGCCGCCATTCAGTACGCTGAAAAAATACCGCCACGACTTCGCAGCCATCAAATCGCCGGAACTCTTTGCTTCCGGCAGGGCAAAAGCTTCAGGCTGGAGCTTTGAGCCTGACGCCCTCAAAGCCTTTTCCGCCTATATTGAACCATCAGCGAGGGAGATCTGCCATGAAATTGAAAAGATTATCATGTACGCATCTGCACGAGGTGCTGACAAACGCATTACGGCAGCAGACGTCCTGGACTGCGTCGGCATCTCGCGCAACTACAACGTCTTTGAACTCGAAAAAGCACTTGCGGAACGAAGCCTGAGGCTCTGCAGCGGCATATCGCTCATGATCATGGAGCGTGAGGGGCAAAAAGAGGGGCTCGGGAACATCGTCCGATTTTTGACCACCTTTTATATCCGTCTCTGGAAACTTTCGCTGCCCGAAGTACGGCAACTTCCCCCGGCAGAAATCGCAAAAATCCTCGGCATGTACGGCAAGCAAGAGTACTTTATCAAAAACTACATCGCCTACACCCGCACATTTTCACTCCGTGACGCCGAGCGTGCCATCACCGCCCTGAAAGAGACCGATGCCGCACTCAAAGGGCTGCTCCCCTACCCGGATGAAAAATATCTGCTCCTGCGACTCATGCAGAAACTGCTCGGATAAAAACACCGAACCCTCAGAGCCAGCCTTGCTGCCGATACCAGGCAATTGTTTTTGCAATCCCTTCGTTTAGTGATGTTCCAGCCATGAAACCAAAATCAATCTCAGCCTGCGCGGACGAACAGACCCAAAAATCCTGTACGAGTTCATTGGCCTTGTCACGATTGATAAGCACTGGCGTTCCCCGTAAGGAACCGATAGCACCAATAAGCGTTGCCACACCAAAGAGAAGCGGCTTCGGCAGCGAAAGCTTGCTGATTTTCGTAAACCCAAGCGCTGGTTTGGCAGCAGCAATCAGCTCATCCCATGACCAGGAACGGGGAGAGGTGATATAATAGATGCGTCCGGCAGCAGCCTCCGAGCGGGCCGCCATCATCATGCCATCAACAAGATCGTCAACATAGATCATGCTGAAGCGCTGTCGGCTGGCATGGCCTGCCGAGAGCAGTACCCCTTTGGCAAGCATCTGAAAAATCTGCAACACATCCCGGTCACCCGGCCCGTAAACTGCTGGAGGACGAACAATGGTAACCGGAACAGTATCCGCACACTTTATGCAAAGCGCTTCCGCCCGCAACTTGCTGCGCCCGTATGCACTCACCGGAGCAGGAGTGTCACGTTCACTTACACCCCGGAGACCCTCCGAAGCTGGACCTGCAACCGTCAGTGACGAAACAAAAAGAAACCGCTTGAGGCCGGGGTTATGCTCCCTGACTGCCGTAAGCAGGTTCTTCACTGGCAGCACATTACCCGCATCATAGCCCGCCTCGTCAAACGCTTTCGTTACCCCGGCAAGGTGCACAATGCGGTCGACACCTCGCACCACACGCCCAAGAGCCTCCGGGTCATTAAAACTGCCCCTGACAACCTCTACGTTCTCCGGCAAAGCCGCACCATGACTTTCTGTACGAAGAAAAACCCTTACCCTCTCACCCTCTGCAGCAAGTTGGCGCAACAGTCGCACGCCAATAAAACCGCTCGAACCCGTCACCAATATTGTTTCACCCATATCCCCTCTCACTCCGGTTTATTCGCTCAATAACACTGCATTTTCCACTTTCGGCATATTCTTCAGCAAAAAAAAGCAGAACCTCGTTTAACAAAAAACTAAAATTTTTGATACATTTCCTTTTCTAAGCAAAATGCGCTTACCAGAAAACCGGTCACCGAAAGAAAAACAAAAAAAGACGACCGTAAACACAAGAAATTCCAGCTTTTTTTTGTTACTGCTGAAATAAATTTGCATGACTGTGGAGAAAACCAAAGACCTCTTTAAAAAGTGCATCGAGTATACCATTGCTGACGAAGTAAAGGAGCTGGGCCTGTACCCCTTTTTTCATCCCATAGACGAAAACGAGGGTCCGGTAGTTTCTTTTGGCGGCAGGAAACTCGTTATGGCTGGTTCGAACAACTATCTCGGCCTGACCGCCGACCCAAGGGTAAAAACCGCGTCGATCAACGCCATCAATAAATATGGCACCAGTTGCAGTGGATCGCGCTACATGACCGGCACCGTAAACCTCCATGTTGAGCTTGAGGAGCGGCTTGCCGACTTTTTTGAAAAAGAGCGCTGCCTGCTCTTCAGCACCGGCTACCAGACCGGACAGGGCATCATCCCGACACTGGTTCAGCGCGGTGAATATATTGTCTCCGACCGCGACAACCATGCAAGCCTTGTGGCAGCAACAGTCATGGCCCTCGGAGCAGGAGCCAATCTGGCCCGTTACAACCACAACAACATGGAAGATCTGGAACGCGTGCTTCAGACCATTCCCGAATCGGCAGGACGGATGATTGTTTCTGACGGCGTCTTCTCAGTCTCAGGCGAAATTGTGGATCTACCGACTCTGGTCAAGCTGGCAAAAAAATACAGTGCCCGGATTCTTATTGACGATGCTCATGCCGTCGGTGTCATTGGCAAAAACGGCAGGGGCACCCCCTCCGAATTTGGTCTTGTCAAGGAGGTTGATCTCATCATGGGAACCTTCTCGAAAACGTTCGGTTCACTCGGAGGCTACGTTGTCGGCGATCGCACCGTCATCAACTACATCAAGCATAACGCGCCGGCTCTTATTTTCAGCGCTTCACCAACACCGGCAAGTGTTGCTGCCGTTCTGGCCACACTCGACATTATCCGCACCGAACCGGAACTCACGGAGCGACTTATCGCCAATACCGATTACGTTCGCCAGGCACTGATCAAGGCTGGATTTACCCTCATGCCATCGCGCACAGCCATTGTCACCGTGCTGATCAGTGATCAGATGAAAACCCTTTACTTCTGGAAAAAACTCTTTGACGCCGGAGTTTACGTCAATGCCTTCATCCGCCCCGGCGTCATGCCAGGCCACGAAGCGCTCCGCACCAGTTTTATGGCCACCCACCAGCGCGTCCATCTCGACAAGGTGATCACTGAATTCTGCACCATCGGCAAAGAGCTTGGCGTTATCTGAAAGTAACCCTCAAATTTCAGATCTCCTTTATTTGCAATCCCCGGCAACCACCGGGGATTGGTCATGAAAAGCATCATTTCACCACCTCCCATCCCTCCGAACCCCTTTGCAGCAATAAGTTGCATTATTGCATTTTTTTTTAATAACTTCGACTTGACGTTTGATTATATGACGATGAGGAGATGCTTTTTTCTCCTCTCCTGATTTGACTGCCGAGTCTGAGAAATGATGATTATGTACTGCCAAACAAAGCAGAAAGAGGGCTCTTGACCATGTTTTTTTGTCCGTATCATTACAACCAAACCACATACCATCATGAAAACAAAAAAGGTACAAGCATCTCGCTTTGTGCGTTTTGTTGTTTCGTCGTTTTGCCTCACGGCATCACTGATCCCTCTTACCTCTTACGGAGCTGATACCGGGACAGTAAGAGGCAGAATTATCGACAAGGCAGACGGTGAAGGCGTTTATGGTGCTTCCGTCACCATTGCCGGTACCACCATCGGCACGGCTACCGACATGAACGGCAACTTCATCCTTCAGAACGTCCCTGCAAAATCACAGAAAATCTCCGTATCCATCGTCGGTTACGCCCCGACAAGCCAGATAGTTACTGTCGGCACCGGCCAGACAGCCAGTGTAAGTCTGCAGCTTGGCCAGACAACCATCATGGCCTCCGAAGTCGTCGTTGGTGCCTCGCTCTACAAGCAGGATCGGCTTGATGTTCCGGTTACCGTGAATGTGGTCTCGCAGGAAAAAATCAAGCAGCAATCCAATCCGACACTTGACAGAGTGATTGAGGATGTTCCCGGCGTTGTGGTCACACGCGCTGGTGGACAGACAACATCCAACATCCAGGTTCGCGGTTCAAACACCTATCAGGGTGGCGCTATCGGAACTCGTGTCAGTGCATTTTACGACGGCTTTCCAATCAATGCTCCTGAGTCAGGTGAAGTGGCCTGGTCATCAGTCAACATGAATGCCGCTGACAAGGTGGAGATCCTGAAAGGCTCTGCTGCTACCCTTTATGGTTCAGGCGCCATGGGCGGTGTGGTAAACGTCTTCGGCCACCTTCCTGACAAACTGGAAGTAAAAGCTGGTGTCAGCGGTGGTTTTTACGATGCACCTCCCTCCAGCGACCAGAGTCACTTTTATGCTGATGGACACACCCCGTGGTTCTGGAACACCTACGTAGGACTTGGCAACAAGAGCGGCAAGCTGAATTACAGCCTGCTCTATACGCACAGCAACGATGATGGCTACCGTCAGAACGCCCAAACAAATCTGGACGATGTGAAACTGAAGGTGCGCTATGACATCGATGCAAAACAGTACCTGCAACTCAGCACTTCTTACAGTGAAACGTCAGGTGGTTACGCTTATGAATGGTTTTCCGATTTTATACCTCCGTCAACCTTCATAGCCCATCCTGAGCGCGCTTTTGACATTTCGTCTGTAAACGATGAAGATGACCTTATCAAGCGCAAGAATGCACTGGTAGGACTGAACTATGTCAACCTCCTGAGCGACAGGATCAGCCTTGATACACGCATTTATTATACTCACAATGGAACAAAGTACGAATACAATCCTGTAGGTCCAGATGAACTGCTATACCCTGGTGGCCCCATTATGCAGGTTGCTGGAAACTTCAACGAAACCTATTCTGATCGTCTGGGTGCAGGCACAAAACTCGACTGGCGTGTCAGCGATAAACACCGGCTGGTTTTTGGTATTGAAGGCAGCACAACCGACCTGAAGACAACTCAGCTCACCGCAGCATGGCCGACAGCAAGGGTACTGGGAGATATTAACGAAAAGAGTTGGGCTGCATTTTTGCAGGACGAATGGAAGATCACCGACAAACTCACCTCTCTTCTCTCTCTGCGCTATGACTGGAGCGGTATCAATGCAGATCAGGTACAAACAACTTTGGCTGGCCCATGGATCAATATTGACAACCCCTCAGTTGACGCATTCAGTCCCCGTGTAGCACTTAACTACAAGGCTATGGATGACCTCTCATTCCGTGCTTCGTGGGGTACAAGCTTCCGCGCACCGACACTCTACGAGCGCTTCATTCGCAGTGCTGGCCCCTACACAGGAAATCCTAATCCTGCACTCAACAAGGAGACCATGACGGCCTACGAGATCGGTATGTTCAAGCAGTTCGGTGACAAGCTCTCCTTTGATATCGCCGGCTTCTTAAATGACTATAATGACCTTATTGAGTCTGTTATCCTTTCAAATACCCCTCCTCGTCTCTTCCAATTCAGGAACATTACAAGAGCACGTATCTGGGGTATCGAGACCAGCCTCAATTACCGGCCGACCAGTGAGTGGACTTTCAATGCGGCATACACCTACATGAATGCCAAAAACAGAAGTTACGCGCCAAGCACTCCTCCAGCCATTAATGACTCCAATCCCGATCCGACATGGCTGGCCTACAGGCCTGAACACACAGCGTCGGCAGGTGTAACATATAAACCCGTCAGCCAGCTTGCACTCAACCTGAACGGTCGGTATATCTCTCAGTACAAGTCCGTAAGTGCCCACGCGAACACGCTAAGCACCAACTACCCCGGTGACTTCATCGTGCTTAACGCTGGCGTGAAGTACCAGGCAGCCGACACGGTCTCTTTAAGCCTCCTTTGCCGCAACATCGGCAATGTGCAGTACGAAGAAGCCGAGTGGTTCCGTGCACCTGGACGCAGCTTTGTTGCAGGAGTGGATTGCACCTTCTGAGCAAAACCATTCAGCAATCAGCCGTTGCTACACCAGCCAGTCCCTCCGCAACGAGGGGCTGGCTCTTTTTTTAATCGTTAGTTTACATCAAGGGATTTTATTACATTTTGCAATCCTGTTAAAACCACCAGAAACGCACATCTTTTTGTAATTCTATGTACGATAAAATCAGAATTGCCGCTATTGTCGGGATGGAGCAATGCAATCAGCGGGTATGGCGCGAGGTAACATCCAAGATCGCCGCACACGCCGAATTGACCCAATGGACCGATCAGGATCTTGAGCATCAGAACCCTGAGGCAGCCGAAGCAATCCGCAATGCCGACTGTATTTTTACAACCCTGATCCAGTTCAAGGTTCAGGCAGACTGGCTGCAGGAGCAGGTCGATCAGTCGAAAGCGAAGGTCGTTTTTGCCTATGAGTCGATGCCTGAGGTTATGCAGATGACCAAAATAGGTACTTATGTGGTCTCGGGTGATGGCAGCGGGATGCCCGATATTGTCAAGAAAGTTGCAAAAATGCTGGTTAAGGGACGCGACGAAGATGCGCTTTACGGCTATATGAAGCTGCTGAAAATCATGCGCACCATGCTGCCGCTTATCCCCAAAAAGGCAAAGGATTTCAAGAACTGGATGCAGGTCTACACCTATTGGATGAATCCAACCACGGATAACCTTGCATCAATGTTCAACTATATCATCGCTGAATACTTTGAGGTCGATGTCAAGGTTGAAAAGGTGCAGGAGGTTCCCACCATGGGCTTCTATCACCCTGATGCTCCGGAATACCAGAAAGATCTGCACCATTATGAAAAATGGCTGCATAAACGCAATAAAAACTCGGCAAAACAGCGCAACATCGGCATGCTATTTTTCCGCAAGCACCTGCTGCAGGAAAAGGAGTATATCGACAATGCCATCCGAGCCATTGAGGCCAAGGGGCTCAATCCCCTGCCGGTCTTTGTGATGGGTGTTGAAGGGCACGTTGCCGCCAGAGAGTGGTTCACACACAACAACATCGACATGCTCGTCAACATGATGGGCTTCGGCTTTGTGGGCGGCCCGGCAGGCGCAACCACACCGGGAGCCTCATCAGCCGCGCGCGACGAGATTCTGGGCAAAATAAACGCTCCCTACGTTGTCTCCCAGCCGCTCTTTATTCAGGATTTCGTTTCATGGAAGTCACAGGGGGTTATACCGCTGCAGTCGGCCATGACCTATTCGCTGCCTGAAATGGATGGCGCTGTCTGCCCGGTCGTACTTGGTGCCATCAAGGATGGACGCCTCCAGACCGTTCCTGACCGTCTTGAAAGGCTTGCCGGTTTTGCCAAAAAGTTTTCAGACCTGCGTCAGGTTCCCAACAAGGATAAAAAAGTTGCCCTTGTGGTCTACGACTATCCGCCTGGCATGGGTAAAAAGGCAAGCGCCGCCCTGCTTGACGTCCCAAAAAGTATTTACAATATCATCCAGACCCTGCGCACCGAAGGGTACAATGTCGGCGAGCTGCCGGAATCACCGGAAGCGCTGCTTGCCATGCTCGACAAGGCAACCGATTACGAGATTCAGGCGCATGAGCAGGAGTGCTTCTCTATCGACCGCGAACAGTTCAACAGCATTACCAGCAGCAGGGAACGCGAGCGGATTGAAGGACGCTGGAGCGGATTCCCGGGCGACATCGCTCCCATCAAGCCGGACAGGCTCTTTATCGGCGGGATCACCCTCGGCAATATTTTTATCGGCGTTCAGCCGCGCCTTGGCATACAGGGTGACCCGATGCGCCTCCTCTTCGACAAAGAGAACACACCGCATCATCAATATATCGCCTTCTACCGCTGGATCAGCCGCGTCTTCGGGGCAAATGCCCTGGTGCATGTCGGCATGCACGGTACGGTAGAATGGATGCCCGGCCTGCAGCTCGGTGTCACCGGCGACTGCTGGTCGGACGCACTGCTTGGCGAAGTACCCCATTTCTATATCTATCCTATCAATAATCCGAGCGAAGCAAATATTGCCAAGCGTCGAGGCTATGCCACCATGATTTCGCACAACATCCCGCCTCTTGCACGGGCCGGTCTCTACAAAGAGCTCCCTGCGTTCAAAGAGATGCTGAACGATTACCGTGAGCGTGGGCTTGAAAAGATGGTGGACGTTGAGACAGAAGAGGTCATTATCACCAAGGCGCAGCAGCTCAACCTGACTGATGACTGCCCTCGTGTTGAAGGGGAAACTTTCCCTGACTATATCAGCCGTCTCTATACCTACATGATGGAGCTTGAGGGTCGCCTGATTTCAAACTCGCTGCACGTCTTTGGCGAAACGCCGAAGCTTGAAACCCAGGTCACGACCATAACAGAGTACCTCAAGGTTCGCGGTAACGAAAAATCGCTCCCTTCGATCATCATGCAGGCCATCGGCGAGCATACAGCCTATGGCGATTATGCCTCACTGGCCACACGCGCCCGCAAGGGTGAGCCGCAGGCCCTGAAGGCTCGTGAAACGGTTGACGGGCATACCAGGGAGTTTATCGAGAAGAGTATTTTCGGTCAAACCAATCCGGCGACTGTATTCAGCACCATGACCGGCGGCGGAAAGGCGACGAAGGAGATGGCAGAGGCCATCAACAGCGCATTGCAGGATGGAATGGCTCTGAAGCTGGCACTGGAAGACAACCGCAATGAGATGAAGGGTTTCCTTCGCGCCCTTTGCGGTGAATACATTCCTTCCGGCTCCGGCGGCGACCTGGTGCGTGACGGTGCAGGCATTCTGCCGACCGGCCGTAACATCCATGCCATTGACCCCTGGCGCATTCCTTCGGAACTGGCTTTCAAGCGCGGCAAGCAGATTGCCGACAGCATTTTGGCCCGTCACACCGAAGAGAATGAGGGTGAATACCCCGAAACCATTGCGCAGGTGCTCTGGGGACTCGATACCATCAAGAGCAAGGGCGAAGCGGTGGCCGTCATCATTCACCTCATGGGTGCCGAACCAGCCTACGACGCACAAGGCAAAATCAGCCACTACCGCCTCGTACCGCTCGAAAAGCTTGGCCGTCCGAGAATCGACGTGCTGATTCAGATCAGCTCCATCTTCCGCGACACCTTTGGAGTCCTTGTCGATCATCTCGACAAACTGGTCAAGGATGCCGCAAGGGCCATTGAACCGCACGAGATGAACCATATCAAAAAGCATGTGGACGCCGCCCTGAAAGAGGGCAAGGATTTTGAGAGCGCCACGTCGCGTCTCTTTACCCAGGCGCCCGGAGCGTACGGCTCGCAGGTAGAAGAGCTGGTGGAGGATTCTGCATGGGAGTCGGAAGATGATCTCGACAACATGTTCATCAAACGCACCGGTTTTGCCTACGGCGGAAACCGCTATGGCGACCAGCAGAGTGATATCCTCAAAGGGCTGCTCAGCACGGTTGACCGCGTAGTGCAGCAGGTTGATTCGGCGGAATTCGGCATTACCGATATCGACCGTTACTTCTCATCATCGGGTGCGTTGCAACTTTCAGCCCGTCGCCGCAATCCGAAAGGCGACAAGGTAAAGCTGAACTATGTGGAGACCTTTACGGCTGACGTCAAGATTGACGATGCCGACAAGGCGCTGAAGGTGGAGTTCCGCAGCAAGTTGCTCAACCCCAAGTGGTTTGAGACCATGCTCGACCAGGGGCACAGCGGGGCCGCAGAAATCAGTAACCGCTTTACCTACATGCTTGGCTGGGACGCCGTCACCAAAGGCGTTGACGACTGGGTCTACAAGGAGGCGGCGGAAACCTACGCCATGGATCCGAAAATGCGCGAACGGCTCATGAAGGTCAACCCGAAAGCGTTCAAAAACATTGTCGGACGCATGCTCGAAGCGAGCGGACGAGGCATGTGGAGCGCCGACCCCGATATGATCGAAAAACTTCAGGAGATCTACAGCGATTTGGAAGACCGTCTTGAAGGGATCGAAATTTAACGCGCTCTGTAATTGTAGCAAAGTCAACCAGGAAACCGTCAAACAATACACCATGAGCAGCTCCTCTTTCAATGCTGAAGAACACAAAAAAATGCTCCGTTCCTATTTCAATGGTCAGGGCTTTCAGCGCTGGGCATCGATATATGGGGACGACAAACTCTCTTCCGTGCGCAATACGGTGCGTCAGGGCCATGCCGTCATGATGGACAAGGCTTTCGACTGGCTCCAGCAGCTCAATCTGCCAAAAGGAGCGACCGTCCTTGATGCCGGTTGCGGAACTGGACTCTTCAGCATCCGGCTGGCCAAGGCAGGGTACAAGGTCACGGCAGTTGATATCGCTTCACAGATGGTTGACAAGGCAAAAGCAGAAGCCACAAAAGAGGGCGTGCAGAATAACATCACCTTCGAAGTCAACACGCTCGAGTCCGTGCGCGGCAGCTACGACGCCGTGGTCTGCTTTGACGTCCTGATTCACTACCCCGCAGAAGGATTTGGCCAGGCCTTCGGCAACCTCGGCGGTCTGACCAAAGGCTCCGTTATTTTTACCTACGCCCCCTACAACAAGGTTCTTGCGCTCATGCACTGGCTTGGAGGCTATTTTCCAAAAAAAGAGCGCCGCACAACCATCCAGATGATCCGCGACGAAGAGATGCAGCGGGCAATGCAGAAAGCCGGCATGAAGGTGAAAAGCCGCGAAAAAATCAGTTTCGGATTTTATCACACCATGTTGATGAACGCGTCACACAAATGACTTGGGGTAAACTAAAACCCTATGAAAATTGTACAAAATAATTGTAAATTAGAAGTCAGGGATTTTTAAAAGCAGGAAACAGGTTTCAATTGATTCACGATGCAATCCCTATTTTGTAATAAACATATCTGGAGGATGGAGACCGATGAAAATACTGATGATTCAGCCAAATTATCATTCAGGTGGGGCCGAAATTGCCGGTAACTGGACGCCAAGCTGGGTTGCCTATATCGGTGGCGCCCTGAAACAGGCAGGATTCGATCAGGTGCGGTTTGTTGATGCCATGTGCGACCACCTTGATAACGACCAGATCGAAGAGGTCATCCGCAAAAACAAGCCGGATGTTGTAATGGCAACCAACATCACCCCTTCGATCTTCAAGGCACAGGAGATCATGAAGATCGCCAAAAAGGTAGACCCGAAAATCAAGACCCTCATGGGCGGCATCCACTCAACCTTCATGTACCCGCAAGTACTGAGCGAAGCGCCCGAAACCGACTACATTGTCCGGGGTGAAGGCGAAGAGGTTACCGTCAACCTCATTCGCGAAATCGCCGCAGGAACTGATAAGCAGAACCGGGGAAACATTACCGGTATCGCCTATCTCGACGACGACGGCAATGTCTTCGCTACTGCCGCGCACCCTGTCATCGAAGATCTCGATACCCTGACCCCTGACTGGAGTCTCTACGAGTGGGATAAATACATCTACACTCCCCTCAACTGCCGCCTGGCGGTACCGAACTTTGCCAGAGGCTGCCCTTTTACCTGTACCTTCTGCTCACAGTGGCAGTTCTGGCGCCGTTACCGCGCCCGCAGTCCGAAAGCATTCGTTGATGAGATCGAAGTGCTCGTCAAGAAGTACAACGTCGGCTTTTTCATTCTTGCCGACGAAGAGCCGACCATCAACAAACAAAAGTTTGTCTCGCTCTGTCAGGAACTTATCGACCGCAAGCTCAATGTCACCTGGGGTATCAACACCCGTGTGACCGACATCATGCGCGATGCCGACCTGTTGCCTTTCTTCCGCAAGGCTGGTCTGGTTCACGTTTCGCTCGGCACTGAAGCGGCAAGCCAGATGAACCTCAACCGGTTCCGCAAGGAGACCACTATTGAGGAGAACAAACTTGCCATCAAGCTGCTGCAGAAAAACGGTATCGTTGCCGAAGCACAGTTTGTCATGGGACTTGAGCACGAAACTCCCGAGACCATCGAAGAGACCTACCAGCTCTGCAAGGACTGGGATCCTGATATGGCCAACTGGACCATCTACACGCCATGGCCTTTCTCCGATCTCTTCAAAGAGCTTGGCGACAGGGTTGAAGTGCGCGATTACTCAAAGTACAACTTTGTGACTCCCATCATCAAGCCCGACAATATGGAGCGCGAGGATGTGCTGAAAGGAGTGCTGAAATCTTATGCACGCTTCTACGCTCGTAAAACCTTCTTCAGCTACCCCTGGATCAAGGACCCTTATGTGCGCAAGTACATGCTTGGATGCCTGAAAGCCTTTGCCCAGACCACCCTCACCAAGCGCTTCTACGATATCGATCGTGTCAAGACCAAGAATCGCAAGATCGAAATCGATCTCGGCTTTGACAAGTCAAGGATTCTGACGCAGGACGAGGTCAAAAACCTCAAGGAGCTGCGTCCCGAGATGGTTGCTGATATGAGTTTTGGCCTTAAAGAGGCTGGCTACCAGCGAGAGCATGATGAGCACAACTGGGATGAGTTTGATGAAACGACCATCAAGGATCGGAACTCCTCGACCGTTCGCAACTGCTGAACCGCAGCAATACGGTTTTCAATTTGAAAAGAAAAACCCTCCGCTGATCGGGGGGTTTTTCTTTTCGTGTGGGGAATTCTCTTGTAATCTATGCGGACAATCGAAGAGTATACACTAAATTGCGATGGGGTGCTGTATATTTATTTTTTACAGAGCTTGCAGCTCATAAGTACAAAGAGGTGGTCACTATGACTGGTTCCAGCAAGCTGGTGAGCCAAAATGAGGCTCTCCAAATGGTACGGGCCTGGCAAGCTTCCGGCAAGAAAGTTGTGTTTTCAAACGGTTGTTTCGACATTCTTCATGCAGGGCATGTCGAGTACCTGCAGGCAGCCAGAAAACTTGGCGATGTGCTTCTGATCGGACTGAACAGTGATGCTTCTGTCCGTCGGCTCAAGGGGTTAAATCGACCCATCTGCTGCGAAACAGATCGGGCAACGGTACTCTCTGCGTTACAGGTTGTCGATGCTCTCACCCTTTTTGATGACGATACGCCTGAAGAGCTGATTGGCACCTTGCTGCCGGACATTCTTGTTAAGGGGGCTGACTGGGCAGTAGAACAGATTGCCGGAGCACAGGCTGTACTCAACCACGGGGGCGCTGTTTTGACCATACCCTTGCTTGACGGGCGTTCAACAAGCCGAATCATCGAAAAAATTATCCACCACACTTCTCAAGCACCGGACTGCAGTGGAACACCTTAAACACTATAGCATCAAACTGCTCACCGCATGTTTGGCATTTTTGCTTTTGCTGTCGCTTTCCGCTCTGATTGTGCTGAACAGCGGGGTGCTTGACCGGTTTGCAAAAGAGCGTGTTATCGCCCTCTTTAATGAGAAATTTTACGGCCGGCTTGAACTGCAGGAGGTGCACCTGAAGTTTCCAAACAATGTCACGCTGATCAATCCCCGAATTTATGGCCCTGGAGAAACTTCGGCCGCTCTTGAAGCTCGCAGCCTTTCACTTAAATTCAACTTTCTTTCACTCCTTCAGCCTGATATCAGAAAACTCTATCTCCGTCGTCTGACGGCCGACCGCCTGAACACAAGGGTCATTGAACAAAGTAATGGCAAGCTTAATCTGGATCTCGTGTTCAAGTCGCGCGACCCCGATTCGACAAAAGCACCGTTCGACCATTTTTTCTGTAAACAACTGCAGGTAAGCAACAGCCAGCTCTCATACTCCGGTAATAAGAATCGACGTGACAATGTATCGATTGCAGTCAATGCGCTTGATTTTGAACTTTCATCATTCACGGTCAAAAAAAATTTTCTGCGCGGGACAATTGAAAAAATGCACTGCAGTCTCCCCAAAAATAAGTTAACCCTGCAGCAGGCTTCAGGAGATTTTTTCTTTTCTGAAAACCGTTCAGAGCTTCTTTCCCTGAAAGTTGTCGCCAATAGAAGCCATACTGAACTCTCTGCCACGCTTGACCATTTCAATATTTTTTCACCACAACGAGACAAGCAGCTTGCTTTTGCAACCTCTTTTCTGAATGTGCAGGAGCTTGCGCTGCAGAGCGATGACCTGAAGCTCTTATACCCCCAGCTTCTCATACCACCAGGCCTCTACACACTGAAAGGAGATGCAAAGGGAAAAAAGGATAACGTTGAACTCATCGGAGCTCTTTTGAGGCATAATAAAAGCAGGCTCGCCATCAAGGGAGAGTTGCTTAACCTGCTCGATAAAGAGGCCTTTGCCTATGAACTGAAATGCGACAGTTCAAAAATAGCCACCGATTTTGCCAACTTTTACCTGAAAGAGAGCGCCTTGAAGGATCTTGAACGCAAAAGCGGAGACATTACCTTTTTTGGCAATGCGCAAGGAACCCTCAAGGCTGTAAAAGCTGAGGTAAAGTCGCTCTCTCTGCTCGGAAATGTCTCGCTCAGTGGTGAGGCATCAAAGGAGAGTGCGGAGCAGGTTGCATACAAGGGCACGTTTGTGCTGAAAGAGTGCAAACCGCACCTATTCATGAGTGCGGAAAACAGAAAAAGCATGCTCAACGCTTCCGGTAGTTTTGAGGGGCAGAACAACAGTATGGGGGTAAACCAATCAACGCTTGAGATGACGTTGACCGACTCTTTCTGGCAGAATCAGCCCTTGAAAGAGGGTTCTGTGGTGGTAAAGTACGGCGGACAGGTACTCAATACCGCCCTTTTTCTCAAAAATAACCTGACAAGCTTTAATCTTGACGGCGACATTGACTGGAAAGAGGGTGTGGCACGCTACCGTGCATCCGGTAAAACTGCGGCTCTTGATATTTCAAAAGCCATTGGTTCAAATGCGTTTACAACCGACCTGAACGGAGTGTTTGCGCTGCAGGGCTCAGGATTTGATTCAAAAATGCTCAATCTTGCTGCCGCGCTCCAATTTTCTGCATCCACGATTAACGGCTTCCAGTTAAAAGAGCGTTCAAAAGTTGCCATTGATATTGTTCAGAACGCCACCTCTTCACGGGCAAGCATCAAGAGCGATTTTTTGGATCTTCTTGCGGAAGGCAACTATACCTTTGCAGAGCTGATTGCTCTCAGCAACGTTACCTCTTCAGCTCTCACACGGGAGGTAAGCGCACAGAATATCTGGCACACAACTCCCCTTCTGCGGGTCACTGGCCCGGATGCACTCAAAAGGCCCTTTACGGTTAATTACCGTATTTCGGCTAAAGATATTTCGCCACTGGTGCTGTTTTTTCCTGTGCAGGGCATTGCCTTGCAGGGCAGTGCTGAAGGAAGGGCGGTGTTTCTTAACGGACAGTGTTCAATCGGTGCAGCAATTAATCTTGGAACGTTGAGCTCCCGTAAAGATTTTTCGGTTGAAAATCTCTCCATGAAAGCCGATGTGGTGTGCAACAGCAGCGGGGTTCCTCATGCAACCCTGACCGGCAGGGCTTCATCACTCACCATTGCGAACAAAAAAGCCGGCGAGACAATCTTTTCCGGCATCTATACACCATCGCGTCTTGAGGGTACCATCGACCTTGCAGTGACCGATCCGGCGGAGAAGTTGTCGGCACGATTTACGGCGACAAAGAGTGATCCCGGCTATGACCTGCTCTTTCATAACCTCTCGTTAAAAGATAACTCAGGTATCTGGCAGGCAGAAGAGAACTCGCATCTCATTTTGGGAAGAAACGCTGCAAGATTCAACCGTTTCACCATTGCAAAGGGTGTGCAGCAGGCGATGTTCAATGGTGAACTGAGCAACTCACAATCAGGCACGTTTCAATGCACCTTCTCCAATATTGATCTTAACGAACTGAAGCGGCTTGCCCTGGATCCCTCTCTCGACAAATTGGCAGGAACAATCAATGCCGCACTGACCGTCAGTGGGAACCCTGACTCCAAAACAAGCACGCTCACCATAAATGGAACGAATATCTTTTATGAAGATATATCGATAGGTACACTGCAAGCCAATGCCTTGCACAACGGCAGGCAGCTTCGTTTTGAAATGCACAGCAGCCCTCTGAAGCCCAAAAAGATTGTCGCAAAAGCTGCACCGCTGATGAATACCATAGATGGAAGCGGAACAATTCCTCTCGCAATCAGCTACTATCCTCTCCATTTCCGAATGGCGGAGCGAGAGAGTATCAGTGGAACGTTCCGCTCTGATAACCTGTCCGCCCAGTTTCTTCATTACCTGCTCCCTTTCTTTGAATCGGCTGAAGGCATTATCCCTTCAACGCTTAAAATCGAAGGAACAACGCCGAGACCAGACATTTATCTGACGAGTCATCTCCAGGATACCACGATCAAGATAGAACCTACGCAGGCTTCCTACCTGCTTAACGGTGAACTCTATGTCACTCCGAAAGCTATTGAATTGCGCGAGATCAAGGTCAGTGACAAGAACGATGGAAACGGAGTCATCAATGGAGTGGTGAAGCTTGAAAAACTGCAACCCATGGGGCTGGAGCTTATGGGCACCTTCAACAAGCTCCTCCTGTTCAACAAAAAAGACAAAGAGGATGAAACCTCATTTGGGAGCATTACCGGCACAACCAGAAACATTCTCGTACACGGCACCTTCTCCGAACCAGTCATCGAAGGAGAGCTGAGGATTGACTCTGCCGATTTTTCACTCTACCGGTATGGAGCCAATGAAAGCACAAAATATGTCGGTGTTGACAAGTTTATTGAATTCATACCACGATACCCCTCACAAAGCAATCCGGAGTTTGAAAAGAGGAGAGCAGAAACAAAACCGGTAGAGTTTTATCACTCGCTGATTGATATTCTGCAAATCAAAAACCTGAAACTCAGCAGTATTGAGCCGCTCAAGTATACGGTCATTTTTGACCGCCTCAGAGGCGAGCAGCTTGAATCGACAATCAACAATCTCTCTTTGATAGTCAGCAAAAACAACCAGCAATATCAGCTCTTCGGATCAGTCAACGTCATTGGCGGCAAATATAAATTTTCAAACTCAAACTTTGATTTACAGGACGGAGGAAAAATAAGCTGGAACAGTGTCGATATACGAAGTGGTGTTATGGATAATCTCTACGGCAGTAAAGTTATCAGTGTATCAAACCAGCAGGGCGGAGAACGCGATAATGTGAAGCTGCTGCTTGCCATTACCGGTACACTTAATACGCCCCAGGTCGCGATGGGTTATTACCTGAATGATCAGTCACAACCTTTTGCGTCAGTCAACATGATTGGCGGGCAATCGAGCCAGATCGACTCGAACGCAGAGCTGAACGTCATCTCTCTGCTGCTTTACAAACAGTGGTATATTCGACCAGGAGGCGGCGGAGTAAACACTAATATTGCCGTTTCAAGCGTAGGACTTTCGGCGGGTACCGGTATTCTTTCATCCAGGATTTCCAGACTCATTCAGAATATCGGCGGGCTTGAAAGTTTTAATATCAATGTCGGTATGGATAAACGTGGCGCGCTGAGTGGTCTTGACCTTTACTTTGCACTGAATGTTCCAGGTACTGGCGGAAAAATCAGGTTTATCGGTACAGGAAGCTCTCCTGGCAGCAGGGAATCAGCCACGGCGAATTATTACGGTACAGCACAGAAAATCGAGTACAGGGTGACTCCGAAAGTTTTTGTTGAAGCTTCGCGTTCTTATGGACAGAACGGCAGTGCAACTTCGGGTACCAATCTGCAGAAGCCTGCTGAAACATGGGGTGTAAGCCTCTCCTACAAAGAACGGTTCCAAACCTGGGATCAGTTCTGGAAACACCTTTTCCCGTCATCCGACAAGAAGAGATAAATCCTTGAGGTTTTTGTAAATTGCGTGCAGAGCCATTCTGCAACAAATCCCGGGGGTAAGCGTCTTGAGAGGAAAAAACATCGTTATTGGCATTTGCGGAGGCATTGCTGCCTATAAAATACCGCACCTTGTAAGACTTTTAAAGAAAAAAGGAGCTCATGTCAGGGTAGCTCTTACAGAAGGAGGGGCTCATTTTGTAAGTGAACTTGCTCTGGCCACCGTATCGGAAGAGCCGGTGTATGGAAAAATTTTTCCGCCGATGGGAACCGAGAGGATGGATTTTACCCGCCATATCTCTCTTGGAGAGTGGGCCGATGCCCTGGTGATTGCCCCTGCTACCGCCAATACCCTGGCCCGGCTCAGTGCGGGCCTTTGCGACGACATGCTTTCCGCCCTTTTTATTACACTGCGACCCGGCAAACCGGTACTGATTTTTCCTGCCATGGATGGCCAGATGTTTTTGTCACCCTCGGTACAGAGAAATATAGCAACACTTGCCACCCAGGGGTGCTCGATCATCAACCCTGAAAGTGGAGAGCTGGCATCAGGGCTCTGCGGAGTTGGTCGTATGCCTGAGCCGGAAGCTATTCTTGCGGCTCTTGAAGAGGCGTTGCATGAAAACAGGGAGTGCTCTCCGCTTCGCGGTAAAAGGGTTGTCGTCACCGCAGGACCAACACGCGAAAAAATTGATGGTGTCCGCTTCATCTCCAACTACTCTTCGGGAAAAATGGGTTTTGCCCTTGCACGCGCGGCCTCAAAACGCGGGGCCCTCGTCACGCTTATTGCTGGACCGGTGCACCTCCCGACACCACCAGATGTGGAACGTCTTGATGTTGAAAGTACCGCGGAAATGAACGTCATCGCCGAAGGGTTTTTTAAAAGTTGCGACCTTTTTATAGGCGCTGCTGCTGTCTCTGACTATCGTCCTGCAATGCCTTATGAAGGAAAAATGAAAAAGGATGATGAGATAATTGAGCTTACCCTCGTAAAAAATCCTGATATTCTTGCCGGATTCGGTATGCAGAAAAACGCCTCACAGATTGCCGTTGGATTTGCTCTTGAGACCCGGACAGGCCTGGAGAGTGCACGAAAAAAACTGGTTTCCAAAAACCTTGACTTGATTGCCTTCAATTTTTTTGACCGTAAAACCTCCGGTTTTGAGGTCGATACCAATATTCTTACCCTGATCGGGAGCGATGGAGCAATAACGGAACTTCCGCAACTGACAAAAGATGCTGCAGCAGAAAAACTTCTTGATGCCGTAGAGCTACTTTACCTGAAAAGAACGGTGAACCCCTGAATAAAAGGATTTTTTCATGCATACTCATCTACCCGGCGAAGAGTGCTCGGCTTCATTAAAGGAACTGACTCTGCTGTCCGAAACCGCAAAGGGGTGTCGGCAGTGCCAACTTGCCGAAACCAGGCAAAACTTCGTGTTTGGCGAGGGTAATGCGCAAGCAGAGCTTGTCGTTATCGGGGAGGCTCCGGGAGCGGAAGAGGATGCTTCAGGCAGGCCATTTGTAGGTCGCTCAGGCCAGCTCCTCAATAAAATCCTGCAGGCTGCCGGATTCTCCCGCGAGGAGGTTTATATTTGCAACATACTGAAATGCCGACCTCCCGGAAACCGCAACCCGCTGCAGGGTGAAATCGAAAGCTGCATGCCATGGCTTCTTGGGCAATTGCAGATCGTCAAACCAAAAGTTATCCTGATTCTCGGCAAAGTAGCAGCAAACACCATTTTTGAAAACAAGCTCTCTC
The DNA here is from genome assembly GCA_903824295.1 of uncultured Chlorobiaceae bacterium. GTDB lineage: Bacteria > Bacteroidota > Chlorobiia > Chlorobiales > Chlorobiaceae > Chlorobium. The sequence goes on from CAIJWE010000103.1 coordinate 54,660, forward strand.
TTGGGGCCATGAGAGGAAAAGTGATAAAATGGAAAGAATTTGACTGTTTTATTACCTATCATCCTGCGGCACTGCTGCGCAACCCTGAATGGAAAAAAGGGTGCTGGGAGGACATTCAACTGATGATGAGCCATTACGCAAAACTTCGCGCCAATACAAACGCACAGGAAAATGAGAATTGAACAATGATCAAAAAAGCACCTCTTGCCATAGATTTTAACAAGGATATCGATTTCAGCAAAGAGAGTCGCGTACCTCCCTACTCAACTGAAATTGAACAGGAGGTGCTTGCCTGTATTCTGCTTGAAGATGAACCCATTGAGCAGGTCATACAGATTTTCGGCGATAATGGCGAGGAGGTCTTTTATGAAAGGCGCCACCAGATTATCTTCAAGGCGATGATGCAGCTCTACCATAAACGGCAGGCAATCGATATTATCACGGTGAGCGAGGAATTGCTGAAAATGGATGAGCTTGAGCCTGTCGGCGGACGGCACTATCTGGCTGAACTTTCAGGTAAGGTAATCAGCGCGGCCAATATTGAGTACTATGCGCGTCTGGCAAAGGAGAAATATCTTTACCGGCGGATGATCTCCATTTCAGCCAAAATTTCCGGTGTGGCCTACAGCTCATCGATGGACATTTTCGATCTTGTTGAACACGCCTCCCAGCAATTTTTCAATATCTCGCAGGCTGGCATCAAAAAGAAAGCATCATTAATCAAGGAACTTGTCAAAAACGGTATACGGATGCTTGAAAGCCTGAGGGCATCACAATCATCCATTACCGGCGTAGGATCGGGCTTTTCTGAACTTGATCAGATGACTGCCGGATTTCAGCCATCCGATATGATTATTATTGCGGCAAGACCTTCCGCAGGTAAAACCGCATTTGCGCTTGCTGTTGCACGCAACGCTTCCGTGGATTTTGACACTCCGGTTCTTTTTTTCAGCCTTGAAATGGCCGAGGTGCAGCTTGCCATCCGACTCATGTGCGCTGAAGCCTATGTAGAGTCGCAGCTTGTCCGAACTGGCCGCATCACACCGGAGATGATGGGCCGAATCATCAACAGCATGGACAAGCTCAATGAGGCAAAGCTCTTTATTGATGATACCGCCGGTATTTCCATTATGGAGCTTGCAGCCAAAACCCGCCGGATGAAGCAGGAGCACAATATCGGCATGGTTGTGGTCGATTACCTGCAGTTGGTGACACCGGTCAGGGATGGCAGAACAAATCGTGAGCAGGAGATTGCCCAGATATCCCGTTCACTGAAGGCACTGGCCAAAGAGCTGAACATTCCCATCATTGCCCTCGCACAGCTCAACCGGTCTGTTGAGCAACGATCAGGCGATCGCAGGCCCCAGCTCAGTGATCTCAGGGAGTCGGGCTCGATTGAACAGGATGCTGATGTTGTCATGTTCCTGTCCAGGCCTGAAATGTATGGCAAACAGACCTTTGAAGATGGCTCTTCGACCAAAGATGTTGTTGAGATTGTCATCGGCAAGCAGCGAAATGGTCCTATCGGGGATATACGGCTACTCTTCCTGAAAAATTACGGACGGTTTCAGTCAACAGCCAACAGCTATGTTACCGGCGGAGAGGAACCTGGAAGTTCCGGCGATCAGGAGCATTATCTGCCGGCATCGCTGGATACGGGAAAATCAAATACTGCACAGTTTATCACCCATGACGAAGCACCTTTTTAAGCCTCAATTATGCCAGAAAAAACAGAGTTACTGAACACTACAAGCAAAACAACAAAAAAGGAGCCCTCCGTCAAGGATCATGAGGCCATCTATGCAGGAATCGGCGCATCAAGGGGCATTACCATCGGAGAGTGCTACGCTTTTGTCAAGGAGATGTGTCATCATGAAAACAGGGAGCTGAACGACAACAATATCAGCGAAGAGATTGAACGCTTTCTTTCCGCCTTGCAGCGATCGGAAAATGAGCTGAAGAAAATTGAACAGGTCACCATAAGAAAACTTGGAAAGGGGTACTCCAATCTCTTTGAGGCGCAGATCATGATGCTGCATGACCCCGTGCTGATTGAAGCCATTGCCGGACGGATACAATCGGAACGCAAACCAGCGCATCTTGTCATTGAGGAGGTGTTCGAACACTATCTTGAAAAGTTCACTAATTCTGATAACCAGATGTTCCAGGATCGTGCTGATGATCTGCACGATATCAAGAACCGTATTATCAGAAACCTTCATATCCGAAAACTGCACTCATGGATTCCAGAAGGCGTGATTGTTGCCTCCGACAACCTCTCTTCAGCCGATATCATTCTTTTAAGCCGCAGCAATGTCAAGGGATTTGTCACTGATTCGGGGGGAAAGACCTCGCATATTGCCCTGATATGCCGCTCACTCAACATTCCAATCGTTGTCGGGCTTGGCAATATTTCCCAAAAGGTATCGACGGGAATGCAGATGATTATTGACGGCACTACAGGAACCGTTATTACAAACCCTGAAGAGAAAACTCTTGCGAGCTATCTGAGAAAAAAAGAGGAGGCTATAAAAAATGAGGCCGACAGCTCCCTCACGGCTGCACTTCCTGCAACGACAAAATGCGGCATCAGGATCACCTTTTATGCCAATATTGACTTCAAAGAAGAGCTGCACACTCTGGTCACTACCGGTGCAGAAGGAGTAGGACTCTTCCGAAGCGAAAACCTCTTCACCGAAGGGACAAAGGTGCCCAGGGAGTCAGAGCAATATACCTATTACCTGGAGATGGCTGAAGCGATTACCCCGATGCCTCTCGACATACGCCTTTTTGATCTCGGAGGCGACAAGCTGATCTACTCTCCAGTCAAGGAACCAAATCCAAACCTTGGATGGAGAGGCATAAGGATTCTGATTGATCTGCCGGAAATTCTTGACGCCCAGCTTCGAGCTGCCATCAGGGCAAATATCCATGGCAATATCGACATCCTTATTCCCATGATCACTTCAGTCGATGAGATTCGCCTGGTCAGGGCAATAATCGATAAACACTATGAGGAGCTGACTGCTGAGACCGATTCGCAACTTGAAAAACCGGGAGTCGGTGCAATGATCGAGGTTCCGGCAGCGGTAGAACTCATTGATGAGATCACCAAGTGTGTCGATTTCATCAGCATCGGCACCAATGATCTCACACAGTATACACTTGCCGTAGACCGAAACAATGTGATTGTACAGGATCTTTTTGAAAAATTCCATCCGGCAATAATCCGCCAACTGTACCGGGTTATCACATCTGCCAATAAAAACCGGTGCAAGGCGATGATCTGCGGCGATATGGGTTCCGACCCTCTCGCACTTCCCTTTCTGCTGGGGTGTGGACTGAGAAAATTCAGCGTTGTTGTCTCGGATATCGCGAAACTCAAGTCTCTGGTTTCACGCTACTCGATCGCTGAAACCGAAGCGCTTGCACGGGAGTGCATCACGCTTGGTACGTCAACTGAGGTCAAAGCCTGCCTGGAAGCGTTCCAGGCAGCACATTGAGTCGGTTTACAACGTTCTTCAGGGGCGGAAATCCTCTATCTTCGAGCTTTTGCGTACAGCATCAAGATATGCATCAATAAAGAGTTGCTGCTGCTGCTGCGCTGCCCGAAGCAGTTGCGGGGCGGCCTTTGCTTTTTCGGCCTGCAAGTCAAAACCTGCAGGAAGAATTTTGCCGGCCAAAACCGCAAGAGCGTAACCGTCATTGGTTTTTACCGGATTAGAGAGCCTGGAGGGAACAAGCCCCGAAATGGCTTCCACAAGGGGCTGATCAACTCCGTAGCCGGGAATGAAGCCATCGCTCCACCTGATACCGTCGGCGACCACAACCTTGAGTCCAGGATGGGATGCCGCAATCTTTTCAAGCGTAGCTCCAGGTACCTTGGCCATTGCTGCAAGTTTTTTCTCCAAAGCGGCACCTTTTTTCTCCTGTACCAGTTCAGCCCTGATCTTCGCTTTCAACTCCTGGTCAAGCAAACGGTAACCGGTGTCATTCTTGCCGGTCAATCGCATCACAAAAAAACCTTTTTCAGTTTCAAGAACGTCGGAAAGGTCGCCCTCTCCCGCTTTGAATGCGAATGCACTCACCTTCTCACTGTAGCCAATCTGCGACATCGGCATACGTTTGACAAACTCTCCGGTGGAGTTGACCGCCAGCTTTGAAGCGGCTGCGCTTTTGTCGAAACCACTCTCTTTGGCACTTATCTGAAATGCCGTGGCAAGTCGTCGTCCACTGTCAACCGTTTCCGTAGAGGGCCTGATGTTCCGGTCAATCTCTGAGCAGACCACAGCACGATTGTCAAAACCAGTCACCTTGATAATGTGAAGGCCAAACTGGGTCTGAATGGGCCCGACAATCGAACCTGGACGTGCACTGAAAGCCGCTGCAGCAAATTGAGGCACCACACGCTCTTTAGTGAACCATCCGATATCGCCTCCATTGACGGCACTGCCAGGATCGGCGGAATATTTTTTAGCAAGCAGATCAAAAGGCACTCCTGCCTGAAGCTGCTTAAAGATAAATACGGAGAGCCCGCGCACTCTCTGGACATCTGCACTGCTTGCAGGATTGAAGCGCAACAGAATATGTGATGCCCTCGCCGCAGGCTGTGCGGACTGACTCACCTGCTTGACCTTGAGCAAACGGTAGGTACCCTGATCGGCTATCGGGCCGACAATTTTACCTGGTGTTAAATTCGAGGATATGAAAAACGCATCACCTGCGGCTACAGAAAAATCGGCTCGACTGTATGCTTTGTTAATCCCTGTCGGATTATCGCTCTGTACTTTGACCAGATCGCTGTCATTGACCGAGGCGGAAAACTCCGCACGAATGGTTTCAAGTTCGGTACGGACAGCAAGGCTGTCTTTTGATGACGGAATCAGGGGGAAAAAAACAAAATCCGCTTTTCTTGATGGCTTATCCTGTTTGAGGAGCTCTTTATGCTCATCGTAATATTTTTTGATCTCCTCTTCCTTTACCAAAAAATTGCTGTCAGTGCCGGCAAAACTTAACGGAAAAGGAATAAACGAGGCAGAAAAACGAGTGTACACTCTGGTGACAAGATCGCCAAGATCCTTGTCAGTTATATGATTGAGGGTAAGCAACGCCCTGAGCAGTTTACTCTCCTTGAGCTCCAGACGAACATACTTTTCAAGCTGCTGCCAGACTTCCTTTTGGCGAGGATCACGACGAACGCTCTCCAGTTTGTTGCGGTCTACGGCTCCAGTGGCTGGATTCGTAAAATATTGCTGAATCACTCTCGGAGGAGTCTGGCTATTGAATGCCTCAACCACCTCCTGATCCTGAAGGGTAATGCCGAATTTCTCAAACTGCTGATTAAGCAGGGTCTCCTTGACCAAGGCTGCCCAAGCCTGTTCCTGAAGCCCCAGTTCAACTTCCGGCGTCACTTCGGCTCCCGGACTCCTCCGTCGAAAATTCTCACTTATCGCCTTGTAGATCTCATCATACTGGCTTGAAGAGAGAACTGTTCCGTTGACCTTCCCCGCCTGATTCTGCTTTTTACCGCTGTATCCGGTAAAATTCATACCCCATTCAAAGACAATCAGCGCAAGAAACGCTGCCATAAGCGTGTAGAGTATAACATGAGTCTTATCCCGCAAGCTGGACATTACAGCCATAAATCATCCCTTCATTAAGATGTTGTTAAAAAACAGTTTCGTCCCAACCTTCCCGGCCGACCAGCGGCACAAACGTAAAATAATCAAACAGCTCTCTTTTGAAATCGTTACCCTCCTTTCGGATAACCGTCATCTGCTGTGAACCATTCCTGCCAATGGGAACAACCATACAGCCCCTTTCGGCAAGTTGGCACATCAGCGACTCCGGCTCCCCCGGAGCTCCGGCCGTAACCACAATACCATCAAACGGCGCCTCATCGATCCATCCAAGCGTTCCATCTCCAAAACGGCAGGTTACACCAAAACCAAGCTTCGAAAGTAGTTTTTTTGCCCGCTCATGCAACTCAAAAATCCGTTCCATGCTAAAAACCGAATAACCGAGAGCACCAAGAATTGCCGCCTGATAGCCTGACCCTGTACCGATCTCAAGCACACGTCCCGAAGGAGAACGCTCAACAAGCAGGGTTGTCATAAAAGCAACCGTATAGGGTTGGGATATGGTCTGCCCGAACCCTATTGGATAAGCGCCATCGTTATAAGCGCAACCCATGGCTTCACGTTCAAAAAAGAGATGACGTGGAACCTCAAGAAAAGCATCAAGTACCCGACGGTTGGCTATACCATACCGTTTCAGCGTTTCCACCATCTCCTGACGCTTGAGACAGTAAATTTTCTCTGCCTCTTTCATGACAATAAGAAAACACGTTGAGCCATATCTTTCAATCTACCCCAGCGGGCTCTCTCTTGCCCGCCGCTGAATTGCTAATATTGCATCAAAAACAACAAAAAACAATGTCAAGATAACAGTTTACCATTTTTGGCAATAAATACCGCTCAGGGCAAGTAGCGAAACGAGCGAATTCCCCGAGTGAACATCGAATACTCCTTATTTCCGCTCTCGTCCCAGAAGGGCCTGCACAAACTCTGCCCGGTCGAAGAGCTGAAGGTCGTCGATTTTCTCACCGACACCGATATACTTGACCGGCAGTTTCAGTTCACGTGAAATGGAGAGTACAATGCCACCTTTGGAAGTCCCGTCAAGCTTGGTAACGACAAGACCGGTAACCTGAACAAACTTCGAAAATTCCCTTGCCTGCTGCACGGCATTCTGCCCGGTGGTACCATCAAGCACCAGCAACACCTCATGCGGCGCTTCAGGAATCCTCTTTTTGGCCACCCGCATGATTTTGGCAAGCTCCTCCATCAAGTGGCTTTTGTTATGCAGCCGTCCGGCTGTATCAACGAGCACGACATCGGCATTTCTGGAAACTGCTGCACTGACGGCATCATAGACGACAGAAGCCGGATCGGAACCCTGCCCCTGACCGATCATAGGAACTCCTGCCCTGTCAGCCCATATCTGAAGCTGTTCATAAGCTGCTGCCCGGAAAGTGTCGGCTGCCGCTATAATCACTTTTTTGCCCGCTTTATCATAATTGTGGGCCAATTTGGCAACACTGGTGGTCTTGCCTGCGCCATTTACCCCTACAATTAAAATGACATACGGTTTAGCCGGAAGAGGTGCTCCAAAGTCAAGGGGATGCTCCTCTCCGGTTTCTTCAAGCATGAGCTGAATCTCCTCCATCAGCATTTTGTTCAGCTCCTCTTCCGAGCGGTAGGTCTCCTTTTTTGCCCGTTCCGTGATCGCTTCAACAATCCCGAGTGTCGTTTCCACACCCACATCGGCAGCAACAAGAATTGTTTCAAGCCCTTCAAGAAACTCTTCGTCTATCTCCGTTTTCCCTTTGGTAATAACGGCAAGCTTTTCCCGAAACGTATCGCGGGTTTTTTCGAGCCCTTCCTTCAGCCTTGATATTTTGAAATTGTCAAAAAAACCCATAAAAAGAGGATATTGTCTTTCTGTTATTGATAGCGAAAACCTTGCGAAGGAGAGTGGCAAAAAAGCGCACTGTACCACAGTCCGGAGCGAAAACTCAATTTACGTAAAAATATGTCATCATATAAAGCTATGTCGGAAATCGGGGAGTTCGGCCTGATTGATCGGATCGCCACTCTTGCCGAAACCACCCTTTCTGCCGTGCCGGAACTCCTGACAGGAATAGGTGACGATTGTGCCATTTATTGCCCTTCGGCGAAACTTCTGCAGGTAGCCACCACCGATATGCTGGTCGATCAAGTACATTTCGACCTTTTGACAACCCCGCTGCGGCATCTTGGAAGCAAGGCTATCAGCGTCAACGTCTCCGATATCTGCGCCATGAATGCGCTTCCCCGCTATGCGCTGATCTCTCTTGCTGTGCCGGACTCTTTCTCCGTGCAGATGGTTGAGGAGCTCTACCAGGGAATGAGCCATGCAGCAAGAGAGTACGGCCTTGCCATTGCCGGTGGTGATACCTCTTCATCACGCACGGGTCTGGTTATGTCCATCTCGATGATCGGTGAGGTTGCAGAAGAAGCGCTCACCCGCCGAAGCGGTGCCCAACCGGGAGAGCTGCTTTGCATCACAGGCTCTCTTGGCGGCGCGGCGGCCGGGCTCAAACTCCTCATGCGTGAAAAAGAGATCATGCTGAACCATATCGAAAACAACGAGAGCTATAGCAGAAATGTCATGGCTGACTTGCAGGAGTACCGCGAAGCGATACAGCAGCAATTGCTCCCCCTTGCAAGAATCGATATCATCCGTTTTTTCCATTCGCGCAATATCCACCCATCCTCTATGATCGACATTTCCGACGGCCTCAGCCCTGACCTGCAGCATCTCTGCCGTCATTCAAACGTCGGCGCAATGATTGATGAAGGCCGTATTCCAATCCAGGGAAGCACGCGGCGTATTGCCGATGAACTGCAGGATGATGCACTGACCTGGGCACTGACGGGCGGCGAGGAATACCAGTTACTCTTTACCATCCCGAAAGAGGAGTACAAGGCAATTGCTGATAACAGGGAAATATCGGTCATCGGTGAAACCACCGATAGAAAAGAAGGTGTGCAGTTGAGCGATATTTACGGAATGAAAATAGACCTCGCATCAATCAGAGGATTCGATCATTTCAACCAGTAACCATTTTTATAATAAGAGAAAAAAGAGCACGATCAGAAAAGATTTATTTTTTTGGGAAAGAGTGCGAAGATGGTAAATTGTTCGTCCTGTCATGTAACTGTAGATATGCCGAAGTGGCGGAATTGGTAGACGCCCGGGACTTAAAATCCCGTGTTCAGCAATGGACGTACGGGTTCGATTCCCGTCTTCGGCACCTTCGTCTTTCACTCTTTTCCATTCCTTTCGATGTTGCTGCGATAAAAAACCAAACCAGAACAATCATGAGTTCGGAATTTACGAAGATCTTGCTGAATGAAGATGAGATGCCCCGCCAGTGGTACAACATCCAGGCTGACTTGCCTGTGCCGCTGCCACCGCCTTTAGGGCCGGATGGCAACCCGATAGGCCCGGACGCCCTTGCAAAGGTTTTTCCTATGAACCTTATTGAGCAGGAGATGAGCACTGAGCGCTGGATCGATATCCCGCAGGGGGTGCAGGCCATCCTCAAACTCTGGCGTCCCTCTCCACTCTACCGTGCCCACCGACTTGAGGCTGCATTACAGACTCCGGCAAAAATCTTCTACAAAAATGAAGGTGTTTCGCCAGCGGGAAGTCACAAACCCAATTCAGCCGTACCCCAGGCATGGTACAATAAAGAGTTCGGCATCAAGCATCTCATTACTGAAACCGGCGCTGGCCAATGGGGAAGCGCACTTGCCATGAGCTGCAAACTTGTCGGAATCGACTGCAAGGTCTTTATGGTGCGTATCAGCTTTGACCAGAAGCCCTTCCGCAAAATAATGATGAATACCTGGGGAGCCAACTGCGTTGCAAGCCCCAGTATGCATACCGCCGTTGGACGCCGCATTCTTGAAGAGACGCCTGATACACCAGGAAGCCTTGCCATTGCCATCAGTGAAGCCATTGAGCAGGCTGTGGAGCGTGATGACACCCGCTACGCCCTTGGCAGCGTTTTGAACCATGTGATGCTCCACCAGACCATTATCGGTCTCGAAGCACGCAAACAGCTTGAAAAGGTTGGCCTCTATCCTGATGTGGTCATCGGTTGTGCAGGCGGAGGTTCGAACTTTGCTGGCATCAGCTTCCCCTTCATCTGTGACAAAATTCATGGCCGTGAGGTTCAGGTCATTGCAACCGAGCCCGAAGCATGCCCCACCCTCACCAGAGGCCCCTACGTCTATGATAACGGAGATGAGGCAAAAATGACCCCGCTGCTGGCAATGCACAGCCTCGGTCACGGCTTTATCCCTCCAGCCATTCATGCCGGAGGGTTGCGCTACCACGGCATGGCCCCGCTGGTCAGCCATGTCAAGCAACTGGGGCTTATTGAGGCCACATCCATTGGCCAGACGGAGTGCTATGAGGCCGCCCTGCTCTTCGCCCATACCGAAGGGTTCATTCCTGCACCGGAAACATCACATGCCATAGCGCAGACCATCCGGGCAGCAAAGCAGGCAAAAGAAGAGGGAAAAGAGAAGGTGATTCTCATGAACTGGTCAGGCCACGGATTGATGGATCTTCAGGGTTACGATGCCTTTATGAGCGGCAAACTCAGCGATTACGCACTCCCCGAAGAGCTGCTGCAACGCTCACTGCTCGCCGTGAAAGATCATCCGCTGCCTCCGCAAGCATAAATGCACAATCCCCGTTACTCTTGATGCTTTGCAAAAAGGCACAGGGTAACGGGGCGTTGTCTAAAACAGCAAAGAGAATCCTTTATCCTTTCGCTTAAACTTTTTTATCTCGGCCCTAAAATATTTAATCTGTTGACTACAAATAAAGTCCCTGAAGATTGAAATATCCTCAAGCTCTTCAGTTTTATTTAATGCGTCAATATATTCAGCTCTATCCTCTGTGAATATCTTAATAAAAGGTTCTTGATGATACATTTGTATGTAATTCATCATTAATCTTGCTGTTCGCCCATTCCCATCCCCAAATGGATGAATATTGACCAGGTTGTAATGGAGATCAGCAGAGAGTTTTAAAATCTCATGATCAGAAACGTTATCGAGTCTTTGATTAACATTATCAATCAGTGTAATCAGCAAGGCCTCAACCTTGGAAAAATCAGGGAAATATTTTCTGTCGACATAGACTTGAGCCTTTCGAACATCTCCCAGTGAAATATCAAACGTCCCTGACATTGTATTGACCAATCCACCAGTATGCTTCATGACAAGTCCCGCAACTTGTTTTATTAAATCAATACTTATCTTTTGTTTCTGCTTTGAAACCTCTTTAAGAAACATAAATGCCGAATAATGGTCTTTAACCATCAGGTGGTCAGTCAATGGCTTTCCTTTTGCTGTAATATCATTCTCCAACAATACTTTCGTATCATTCTCGGTTAACGAACAGCCTTCAATTTTGGTAGAATTATACACAATCGAAATCATTGAAAACTTTTCATAATCAATGGCTTCTGATAATCCCATTTCAAGATATCTTTTTTTTAATATCTCTAATTCTTCCCACATAATACCTGCAAAAATTATTCCACTCTTTTACAGAAAGTTTTAACTTCATCTTCCCTGCATGTTGCGCATCGACTTGTGGCACGGTTAGTAAACTGGTTGACCGGCTTGTTAGCGCCTTTCCCTGATTTTACTCATAATCCATGAAGGATTTCTGCGCATCGGCAAAACAGCAACAACATAGGCAATGTTTTCAATGAGTTCGTAGTAGATGGTATAGGGAAATCGCTTGGCAAACATTTGAAACAGATCGAGCTTTTTACTGTGAATACCAGCATATATTATGAGTGATTCTATATCTGAAATCAAACAATCCCAGAAATAATCACCAATACCTGTTGCCTGAAGATCGTAAAAGGCTTTGCCTTCATTCAAATCGTCAACCGCTTCATCCAATATGAAAACATCATTTATTCGCATTGGAGGCGACTCTTTTTGAGATCGGCGAGTGA
>CAIJWE010000104.1 GCA_903824295.1 uncultured Chlorobiaceae bacterium
CGCTTCATCGTATAAACCGTTTTTATTAGGCGACAAATTTTTCCATTTTAACCTTCACGCTCGGAGACATCGTGCTCGAAAGCGCAATACCCTGCACATACTGACCTTTGGCTGCCGATGGCTTCAGACGAACAACCTCCTTGAGGAAGCTGGCAATATTGGCAACCAGTTGATCAGGCTGAAACGAAACCTTGCCGACAGGAGCATGAACATTTCCAGCTTTATCAACTCTGAACTCGATTTTACCGGCTTTGACCTCTTTGACCGCCTTGGCCACATCCATCGTTACTGTTCCTGACTTCGGATTAGGCATCAGACCGCGTGGTCCAAGAATTTTGGCTACCTTACCCAATTGACCCATGACATCTGGTGTTGCAATAATGACATCAACACCGGTCCATCCCTCCTGGATTTTTTCGATATACTCTTCAAATCCAACAAGATCTGCTCCGGCAGCCCTTGCCTCTTCAGCCTTGGCTTCCTTGCAGACCACAAGCACAGAAACCGTTTTACCGGTACCATGCGGCAACATCACCGTCCCACGGACAACCTGATCAGCATGCCGAGGATCGACACCAAGCTTTACGGCAATATCAACCGTAGCATCAAATTTAACCTCGGTAATCTCCCTCACCTTCTCGACAGCATCAACCAGATCGTACTCACGAAAGCGCTCGATCTTCGATGCTGCGTTAGTGTATTTTTTTCCAGCCATTATATTTTTTTTGTAAAAGTGGTTAAAAAAGCGGCTTTTCAGCCTCCCACATCCCTGAAAACCAAAAACTGTTTTTAGTCCTGAACAACGATTCCCATACTTCTTGCCGTACCCATAATCATCTCCTCAGCTCCCCTGCCATCGAAAGCATTGAGATCAGGCCTTTTCAGCTCAGCAATCCTGCGAATCTGTTCACGGGTCACGGTACCAACCTTATTACGGTTTGGCTCACCCGAACCTTTCTTGAGGCCAGCCTCTTTAAGCAGAAGAACTGCTGCAGGAGGGGTTTTGGTAATAAATGTGAATGACTTGTCAGAGTATACCGTAATCACTACCGGGATAATCATCCCCGCTTCAGACTGGGTTTTTGCATTGAACTGCTTGCAAAACTCCATGATATTGACACCCTTCTGTCCAAGTGCAGGACCGACAGGAGGAGCAGGGTTCGCTGCACCAGCAGGAATCTGAAGCTTGATAAAACCGAGTACCTTTTTTGCCATAAACTATCTCTATTCAGAAGCTTAAGTTACTTAAGCACCTATTATTGGGAAACTGACTTAACTTGTGAAAAATCAAGCTCTGTCGGCGTACTGCGACCGAAAAAGCTTATCATGACCTTGACCTTCATTCTTTCGAGACACACTTCATGAACAACACCGGTCAACGAACTGAACGGCCCGTCAATCACCTTGACCGAATCACCGATCTTGAATGGCGCCTCAAAAACAGAACGATGCTCAATGGTATTTTCCGGCTCAAGAATCTTCTCCACCTCTTCTGGCCTCAACGGTGTAGGGACATCATCAACACCAAGAAATCCCATAACGGAAGGGATGTCAAGAATCAAATTCCTTGTCTGCTTGTCAAGCACCGCTTCGATAAGCACATAACCCGGAAAAGCATTTTTCGTCAAGCTTCTCTTTTTGCCATTCTTGACTTCGACAAAACGCTCATAGGGGACATAAATCTGTAATATCTTGTCACCAAGACCACAACGAAGTACATCAGCCTCAATCCCCTCTTTAACCTTGCGCTCATGACCTGAATAAATCCTGAGTGCATACCAGCGGGCAACCGGAACACCCTGATCTTCAATATCTTTTTTTCTTGCGCTCATCAATTCAACCTTAACACTTTTGCTTACAATAACTTTCCCATAACGAAATTTATAACCCAGTCGACAAGAAAGGTAAACAAGGCAAGAATACCAGAAACTGTCAGCACAACAATGGTCAAGTCCTTGATCTCCTCTTTACTCGGCCATATAACCTTACGCATCTCACTGATGACATCACGATAATACTGACCTGCCTTGCCGATATATTTAGTCATGAATACAAGTGCGAAATAAACTTCAGTGAAAATTTTTTCTGCGTGCACGTCAGGAGGGAATCGAACCCCCAACCTGCGGTTTTGGAGACCGCTGCTCTACCAATTAAGCTACTGACGTATGCTATCAATACCCCAAAACACTGAGCTGATGATCGGATTCGAACCGATGACCTCTTCCTTACCAAGGAAGTGCTCTACCGACTGAGCTACATCAGCCTGACACACGAAAGAAAGGCAGTGGGTAGGGGAGGATTCGAACCTCCGTAGACAGAGTCGACAGATTTACAGTCTGTTGCGTTTAACCACTTCGCTACCTACCCATAACATTCAGAGCTGGTGATGGGACTCGAACCCGCAACCTGCTGATTACAAATCAGCTGCTCTACCAATTGAGCTACACCAGCA
>CAIJWE010000105.1 GCA_903824295.1 uncultured Chlorobiaceae bacterium
TAAAAATATCTTTATATCTTTGAGTAAGACAATTTCCAGAAATATACAAAATAATACTGTTTGATACTCAAAATATTACGAAAGTCAAATTTTAAACACCAATGAATTCAAGGTGTACGGGCCAAATCGGGAATTGCTGGAGTAAAAGCACCTTTTTATTTAAATGCAAAATGCAATGATATCAGTAAGGCGTTTTTAGGCGAACTTAATAAAGATGTTATGGGGTATACTCTTGACATTGATCCAAAAACGTTTGAAGGACAAGCAGTCTGTAAGTCTAATACTAATGCGGCTCATGACGGAAAAATCGTGACTTGCCCTATTAATCCAATTTATTTAGAAGATGGAAAAGTTTATAGCGTAGTTATTGATAACTCAGAAGGAGAATATGTCTTTGATTATCGCCTGGTGTATATAAACAGCATACTTGATTTTTTTTATGAAAAAAAACGCCTAAAGAGTGATAGATTTAGTAATAATAATATAGAGGTGAAACTACGTAACACGGCAGACGAATTTACGCCGAAAGAAATAAGTTGTATAGAACAAATATGCCAACTCCTAAATGCCAACTACGGCGAGATGGATGTGCTAAGAGATAAGAAAACAGGGAAAATATATGCAATTGACTTTGCAAAGACACCTGCGGGACCACCAAATGGATTACCTAAAGATATGTGCATAACAGCAATTCAAAAAATGAGTAATGCCTTTGCAACAAATATTTTAATCCCACTAATAAAAAATAAATAAGGAAATGGGACAGGGAACTGCAATATACCTATATGGACATAAATCAGTTTCGGTATGGAACGGTGAGTTAGAAGTAATAAGAAAAGACATATGGCTTATTCTGATGGGTCAATATCGTTTAACTTGTGAGGCATTGCTTCGTATTCAGCATCATCATCTACATATCGTGATCTTGGGATTGGCTGGGTTGTTGGCGTTTCTGTTCAGGTCCCTGTCTGTGTTTTTCTGGGCAATACCATAGTAATTAAATACGTTTCCATAGTGTGTTTCTAACTGTCTTCATCTGAAGAAACTTGAACTCATTGACTTCTATCGGCAGTGATAGAATACCGTGAAGGTGCAGGTTCTCCTGAACCTCTGGCAGCACAAGAACCTTCATCTCATTTTCTCTTCTTATTTTACCCTAATCTCTACTGTCGGTCATCTTTCTTGCCATCATCGTCCGGCAAGGATAACTGCATTACCGAAAATCTTTGTTCGCAGAGATTTTCGGAAGTAGTGACTTTCTTCTTTTATCCACACTCGAAGGTTGTCGTGTGATGTGTCGATGATGCCTTTGCCTCCATAAATCCGGTGCTGATTTTGGAAGCACTTGCTGTCTTTTATGGTGTTTATGTTTTCAAATGATGCTCGTAGTTTGTAAAACTTTTTGAGACAAAACACTAAAGACCCTTATTTAACAAGGGTCTTTGATGTTGCTTTAAAGTTCCAATATGACGATAAGTCATTATAAAACAATTATATAGAAAAGAGGTGTTACTCCCACTCAATGGTAGCTGGCGGTTTTGATGAAATATCATAGGCCACCCGATTAATTCCGCGTACTTCATTGATAATGCGGTTTGAAACACGGGCCAGAAACTCATGCGGCAACGGCGCCCAGTCGGCGGTCATGCCGTCGGTGGATTCAACTGCCCGCAGTGCCAGAACATTTTCATAAGTGCGCTTGTCGCCCATGACCCCGACCGACTGAACCGGCAGCAGCACGGCAAAGGCTTGCCAGACCTGACTGTAGAGACCGCTTGATTTCAGCTCTTCGATAAAGATTTCGTCGGCATCCCGGAGGATGTCGAGCCGCTCTTTGGTAATTGAACCGAGCACCCTCACGGCCAGTCCGGGGCCGGGGAAGGGGTGGCGCATCAGAATATCCTCAGCAATACCGAGTTCGCGCCCTACGGCACGTACCTCATCCTTGAAGAGCTCCCTGAGTGGCTCAATCAGCTTGAGCTTCATCCGTTTTGGCAGTCCGCCAACGTTATGATGCGACTTGATGGTCTCCGAAGGGCCTTTGACGCTGACGCTTTCAATGACATCGGGGTAAAGGGTGCCCTGCACCAGAAATTTTTCACCTTTCATCTGCTCTTCGAAGATCTGGATAAAGGTGCGTCCGATGATCTTGCGTTTCTTTTCAGGAGAGGCGACTGCTTTCAACCGTTTCAGGAAGAGCTCGGAAGCATCGACCAGAGAGACTCTGAGCCCAAGCGTCGAGAGGAAGCTCATCACTTTTGTGGCCTCATTCTTTCTGAGCAGGCCGTTATCAACAAAGACGCAGTGGAGTTGCTTGCCAATTGCCTTGCCGACCATGACGGCGGCAACGGTGGAGTCAACACCGCCGCTGATTCCGCATATTACGGTCTCTTTGCCTGCCTTGCGGGCAATCTCTGCAATCTGGTGGTCAATAAAGCTTTTTGATGACCAGTCGGGCTGGATTCCCGCAATATCGATCAAAAAGTTCGACAGAAGCTGTTTGCCGTAAAGGGTATGCTGCACCTCGGGGTGAAACTGCAGTGCGTAAATTTTCAGGGCACCTTTAGAGCCGAAGCTCTCAAAAGCACACATTTCAGAGTTATCGCTGCTTGCCGTTACCCTGAACCCTTCAGGAAGCCGTACCACTTTGTCGCCGTGGCTCATCCAGACATCAGAATCGGGAATATTGCGGAAAAGGGGGCTCTCATGCTCTTCGTTTCGGTTGACCAGAATTTTGGCACGCCCGAACTCATGCTTTGCCGAACTGGCAACCTCTCCCCCGAAATGTTTTGCGATGGCCTGCAGCCCGTAGCAGATTCCGAGGATGGGAATGCCCAGTGAGAATATCCGTTCATCCGGCAGAATAGCCGATTCGTCATAGACGCTCGTCGGACCTCCGGAAAGGATGATGGCCTTCGGGTTGTGCTCCCTGATGCTTTCTGGTGAGGCATTGTAGGGAAGAATTTCAGAATAGATACCCAGTTCGCGAACACGACGGGCAATCAACTGAGTGTATTGTGATCCAAAATCAAGAACGAGTACCGATTGCATAAAAAAACGGTTGTACAGTTAAATGAGCGTAAAATCAGAAGACAGTCTCTTCTTTTGGCTGTTGTTCCGGCAAGGCATTTTGCATTTGAGGATCGCCATTGCCGCTTTCGGCAGCAGTGCTGTCTCCCTCTGCCGGAGGAATGGTTCCATTGTTTGGTTGTTCCGGATGGGCCTGATAGTATTGGAAGCCTTTTGGTGTGAAATACTCCATATAGGCATCACTGTTGAGTATATCAGAAGGCGTATTGGTCTGTGCCGACATCGGAACGGCAATAATGGTCTCCGGAATGTAGAAGTTTCTGTTCTGGAGTTTCAGTTTTGGATCACTGTAGCACCGTTTCATAAAGCCGGCCCAGATAGGAAGGGAAGCCCGTGCACCCTGGCCATACTCCATGGAGGTAAACTTGATGCGCTCATCATCAAATCCTGTCCATACAACAGCGACAAGCTGCGGTGTGAATCCAGCAAACCAGGCATCCCTCATGCTCTGTGTCGTACCGGTTTTCCCTGCGGCCTCCATGTTGAAGGCGTAACGGGAGCGGACTGCCGCACCGGTACCCCTGTTGATCACATCCTTGAGCATCGAAACCATCACAAAGTTGGTTGCAGGGTCAATGGCAAAACGGCGGTTGGGTATATACTCCGATATGAGACGACTATGCTTGTCCTCGACCTTCAAAATAGAGACTGGTTCCTGCCATATCCCGTTGTTGGCAAAGGTCGAAAATGCTCCGGCAAGCTCAAGCGGGCTGACAACCGATGTTCCGAGAACGAGAGAGAGGTTTGAGTCGAGGGGCGAAGTGATGCCCATTCTTTTCGCATAGCTGATGATTTCCGGTGTTGAGAGTTGCTCGTAGGCAAGCCGCACGGTAACCTGATTCAGCGACTGGGTCAGAGCTGAACGGAGTGTTGTCATACCACCTGACGAACCGTCAGAGTTTCTGGGTGACCAGACCGTATTGCCAATAGTGAAGGTAAGGGGTTGATCAAGAACCTGAAAGTTAGCGGGCAATCCCTTGTCGATGGCGGTGGTATAAACAAACGGTTTGAAGGTTGAGCCGGGCTGGCGCTTTGCCTGCCAGACATGGTCAAACTGATACTTGTACTCATCGGGTGAGAACTTGTTTCCCCCAACCCATGCCTTGACATGACCGTTGGCCGGGTCGATTGCCACCAGTGCCACCTGTATCCTGGTTTTTTGTTTCAGCAGTTCATTCACCCATACCTTATCGGCCTTGATTTTCGCCATTGCCTTCTGGTATGAGAGTCCATCCTCCTTCAGCCCCTTGAACCGTTCGCTCTCGGCAATCATCTGATTTTTGAGCGACTCAGGCCATACCCATGAGCGGTCAAATGCCGTCTGCAGTTCTGCCAGATGGGCAGCAGCAGCCTGCTGGGCATAGCTCTGCATCCGGCTGTCGAGTGTGGTCTGGATGGTAAGGCCGTCGCGGAAAAGATTGATGTTTCCTGCCGTTTTGGATGGTTTGAATGTCTGGCGAACATACTCTGTAAAGTAAGGCGCCATTCCCTGATGGTCTACCGGAGTGTATTTCAGCCGCAGGGGGCTCTTTTTTGCCTTTGCAGACTGGGCGGGAGTAATAAAGTTTACCTTCTCCATCAGCGAGATGATCAGGTTTCGTCGGCCAAGGGCACTTGCGGGAAACTTTGACGGGTCGTAGGCTGTAGGACTTTTCAGTGTCGCAATAAGCGATGCACTTTCCGGCAGTGTCAGCAGGTAAGCAGATTTGCCAAAATAGGTCTGGGCCGCGGCCTCAATGCCATAAGCTCCGGATCCGAAATAGACAGTGTTGAGATAGAGTGCAAGAATCTCGTCTTTCGTATAGGTTTTTTCCAGCTCGATAGCGGTAATCAGCTCCTTGACCTTTCGGCTGACGGTTCGCTCCTGAGTCAGGTAGAGGTTTTTTGCAAGCTGCTGGGTAATGGTACTTGCTCCCTGCCAGCGGGAGCGTCCCTTGAGGATATTTTCACCCATAGCGAGCACAAACCGCCTGACATCAACTCCCCAGTGACTGTAAAAGTTGACATCTTCAGTCGCAATAAGGGCATAGCGCGTCGACATCGGAATGGATTTCAACGGAATAAAGGTACGGTTCTTCACAAAAAACTTGTGCAACAGCACCCCGTCCTCCGAATAGACAAGGGATGCGAGGTCCGGGTTGGGATTTTCAAGCTCTTCAAGGCTCGGAAGGCCAAGAAAAGAGCCTTTTGCGGAGGCTTTGGGAGCCGTCACGGTTATGGCAATGAGCGCAGCAAAAAGGAATACCAGCGCTTTGTTCAATATTTTATTCACGGTAGCAAGTAATCTTAAGGTTGACACAGTCGGTCATGAGATTGTAATTTTCTCCTGAAAGCCATGCAGTTTATTGCGGACTCTTTTTATGAAATTGTTCCGCAAATTCAAAATGTTTTATAAGCTCAGCGGCAAACAGATCGCTCTCTTCAAGCATCGGGAGATGACCGAGTTCCATGAACTTTGCCAGCCGGGTCGGAGCCAAAGATTTGGCCAGGCGTGTTTCATAGAGCGTGATGGTGCCTTGGGGAGGAATGGTCTGATCAGCCATCCCGACACAGCACAGCATCGGAGACGAGATCAGGAGCACATGACGGGTATATCTCCTCAATACATCCCGATCAATCGAAAATCTCCCGACCGCATTGGTAGCCTCTTTATCGGACTGCGTGAAGTCTTCGATCAGGATATCGTGGTACTCTTTGCTGATCTCTTTTGTGGCAGCCCGTTTGATGAAAAGGTTTTTCATCGGTTCAAGCTGGAAGATGGAGCGGAAATTCATGGAAAAGTCGATCAGCCCGCCAAGAAAAAAGAGCCCGAGAGAGGTAAATGCCGTCTCTTCAAAAATGCCGCAGGCAATGATGGTGGCCGACAGCAGTGCCTTGGGGTAGCGCATGCAGAGTTCAGTTGCAACCATCCCGCCCATCGAGTGGCCGACAATATGCAGCGTTCTTGAGTTGTGCAGCCCGAGATGCTCAATAAGCTCTGCGGCCTCATCGGTAAAGCCCTGAATGGTAAAGGTCGGTTCGTATCCCTTTATGACCGTTTTCCCCGTACCGCTCTGGTCGTAGGTAATACAGCGATACTCCTTCGAGAGGATGGTGACCACCGGCTTCCAGTATCGGGAAGAGACTGCCCATCCGTTTACAAAGAGCACAACAGGCTTTTCACTTGCTGAAGGATCGCTCTCCGCACTGTCTTCGTAGTAGAGCTGGCAACGCTTGGACGATAAATAACTCATAGGAGTTGCATTATTGTTCTTCTCATAAAACTGAAGTTCAATATAACAATAACCCGAAATATCTTCTCTTCACACGTACCTCTCACCCTTCTGCACCAACCCCTTTTGCGACTCTGCGCCACAATGAGTACATTACCGGAGCAAAAAAGCCGAGATTTTTCATCTATTTGTGATGCCATGGACTATTCCCTTACAACTCTTTTCTCCTCTCTTGTCGACTTTATTCTCCATATTGATAGCCATCTGCAGGTGCTTGCGGCAGAGTATGGTTTTTGGCTCTATGCCATTCTTTTTGTTATTGTCTTCTGCGAAACCGGACTTGTTGTTACCCCCTTTCTGCCAGGCGATTCACTGCTTTTTGCTGCCGGTTCACTGGCCGCAATGCAAGGCTCATCGCTCAACCCCCACCTCCTCTTTGTGCTCTTTTTTATAGCGGCGGTGCTTGGCGATACCCTCAACTACCAGATTGGGCACAAAATCGGCCCCAAAGTGTTCAATTATGAAAAGTCACGCTTCTTCAATCCTGAACATCTCATCAAGACCAGCCATTTTTTTCATAAATATGGGGGCAAGACCATCATCATTGCCCGTTTTATCCCCATCGTCAGAACTTTTGCTCCCTTTGTTGCCGGTATCGGCATCATGCACTACAGCCGATTTCTCATATTCAATATTGCTGGCGCGGCGCTTTGGGTAGGATTATTCAACTACAGTGGCTACTTTTTTGGCCAGCTTCCCGTCGTTCAGCAAAATTTCAAGCTGCTGATTATGGCCATTATTGTGCTCTCTTTCATGCCTCCGGTTATCGAGTACCTCAAACACCGGTTTGGCCGGAATCAGGATGCTCCGAATTGTTAACAGAATGTTGATAACCTGTTGATGAATTGATTGGCTGATCCTGTCAGGGGTATGACGGGGCTGCTTTTGTTGATAGCCAAGTGACTGTTAAAAAACAGGTTGCCTGCTTTTTTCTGGTCGCGGATGCACTCTCCTGGCCGTTCACAGGAGTTGACAGGTTGCCGTTCAGTGGTGGGCGGATTGTTGATAAGTGATAACTGCAAAATGGGATGGAGCGCAAAAACCTCTCCCGGAAAGAGAAAAAGAGTACAAAATCCTGAAATAAAATTATTTTAATCCCCAGAATTTTTTATAATTACAGCCTCTTTAAGACCACATCGGCGTATAGCGCAGCCTGGTAGCGCACTTCCTTGGGGTGGAAGGGGTCGTGGGTTCAAATCCCGCTACGCCGACTCTCTTACCCGCATTTCTTTTATCGATTTTTTCTTTTTCGCATTACATGTCTCTTCGCATCAACTGATAACCGGAGAATATCACACATGGATTTCGAATGCGCATTTGTCCCTGAACTTACAACTCTTGCTTCCCGTCCGGCACTTACCATACGAACCCGCACAAGGGTAAGCAATATCGCTGCTCTGTTCGGTAAAGGGTATGCTGCTATTGCCCAGCTTCTTCAAGAGCGTGGAACGGTGCCCGCAGGCCCGCCCTTTGCCCTTTACTACAATATGGATATGGATGATCTTGAGGTAGAATTCGGCTTTCCTGTCGATGCGTTGCTTCAGGGATCGGGCTCAATCACGGCTTCGGCCACCCCATCGGGGAAAGCCGTTACCACGCTCTACATAGTGCCTGAAAGAAAACCCCTTTTTTTTGAAAATCTGACAATCTCGCCACAATCAAAAGCGGTCTATTTTGGACCCTGCGGAGATGCTCTTACGCTTTTCAGGATATGAAACGATCAAACTACTGAATTTTGCATCGAAA
>CAIJWE010000106.1 GCA_903824295.1 uncultured Chlorobiaceae bacterium
CATCGATGCCGGATATTGATATTGACTTTACTCCCGTCGGCAAGCAGAAGGTGCTTGAATATACGGTTGAAAAATATGGTACAGACAGTGTTGCAAAGGTTATTGCCATTGGTACGTTTGCGGCCAAGGCAGCGATTCGTGATGCCGGAAGGGTGCTGGAGGTTCCTCTGCCTCTGGTTGACAAGCTTGCAAAACTTGTTCCTGTAAAGCCGGGCATTACACTTGAAAAAGCGTTGAGTGAAGCAAAAGAGTTGCAGCAGTTTGCCGACAGTACACCGCAGCTCAAAGAGCTTATTCGTTATGCCCGAGCACTTGAGGGGAGGGCGCGAAACGTTTCGATGCATGCCGGTGCTGTTGTTATTACTGACGGACGGCTTGAGGAGCAGGTTCCGCTCTATGTTTCCAACAAGATTGAGACGGAGGAGCGCAAATTTGCCGATGAGATCGATCTTGATGAACCCGATCATGTAAGGGGCAAGGCTTCAGATGCTCATGATGAGAAGCAGGTTGTTACCCAGTTTGACAAGAACTGGATTGAGACCTCCGGATTGCTCAAGATTGACTATCTCGGTCTTGAAACCCTGGCGGTTATTGATGAAACGCTCAAGATGATCAAGCGGCGGCACAATCTTGATATTGAGCTCGAAAAAGTGCCAATGAACGACCGCAAAACCTTCAGGATTTTTCAGGAGGGGAAGATGGCCGGTATTTTCCAGTTTGAGTCGTCGGGGATGCAGAGTTATATGACACGCTTGCAGCCAACACAGATTGGCGATATCATTGCAATGAGTGCGCTCTATCGTCCTGGAGCCCTCAATGCCCGTATTGATGAGAAGCGCAATGCCGTTGATCTTTTTGTTGACCGCAAGCATGGCCGCGAAGCGATTGATTACATGCACCCCATGCTTGAGACAATTTTGAAGGAAACCTATGGTGTTATTGTTTATCAGGAACAGGTGATGCAGATTTCGCAGGTGATGGGTGGATTCTCTCTTGCAAAGGCGGATAATTTGCGCAAGGCGATGGGTAAAAAGATGCCCGAAATCATGGAGAAGTATAAGGCTGATTTTGTTCAGGGAGCCATCCAGCAGGGAGTGCATGACACGCTTGCCACAAGGGTTTTTGAGCTTATGGCCGAGTTTGCCGGTTACGGTTTTAACAAGAGCCATTCGGCGGCTTACGGGGTTCTTGCATACTGGACGGGTTACCTGAAAGCTCATTACACCATTGAGTTTGTGACGGCCGTTTTGAACAGCGAAATTGGCGATATTGAGCGGATGAAGCATTTGACCGATGAGGCCAAAAGTTTTGGAATTTCGACGCTGCCACCTTCCATCAACAAAAGTGACGCGCTTTTTGCTGTTGAGGATGATAAGGCAGGCCGCTCGTTTATTCGCGTGGGGCTCAGTGCCATCAAGCAGGTCGGAGCGGCAGCAAGAGCCGTTGTGACCTCAAGGCTTCGCCGAAAACGTGATTTTGTAAATCTTTTTGACTTGGCTGCATCAGTTGATTTGAGGGTTATGAACCGCAAGGCGCTTGAGTGCCTGATTCTTGCGGGGGCATTTGACGAGCTTGACCAGCATCGCGCCCGGCTTCTTGCCAATGTTGATAAGGCATTTAAGTTCGGTCAGATGCAGAACCGTTCGGTGACCCTGGGGCAGTGTGGCTTTTTTACGGCTGAAGAGGGAACGCTGCTTGAGGAGGAGCACTATCCTGACCTGGATAGTGCCGAGATGATGGCGGAAGCTGAAAAGCTTTTGCATGAAAAGAAGCTGGTCGGTTTTTATTTGAGCCATCATCCGCTTTCGCCCTATCGTCGCGACTGGCAGGCTTTTGCGACACTTCAGCTTCATGCAAAAGAGGTTGTGGCGGCAAAACAGTACAAGGTGATTGGCCTTGTTGTATCGGTAAAACCCTATCAGGACCGAAAAGGCAAGCAGATGCTTTTTGGTTCTATTGAGGACTTTACCGGGAAGGCTGATTTTACCGTTTTTGCCAGTCTTTATGAGCAGTACGGCCATCTTATCAAGCCTGAAGAGGTCTTGATGCTGGTTGCCGAAGGAGAGGTGAGCGGCGGTATGCTCAAACTGCTTGTCAGGGAGATCATTCCGATAAAAAAGGTACGCCAAGCTTTTGTCAAAAAACTTATTTTGAAAGTAGATGCCGATGATCAGTCACAGAAAGAAAAGCTCGGTCAGGTTAAAAAGATATTTGATGCGAACAAGGGTGGAACGCCGGTCGAATTTGAGGTGAAAGCGCAGTCGGGTGATAATATTGAAACCATCACTATTTTTGCCCGCAGTACTCCGATTGATCCGGCGGAAAGCACGATAGAGAAGCTTGAGGAGCTCCTTGGCCCTGACAATGTGCGTATTTCCGGGTAGTCCGGTTTATTGATAAAATTTTGTTACTTTCTCCACTGATTGATTTTCAATTTTGAGTGAAATGTGGTGACTATCATTAATCTAAACTGGTACATCAAAAAATGAGTGGAAAATATCTTGTGGCAACAGACCTAAATTTCAAGACCGAAATTCTTGATTCCGATAAAGTGGCGCTGGTTGATTTTTGGGCAGCCTGGTGTGGCCCGTGTATGATGCTTGGTCCTGTTATTGAGGAGCTCGCCGGTGACTACGCAGGAAAAGCTGTTATTGCAAAACTTAATGTTGACGAGAATCCCAATAGTGCTGCCCAGTACGGTATCAGAAGCATCCCCTCCCTTCTTATTTTCAAAAACGGCAAGGTTGTTGACCAGATGCTTGGAGCTATGCCGAAAAACATGATCGCAAAGAAAATCGACGAGCATATCGGTTGATATCACGGGAACAATGATCCCCGCTATCCCGGTGCCAACTGCCGGGATGCCGGTTATCTTTATGGTTATTCAATTCTCATACGTGCATCGTGGTGAAGAGTTACGTTTATGCAGGCTCATACCGTTGAGGCTGCTGCGACCTTTATGAAATAATCACGACGATCACTCTTTGTGTGCTTTTTTTGCGCTTGTTAACAGGGAATATGTGATGGTTTTTGTGTGCTTTTAGCGGCGGCGATGTTGGTTTTTCAATGCGGAGTACATACACATAGTCAAAAACGTCATGCTTTTTTTGTTTTTTTTAGGGCTTTTTTAAGCTTGACTTCAGAGTCTTTAAAGGTTTGTGCCGATATATTTCTTTCAGTTAAGTTCAGGGTGCTGTTCAATCTAAACTGGTAAATAAAATAATGAGTGAAAACTATCTTGCGGCCACGGAGCTGAATTTCAAGGCAGAGATTCTTGATTCAGATAAAGTTGCGCTGGTTGATTTCTGGGCTCCCTGGTGTGGCCCCTGTAAAATGCTTGGCCCTGTTATTGAGGAACTTGCCAGTGACTACGCCGGAAAGGCCGTTGTTGCAAAGCTCAATGTTGACGAGAACCCCAAGATTGCAGCCCAGTATGGTATCAGAAGTATTCCCTCCCTTCTTGTTTTTAAAAATGGCGAGGTTGTCGACCAGATGGTTGGAGCTATGCCGAAAAACACGATTGCATCGAAACTCGACGAGCATATCGGCTCTCTTTAACCATTCTCCGAAACAAACAGATTATGCAGAGTAACGTACGTGATATTGTCATTATGGGAACCGGTCCTGCCGGTTATTCAGCAGCAATTTATACAGGGCGGGCAAATCTTAAGCCACTTGTTATTGATGGATTTCAGCCTGGTGGCCAGCTTATGATTACGACAGAGATTGAGAATTTCCCGGGTTTTCCTGAAGGAATTCGTGGTCCTGAACTTATGGCAAAAATGCGTGCGCAGGCAGCAAAGTTTGATACGGAGTTTGTCAGTGGCAGTGTCACCGAGGTTGATCTTTCACGCAGTCCATTCTGCCTGACGCTTGATGACGGTCGTGAATTTTTGACCCATGCACTTATTGTCGCTACCGGGGCAAATGCCAAATGGCTGGGAATAGATTCGGAGGCACGCTACAGGGGCAAGGGTGTCTCGGCATGCGCGACCTGTGACGGATTTTTCTTTCGCGACAGCAAGGTTTTTGTTGTCGGAGGGGGCGATACGGCAATGGAGGAGGCGCTTTATCTGACTAAATTTGCCTCTCATGTTACTTTGGTGCATCGCCGTGAAGAGTTCCGGTCATCGAAAATCATGAGTTTGCGCACCCGAAAAAATCCAAAAATCAGCATGATGCTCAACGAGGTCGTTGATGAAATTATCGGTGACGGTCAAAAAGTTACGGCAATCCGGCTTAGAAATGTCGTGAGCGGTGAATTTTCAGAGCATCAGTGTGATGGCGTTTTTCTTGCTATTGGCCATGCGCCAAACTCTGCCTTGTTCAAGGATCAGCTTGATATGGATGATTACGGTTATATAAAAACCAAAAAATCATCATCAGAAACCAATGTGCCAGGTGTTTTTGCCTGTGGCGATGTTCAGGACTTTACCTATCGCCAGGCGGTTACCGCTGTAGGAACCGGCTGCATGGCAGCGGTTGATGCGGAGCGCTTTCTTGAATCGATTCGGTAAGCGCCTCATCATCTTGATGCTGCGCTGAATGTGTTGTAACGTACCTGACTGAAGTTGCAGGCAAGGCTGGCTTCTGCGGCTTCAGCCAGGTAAAATTACTGGAAAACTGTTCAGGCCTCAGTAATAATACTCCGGCGACAGCTTGCTGGTGAAGCGGTTCATGGCGTAGTTGGCGAGCCAGACCCAGTTGAGCGGTTTGCCTGCCATACGCTGCATGATGGAGCGCCCTTTGTAGACCTCTTTCTGGAGCTTGACAAAGTTTTCGAGCAGTCTTCCACCGGTCATGTTGGTTGGCTCGAACATGTAGTGGTAGGTGTCGTATTTGTCCCAGTCGAAGTGGCGGATGCGCGGTTTCATCTCGTCAAAATAGGGTGTTCCGGGGAACGGGGTAACAAGCGAAAAAACCGGAAACTCGATCTTGTTTTTCATGATGAAGTCGTAGGTAAGCTGGAAACTCTCTTCGGTATCGTTGTCGAAGCCGAACATGAAGTATCCCTGGATGGCTATACCGTTTTTGTGCAGATTGCCAACAACCTGCTGGTAGTTGCTCAGGCGGTTTGACCCTTTATGGAGGGTTTTCAGGGTTTCGGGATTGAGCGATTCAAACCCTATGCTCAAAAGGTCACAACCGGAACGACCAGCCAGTTCGGCAACCTCCGGTTTGTCAAGAAAGTTCATGGAGATATTGGCATTCCAGTGCACACCGAGCTTGGCCATCTCTTCGAGCAGTGTCATGAAATACTTGGGACGGAAACTGATGTTGTCGTCCATGAAAGAAAAATTGACATTTTTCTTTCCGATACGATCCTGATGGTAGCGCATTTCGTCAAGCACAAAATCAAGCTCGCGGTATCGGTAGTTTTTGCCGTAAATGGTTGGGGTTGTGCAGAAGTTGCATCCTACCGGGCACCCTTTGGTTGCAAGAATCGGAATGCGGGAGCTATATTTTTTTGCGTTTTTCGATTGAAGAGCATAACTGAAATCGGGGTGCTGCATGGTGCTCATCGGCTTGAGCTCCTTTGCACGATAGATGGACTGCATCGTGCCTCGCAGCACATCGGTGGCAAGTTCCGTCCAAATCGACTCAATTTCACCATAGACCACGCTGGTGCAATGCTCTGACGCTTCGCCGTGCAGCATGGTGGGATGAACGCCTCCAAGAATGACGGTTTTGCCCTGCTTCAGGGCGGCGTCGCCGATCCGGTATGCTTTGGATGCGTTGAGTGTTCGCGAGGTGATGGCTACAACATCAAATCCGGAAAAATCATCCGGCACCCTCTCTCCGAGTCGCTCATCAATAAAGGTGACGTCAAAAATCGTTCCGACCAAGGTGGCAACCATAATCAGGTTGAGCGGCATACTGACCGTACCCGAATCCACCATCATGCTGGTGTTGCTTACTGGCTGAATGAGCAGCCATTTTTTGCGTGATCGTTGCTCTGCAGCAAGCTGCCGAAAAAGCTCCTCTGAGGGGTCGGAGGTGAAGTTAACCGGTGAGACGGGAGTTTCTGATTGTACGATTTGCATACCCTGAAATCTGCAATAAATGTGAAAAACTTCTGCGAAGTATGAATGACGGTATTAAAAAAAACAACAAACAAGAGCCCGGCTTTATCGTGGAAGCGGAGATTTTTTCAGGACAGCAACGGTAAAGCGGCTGACACAGGTAAGTTTACCCTCTTCGTTTCTTATTCTGATATCCCATACCTGCGAGCTTTTTCCAAGATGCAGGGGAGTTGCCGTAGCATAGACAAAACCACTTCTGACCGGACGGATATGGTTGGCGTTTATTTCCTGGCCGACAATGTAAAAGGAGTCGCGGTCAACGCAGTAAGACGCGGCAATACTTCCGACAGTTTCGGCCAAAGCGAGCGAAGCGCCTCCGTGAAGAATACCGATACGCTGGATGGTGCGATGGTCGACAGGCATTTTGGCGATCATAAAATCGAGGCCGATTTCAGTCAGTTCAATACCCAGATGACGGGCCATCTGGCAGTCAATGATCTGTGTGGTGTTAATCTCTTCAACGGTGACCGTACCAAAAAAAACAGAGGAGTGAGTCATAAACGGCAACCTGAAAAAGAGATTAAGAGAGTATCCACTGAATTTGAGCGGGTGACGAGATTCGAACTCGCGACATTTTGCTTGGGAAGCAAACACTCTACCAACTGAGTTACACCCGCTTTACAGTGGTGGTGAGAGAGGGAGTTGAACCCTCGACCTCAGGGTTATGAATCCTGTGCTCTAACCAACTGAGCTACCTCACCATTTTACCGGCTGAAAATATACTACAGGCGTCATGAAAAAACAAGCATGAAAGATGTTTTATTTGTTCTTTTTTCGCAGTGTTAACTCCGTACGGAGATCTGGCGGAATATTGCTTCGGCCACCGGAATATCTTCCGGAGTCGTAATTTTTATATTATGGTAGCCGGTTTCGAAAATTTTCACAGGCTGCTCGGGAAAAAACCGCTCTACCAGTGCAGCGTCATCGGTTGCATACCACCCCTCAAGTTCAGCCTGCTCGTGCGCCTGAATCAGCAGGCCGCTTCGAAAGCCCTGGGGTGTCTGTACCTGAAGAAGTTTACTGCGATCAAGGGTTGCTCCAAAAAATTCCGGATTATCCCCGACCAGCTTGATCGTATCCTTTGGCCGGTTTGCAGGCACACAGGCACCGTACAGCATGGCGAGGCGAGATATTTCGTCAATCTCTTCAGGCGTGATGAAGGGGCGAGCACCGTCATGCACCAGAATGGTTTCTGTCACACAGCCGGTTAAGCGTCTCTCCGCTTCAAGAGCTTTAATGCAGTTATAGACGGAATCCTGGCGTTCCGCCCCCCCTTCAACAATGGCTTTCAGCTTGCTGAAGCCTGATGCTGCGGCCATCTCCTCAAGTATACTGTGGTTCTCCAACCTTGTGGCAATATAGATTGCCTGGACGGAGGGGGCCATCTGAAATGCCTTCAAGGTATGATAGATAACCGGAAAACCGCCAACTTCAAGCAATTGCTTGCTTTCTCCCTCCTTGAGCTGCATTCTTTTCCCGATACCGCTTGCGGCTATAATGGCTATTGCATGCATAAACGAGTCAATTGCTCCGCTGTTTAATGAATGAACATGGCATCTCCGTATGCCAGAAACTGGTAATCCTCCTTGAGTGCGCTTTTATACGCATCCATAAGCAGTCGGTGTTCGGCAAAAGCGCTTACGGTCATCAGCAGAGTTGTTTCAGGCTGCTGAAAATTGGTCAGAAGAGCGTCGACCACTTTGAACTGATAGGGTGGATAAATGAATTTGTCGGTCCAGCCCCTACCAAATTTGATCTTTCCATCGACCGTAGCATTGGCCTCAAGCACGCGGCACGTCGTTGTTCCGACCGCCATAATTCGTCCTGATTTATTGAGTTTCGTTTCATTGATCTCCATGGCTGTCTGGTAGGGAATATTGAAATATTCCGAATCCATTTTATGCTTGGAGACATCTTCAACCTCAATGGCGTTGAAGGTGCTTAAGCTTGGATGAAGAGTGATCGGGAGGATTTTTACGCCGATTTTCTGGATTTTCTGCAGTATGGGCATGGTGAAATGCAATCCTGCCATAGGGGCAACGACAGCTCCAGTCTCTGAGGCGTAGACAGTCTGATAATCCACCCTGTCCGATTCACGTGGCTGGCGGGTGAAATAGGGTGGAAGGGGAATTCTGCCAATTCTGTCGACAAGACTGAAAACATCGATATCCGGATTAAGGAATCTGATGGTTCTGCCGCGGGAAGTGGTGTTGTCGACGACTTCAGCAACCACATCCTCATCAAAGTAAATCTTGTTGCCGACTCTTACCTTCCTGGCCGGATCAACCAGCACATCCCACAGTCCGGCCTCTTTGTTGAGCACCCTGAGCAGGAAAACCTCGATTTTTGCATCGGTCTTCTCCTTCTGACCGAAAATTTTTGCAGGAAAAACCTTGCTGTTATTCAAGACGAGCAGATCTCCTTTCTTGAAATAGGAGACGATATCTTCAAAGTTTTTATGTTCGATATCTTTTTTTCGCCGGTTCAGGACCATCATCTTGCACTTCTCTCTGGGCGAAGAGGGCTCGTCAGCAATTTTGGTTTTTGGCAGGGTATAACGAAAGTTTGAAAGGCGCATGGGATCTTCAATAGGTCAACAAAAGGTCAAAAAAACAATAAAACTTCATTGCTGCAATATAAAGCAGAAAGCTGGCTTGACGCCAGCCTCCATGCCTTTTTTTATACTTTATTTATACCGACGCAGAGTGGTAGGCTACTCCTTTTTCCAGGGTGATATGCTGCCCGACAACACATGCAAGGGCTTTATCATCCGCAGCATCAATCAGGGTAACGGTGACGTCGTTTTGAGCAATGGTTACGGCATAACGGTTCTTTCTGAAACAGACGCTCAGCGAAAGTTTTTTCCATTGTGCAGGCAGGTTTGGATGCACATTGATTTTTTCATTGTAGAACGAGATGCCGGCAAAATAACGGATAACCGTATCAAGCGTTCCTGCCATCACGCCGCAGTGGATGCCCTCCTGGGTGGTACCTCCCTGGGTATCCTGAATATCACTTTTCAGTGCCTCCGAAAACCATTTCCATGCCATATCATGGCCATCCTGCAGATAGCTTGAGATGATGCTGTGAACCACCTTGCTCAAGGTTGAACCGTGACTTGTCCGTGGTTCATAATAGGCATAATTGTTTCTCACAAAGGTCAGCGCATCAGGCAGCGTGTAGCCGACTTTTCCCAATAGCTCGGCCACCTCTCCGGGAGAGAGTGTATAGAAGGTCATCAAAACATCAGGCTGTTTGGCAACCTTGTACAAATCAGGCGAATCACCCTCAGCTTTCAGTATCCTGTCCATACGGTGGATATTGCCATAAGTGGCACGATAGTGAGACCAGTCAAGCTCTTTGAGGCTGTTGTAACCTTCAAATTGCTCCAGCACACCACGCTCATCAATCAGAACATTTAAATGGCTGCTGATTTCCCGCCACAACTTCGGCTCATCAAGATCAAGATTGATTTTTGCCGCAAGAGCTTCGAAGAGCGCCGGATCCATTTTGTTGCCAATCTCAACAGCCTTGTCGAAGAGCCAGATTGCCATGATGTTTGTGTAGGCATTGTCTTTCAGCCCCTCTTTGCCGCTTCCGGGCAGTGTTTCATGAAATTCGTCAGGCCCCATCACGCCCTCAATATGGTATTTGCCGCTCTCGGGTGAATACGAGGCAATTGAGGCCCAGAAGCGGGCAATCTCAAACATCAGTTCAGCACCATACTCATTGAGGAACTGCGTGTCATCGGTGTCATAGATGTAACGCCAGACGTTATAGAAGACCGCGATCGAAACGTGTCGCTGCAGGGAACTGAGGTCAGGGCCCCAGGTGCCGCTCTTTGGATTGAAATGGATGACCTGCGTATCTTCGCGGCCATCATCGGCGGTCTGCCACGGGTACATTGCGCCCTTGTAGCCATTTTCACGCGCATACTCCCTTGCCGCATCAAGGCGGTGGTAGCGGTACATGAGAAGAGCCTTCGAAATTTCAGGGAAGTGGCGGTTGAAAAATGGAAGAATAAAGATTTCATCCCAGAAAATATGGCCACGGTAAGCCTCGCCGTTCAGGCCACGGGCCGGCATTCCGGCGTCAATGGATGGATTGTGCGGCGAAGCGGTGCACATCATGTGGAAGGTGTGCAGACGGAGCAGTTTCTGGCTGTAGCGGTCGCCCTCAATAACGAGATCAGCCTTGCTCCATATTTTTTCCCAGGCATCGTTATGCGCCTTCAAGAGCGAATCAAAAGAGTCCTCGCTTTGCAGTGAAAGTCGGACAGCTTTCAGCGGATCGGTATTCTTTAAGTCAAGAGAGGTATGGATAGATGCCAGTTTTTCAATGGTGCAGCCTTTGTTCGGATTGAGTGACAGCTTGAACAATTCACCGATATAGCGGTTACTCTTCAGGGTTGAACGTTCAATAACCGCAGGCTTGCCGTGGCATAAAATTCTTGTTTTTGTGCCGGTCACAATGTCGTAATGCGATACATTGGTACGGACATGAAGCAGCATGAGCTGCTCTTCCGAAAGACTCTCGACCGCCTCAAGATGATCGCTCGTCAGCTCGTTGTAACGGGCAACATTTTTGTTCTGCACCCTGCCGTCAATTCCTGATCGGAACTCAACTTCGGCGCTGTAATTGACCGGTTTCAGGGTAAACTTCAGCGCACAGCGATGCGGATCGTCCATGCTTGCAAACCGGCGACTGCTGATGCTCGTTATTCTGCCAAGGTTGTCCTGAATGACAAGTTCCCGCTCCATGAGTCCGTTGCGCAGGCTCATGTTCTGGCGATAACTCAGTATCTTCTGCCCAAGCGGCTCAATGAACTCTCCGCCACCGATTCTGAACTCGACGGGCAGCCAGTTCGGTGTATTGACAAAGTCATTGTTGTAAATGGTCTGGCCATGTACCTTCGAGGGCACTCGGTTGAAAATCCCTGCAATATAGGTACCGGGATAGTGGTGGTTGGAACAGGATGAACTTTCATAGGCACCTCTTACGCCAAGGTAGCCATTACCGCATGAGGTCAGGGTTTCGCGCAGCTTTTCATCTTTGGGAGAATAATCCGTATACGTGAGGTTCCACCCCTCAAACTCAAGCCCTTTGCTGAACCATCGTTCGATCTCCGCGACCGTAATTTCGCCAAGGTCACCGACAACAATATCTGCGCCATGTTCTTTCAGTTTTGACCCTGCGATGTCACGGGCAATACCGAGTACCAAGCCAAAATTACCTCGTGATCCAGCCTGAACGCCGGAGATGGCATCCTCAACAACAACACATTCGTGGGGTTCCAGGCCAAGGTTTTTGGCCGCCATGATGAAAATATCCGGATTCGGCTTTCCCTTCAGACCAAGTTCTATGGAGACCTCACCGTCAACACGGGTCTCAAAGAGGTGTTCAAGTTTGGCAAGCTTCAAAATGAGCTGGCAATTGCAGCTTGATGAGGCGATACCGATTCTGATCCCTTTTGATATAAGGACTTTGATCAGATCAACCGATGTGGTATAGACCTCCGGGCCCTCCTTGATGAGGATTTCAGTAAAGAGACTGTTTTTACGGTTTCCCAAGCCACAGATCGTATTTCTTTCCGGATCATCGTCCATTTCACCGAAAGGCAGGTCAATATAACGAGAGGCAAGAAAGCTTTTGACGCCCTCCATTCGAGGCTTGCCATCCACATATTTGTGATAGTCGTGGGCCGGGTCAAAAGGATGGTAGGTGTCGTCGTTTAACTCAGCATAATTCTTCAGGAAGTAGTTAAACATCGATTCCCATGCCAGGCTGTGCACTTTTGCCGTGCCTGTAATGACTCCGTCAAGATCGAAAATTGCGCCTTTGAAAATATTGCTCATACCAGTAGTTGAAAGATTATCATAAAAGAAATCATATTTTTACAAGGAAAGCAGACCAAGAATGGTCAGAAGAGTGTCGGGGTAGGGTACCGTATAGCTGTTCGGGCATATCTCTTCAATCTGCTTTTTCAGCTTCTCGTCCTTTGTGACAAAAATCGTCCAGACATCGTCAAACATTTCCATCGCCTTTTGCAGCATCGGAACATCTGAAGGAGTGTCGCCACACACAAGGGCTGATCCCCGTGTAGAACACAGACCAAGTTTGCTGCAGATAAAGGCAAGTCCGTCACCTTTGTCAAAATCCTTGATTGGCGATTCGTCGGAAGCTCCATCGATGGTCAAAATGATTTCGATGTCGAGGCCGGTATCTTCAATTCTGAAGTTCCGACCACTCGGGTCTATTTCCCGGACAATTCCTTTGACTCTTTCAAGAAAAGCTGAAGATTCATCATCCTTTATGGAGTGGCTGATATCCTGACGGGCAACGGTGGTCTGGCCAAACTTCATTTGCAGGGCCGAACCGATAAAGTTGAATTTTTCAAAATCCTGCTGCTGCAGGAGCACGACCATCCGCTCGTTCAAAAGATGGATCAGATGCTGCTTTTTTTCTTCTATGGGAAAGCTGTTGAACTCGCCGTCGAGATTGATGAACTCTCTTCCCTTTGAGCCTGCGTAAATAAAGGTGTTGCTCGGGTTGATTGAGACATTCAGAATACCAAAATCTTTCAGAGGGGCCGAGGTAATGAAAATTGGTTTGTTGCAGCGGTTCTTGGCAAAACGAGTGAGGAATACCGAGTTGTAGATGGGTTGTACCGAAGAGCGGTAACGTCCGCAGTAGTTATTGGTTGTTCCGTCACGATCGGTAATAAAGGCATCAAAGTGTTTTCCTTTCAGTTGTTTAACCCCCTCGTTGACGTAGTGCCAGAAATCAGGAATAAACTTCGCAAGGTATGCAATGAACCGGTCTTCTCCGTATTCAAGGTAGTAGATATCTTTCTGGAGCTCCCTGATTTCGTAGGTCAGATCAACATGAATCTGCTTCAGACCGTCAAGCCGCAGGAGGCGGTGCCCTGTATCGTCATCAATGTAGATGGTTTCGAGCGAGTAGAGCGCGTTTTTCAGCGACTCCACACATGCCTGCCCTACAACTCGCTGCTTGATGATGTTGTTGACTACCGGCGCACGCAATTCACGGGTCTCGGCCTTGAGCTGATAGAGCTCCTTCAAGGTTCGGATATCCTGTAATGAGATCGACGTGGAAAAGGTGTTCAACTGACGCTCTTTAAGAATACTCTCGTGCATGGGTTGCCGGTAAGGGTGTGATGATGGTGTAATACGTACTACAATTTAATCAAAATCTTTCAGATTCCCTTATAAGAATTTCATTAAAAAACAAAAGCACCACAATCAAGAGTTTCCAGGCAGCTTTTCACGCTCCAAACCGCTCCCCCAGAAGTGCAATAATCCTGTCGTGAATCACCGTAATGGAGTCAAGGGCGTTGAGGCAGACGAAGCGCTCGCTGTTGATGCGTGCAATCTCAAGGTAGCCCTGACGGACATTGTGGTAAAATTCAAGCCCTGAGCGCTCCATGCGGTCAAGCTCATCACCCTCGAATGCAAGAGGAAGCGATGTTTTTGCAAATTTTCTCTTCAGTGCCTCTTCCGGTGCAAGATCGAGATAGAAGGTGATATCAGGAGTCAGGCCGCAGGTCGAAATGGCAATGATTGAGCGGAGCAACTCCTTGTCAAGGCCTCGTCCATAGCCCTGATAGGCGGTTGTCGAGTCAAAAAAACGGTCAAGAATGACGGTTTTGCCGCTCGCAAGGGCCGGCATGATAACCCCCTGAACCAGCTCAGCGCGGCTAGCCGAAAAAAGAAGCAGCTCACCGATCGGGCTGATTTCGTGTGAACTTTCAAGAAGGAGATGGCGGATTTGTTCAGCCACTGCCGTGCCACCCGGTTCCCTCAGAATGACCGTTTCAATATCCCGGGCGCTGAGTGCGTCGGCAAGCTCGTTTATCTGGGTTGATTTACCTGCACCATCAATTCCTTCAAAGGTTATCAGCATTGGATTTGTTAGAGAGTTGTACTTGCAAAAAGCTTGTGTCAGAGAGGGCGTTCAGTGGGGTTGTCCAGTTGGTCGTATCAGGATTTCGTTCACATCAACATGCGCCGGCTGGAGGACGGCATACATTACCGCACGGGCAATATCATCCGGCTGAAGTGCTGCGGTGGAGGGTTTTTGCAGATTATCCCAGAAGGGTGTATCGACCACTCCCGGCTCAACAAGGGTGACGCGTACCCCGGTTGCCGCCATCTCATTGCGAATAGCCTGCGCCATGCCGGTGACCGCCCATTTCGTTGCCGAATAGAGGTTTCTGATGGAGGTGACACGCCCGACAACAGAGCCGGTGATCAGAAAGTGCCCCCTGTTTTTCACCAGTTCAGGAAGGGTCAGGCGAGCTGTGGCAGCAGCGCCATAAACATTGACCATCACCATCTCCCGCCACTCTTCTGGTTTATCCTCGCCGCCATAAAAGGTCGATCCCTTCGAAAAACCGGCATTGGCAAAAACAACATCAATTCGGCCAAACCGGTTCAGGGTCTGTTCCACCAGACTCACCTGTGAATGCCAGTCAGCAACATCACAGGTAACCGCCAGTGTGTTTTCCTGACCAAGCTCCACCTGTAACTGCTCAAGCTTTTCGGTAGAACGGGCGGCAAGTACCACCTTAAAGCCCGCTTCAACCGCGCGCCTTGCCGTTGCTTCACCAATACCGGTTGATGCCCCGGTAATGAGAAATACCTTCTCCTTCATCGTGCTTATGGTCATGGTTTGATACTGTTCAATGCACTGTGTTTGCGTCCGTAAAAAAAGTAGATAACAAATCCCAAAAGCAACCAGACAATCAGCCTCAACCAGTTTTCAGCAGGGAGTGAGAACATCAGCATGAGGCAGGTGAGGATACCTGCAATGGGCACAAACGGCACCAGGGGAGCCCTGAAAGGACGATTGGCCTCCGGGTGTGTTTTTCTCATAATGAGCACCGCGCTGCAGACCACAACAAAGGCAAAAAGGGTACCGATATTGACCAGCTCGGCCAACAGGCGCAAGGGGAGAAGACCGCCCAGCAAGGCAACAAAAAACCCGGTCAGGATGGTTGACTTCCAGGGCGTCCTGAATTTTTCATGAATTGCTCCAAAAAACGACTTTGGCAGCAAGCCGTCACGAGCCATGGCAAGAAAGATCCTTGGCTGGCTCAGCATCATCACCAGCAGAACAGAGGTGATACCGGTGATTGCTCCCAGTGAAATGAGCAGTTGCGCCCAACCGATTCCCACCTGCATAAAGGCATTGGAGACCGGAGCATCAATGCTGATCTGGTTGTAGGGAACCATACCGGTCACAACGGCTGCCACGGCAATATAGAGGAGTGAGCAGATGACCAGCGAACTGATGATGGCGATTGGTATATCACGCTGTGGATTGCGTGCCTCCTCGGCATGGGTTGAAATGGCGTCGAAGCCGATATAGGCAAAAAAAATCATGGCAGCTCCGGCAAGCACCCCGACAGGCGCACCACCCTGACCTGGCTCACCGAGAACAGTCTGGCCGAAGAGGCTCAACCCTGAATAGCCAAAGGGAGCAAAGGGCGTCCAGTTTTCCGGGTTGACATAAAACGCACCAAGCACAATCACCAGCAGCACAATGGCAACCTTAACAATCACCATTCCGGCATTGAATCGGGCGCTCTCCCTGATTCCTTTGACAAGAATCACCGTGACGACGAGGGAAATGAGCACTGCCGGAAGATCAAACCAGGCACCGGTCAAGTTCAAAAGGCCGCTTTCCGGGTCAAAATCGAGCGGTGCATTGGAAAAAAGATGGGGAATGCCGATGCCGAATATGCCAAGAAAATCCTGAAAATATTTCGACCATCCGTGCGCCACCGTCGCCGAAGCCACGCCATATTCAAGAATCAGATCCCACCCGATAATCCAGGCCATCAACTCTCCGAGCGTTGCGTAGGCGTAGGTATAGGCCGAACCGGCAACCGGCACCATCGAGGCAAATTCCGCATAGCAGAGCGCGGCAAAAATACAGGCAATGGCGGCAACGGCAAACGAGAGTGTTACGGCTGGGCCAGCCTTGTCGTGAGCGGCTACGCCAATCAGCACAAAGATGCCGGTACCAATAATGGCTCCCACACCAAGACTGGTCAGGGCTACCGGTCCGAGAATCCTGTTCAGCCGATGCTCGCCATCCATTTCGCCGAGCAACAGCGAGAGTGGCTTTTTGCGGAAAATATTCTTCATGCTACGAGTCCCTGCGGTTCATGATGGTGAGAAAATAGACCAACTGCATAATTGCCTGGGCCGCAGCGGCAACGTAGGTGAGTGCAGCAGCATTGAGTACCGCATTGACCCCCTCCATCTCCGCACTCGACACAATTCCTTGCGAGACCAGCAGCTCTTTTGCCCGACGGCTTGCATCAAACTCCACCGGAAGGGTGACCAGGGCAAAAAGCGCCGTAGCTCCAAAGAGGATGATTCCCGCCCAGGCAAGGGTTGTACCGATGGTTCCGGCAAGGAACATGCCTGCCATAAAGATAATGGGGCCGAGATTGCTGCCGATTGAGACGGCAGGTACCATAATCGAACGTAACTGCAGCGGCATATAGCCCGTTTTGTCCTGAAGGGCGTGGCCGGCCTCGTGTGCAGCAACACCAACTGAGGCAATGCTTGGAAGGCGGTAGACCTCGTCACTCAGGCGCAGCGCCTTTTGGCTGGGGTCGTAATGGTCTGAAAGCATACCATGAGCCGTTTCAATGGTCACATTGCCGAGTCCGCCTCGCTGAAGAATGCGTCGGGCAGCCTCTGCACCGCTCATACCGCTTTGGGTGCGTACCTGTGAATATTTGTTGAACGCAGATTTTACCTTGAACTGTGCCCACAGGCCAAGCAGCATAGGGGGCAGGGCAAAAACAAAATACAGGGGATCAAAATACATGAGCGTAATTATCGTTTATCGTTGACATAAAGCGAGTGCTTCTTCGAGCTGAACACAACAATGAAAAAATCAGACAAGTTCCATAAAGAGAGCTCTTTGCAACAAGCTCTCCATCGCGATCAATTTAGAAAAAAAACGGGAAATAGTTATGAGAACTGATGAGGTTCAGCCACCGTTCAAGCGGGCAACTGAACCTCCGTAAGGATCCTGTTCTGATGGCCGCTCAACTCTCACCCGATTTTTAACTTGCGAGTTGTTGCCTCGCACTCCAGTTGAGGAATCTGGCTGTACTTTCCTTTTTTCAGGTCGGTGCGAATTTTGGTCAATAATGCGGCACGGGAGAGGGCGTTGTTGCACGCAGTCATCTCCTTGCAAAAATAGTAGGTAAATGCTCCATGCCAGCCGCCGGCGATCTTGGCATCAGCACTCGTCTGGTCAGAACGGCATGCCGCCCAGAGGATGTTGTGCACAATACCCTTTTCAAGCAATCCGTGACGAAGTCCCCGCGATCGTTTCTGGTCCACCTGCTCGAATGCTTCAAGCGAGGGAGGCGGCAGGTAGCGGGGTGTGCGATCGAGCAGCAGGTCAATTGACTTTAGCCCGGTACCACTGTGGCAGGTATCGAGATAGACTTCCAGAAGCACATTGGCAGGCAACTGAATAAAGAGGTCGCGCAGTTCATCATCGACGATGATGTGGTTTGTATCCCACTGGTTGCCAGCCTGGGCAAGGTCGTGGGGACAGAACGCTTCGTCGGCGCGGTCGGGTTCATCGCCGCTCAGGTCGGGCACCTGTGTTCCGTGGCTCGACATACTGAAGACCAGCCAGGAGTATT
Source organism: uncultured Chlorobiaceae bacterium (assembly GCA_903824295.1). Lineage (GTDB taxonomy): Bacteria > Bacteroidota > Chlorobiia > Chlorobiales > Chlorobiaceae > Chlorobium. Next base: position 17,785 of record CAIJWE010000106.1, read on the forward strand.
TGCCCGCTTTTGCGCCATCAACCATCGCCTTGAGGTTAGCGATGATGTTGGCCTTCGTGGCTTGAGCGTCAGTCAGCACGGTGACGTCGTCAGCCTGAAAACCAAGCAGATTTTGCAGCAATTTCGACATGTCACCGGCATCATTCACACAGCCCTGCAGTGCAGCGCTTGGATAGTTCTTGAAGTTGTTGACTCCAACACACAAAGCTTTTTTGTTTGTAGCCATTTTGACACTCCTTTTTTAATGAACGTTGTAAACTCCTTTTTTGTGTAATTTGCCGCGCTTGATCATTATCGGCAATTCACGACAAAGTTACAGAAATTATAACATAAACAAGCAAAGAGAGCATGCTGGAAAACAGTTCACAGAAGAGAAGCTCTTTGCGTCAGGGTGTAGCAATAAGTAAAAGGGGGGAGGGCAGCAATACAACAACAAAAGCTCGTTGCTGAATAAAATTAATGGTAAATTTTGCCGCAAAAAGCGTTGCCACAGCATCTCCGTCAGCCCTGCAGAATGAGCATTTATTGTTTGGCATAAGGGCGCAACCAAACAGAACGCATAACGGTAAACCATGAAATTTCTCCATACCTCCGATTGGCATTTGGGCCGAACCCTCTACGGGAGGAATCGCCATAGCGAGTTTTCAGCTTTTCTTGATTGGCTTGCCGAGCTGATTGAGAGTGAGCATGTCGATGCGCTTCTGGTTGCCGGAGATCTCTTCGACAGCTCTGTGCCCTCCAGTCGCGCACAGGAGCTTTACTACGGCTTTCTCCACAAGGTTGCCCTTTCTACCATCTGCCGCCATGTGGTAATTACCTCCGGTAACCACGATTCTCCCTCATTTCTCAATGCTCCAAAGGCGCTTCTTCGGGCTCTCGATGTGCATGTGGTTGGTTCGGCAAGTGATGAACCAACCGATGAGGTGGTAGAACTTCGCGACAGCCGGGGCGGTCTTGAGGCTGTTGTTTGCGCAGTGCCGCATCTGCGTGACCGCGACATCCGCAGCGTTGAGGCCGGAGAGAGCCTGGAGGAGAAAAGCCGCAAACTGCTCGAAGGCATTGAGCGTCATTATCGGGAGGTGTGCCAGACAGCAGATGCGCTTCGACTGAAGGAGGGAGGCGCGGTGCCAATGGTTGCAATGGGCCATCTTTTTACCGCAGGGGGCACAACCGTTGATGGCGACGGGGTACGCGAACTCTATGTCGGTTCGCTTGCCCATGTGAGCCGATCTATCTTTCCGGCAGCGATAGACTACCTTGCCCTCGGTCACCTGCATGTTCCTCAAAAAGTTGGAGGCGAGGAGCACCTGCGCTACAGCGGCTCGCCACTTCCGATGGGCTTCGGCGAGGCACGCCAGCAAAAAGAGGTTCTCCTTGTCGATTTCACTGATGGTGAACGGAGGATCCATGCGGTTACGGTGCCCCTGTTTCAACAACTTGAAAGGATCAGTGGAACGGTGGAATCCATTACCTCACGCATCTTTCAGCTCAAAGCCGAAGGAAGCACCGCCTGGCTTGAAATCGAGTATACCGGTGCTGAACTGCCCGGCGATTTAAGGGGGCTGCTTGAAGAGGCCATAAAAGGTTCCATGCTCGAAATCCGCCGCATGAAAAACAATCGTCTGGCGACCCTTGTGCTCCAGCAGCTTTCAGAGCACGAATCACTCGATGAACTTGGAGAGTCAGATGTTTTCGAGCGCTGCCTCAATGCCGCCAACGTGCCGGAAGCTCAACGAGCAGCTCTGGTGCAGGCCTATCAGGAGATCCTCCTTTCGACGCACGAAGATGATGAACCGCTGGAGGTCAGCACTTTCCGGCATAAGCAATTGTTATGAAAATCCTCTCGTTACGCTTCAAAAACCTGAATTCGCTTTCGGGAGAGTGGTTTATCGATTTTACCGCTCCGGAGTATGCGCTGGAGGGCATCTTCGCCATAACCGGGCCGACCGGTTCAGGAAAAAGCACCATTCTTGATGCCATTTCGCTTGCTCTCTACGGCCAGACACCGCGTCTCGAAAAGATAAACAAGAGCGGCAATGAGATCATGTCGCGCCAGAGCGGGGAGTGTTTTTCCGAAGTGCTCTTTGAAACGGTAAGCGGCCGATACCGTTGCCACTGGTCGCAGCATCGTTCCCGCAGGCATCCGGGCGGCGAGCTCCAGCCGCAGAAGCATGAGATTGCCGATGCGGCAACAGGCAGAATCATCGAATCGAAACTGCAGGATACCCTTGCCGCAGTAGAAAAAATGACCGGGATGGATTTTAAACAGTTCACCCGCTCCATGCTGCTTGCCCAGGGCGGATTTGCCGCTTTTCTCCAGGCATCTTCGGATGAGCGTGCTCCGGTGCTTGAACAGATCACCGGTACGGAGATTTACTCACTGATATCCATTCGTGTGCACGAGCGCAACCGATCGGAGCAGCAGAAACTGGAAGCCATCAGGGGGGAGTGCTCCGCCATCCAGTTGCTCGACGATGCCGCGCTTGCCGAAGCAAATGCGGAGTTGCAGGAAAAACAAAAGGAGGAGGCCGCCATTATCAGCAGGCAGAGCGAAGCTGAAGCCGCTCTGCGATGGCTCAGCCAGATTGCAGCCATGAAAGCAGAGCTTGAAGGGATGGAGGGCGATTTTCGTCAGCTTGTGGATTATGAGGAGCGCTTCATCCCTGACCGCCAACAAATGGAGCTGGCTCGCCGGGCCGCCGGGTTTGAATCGGCATACACAACACTTCACCAACTGCAGGAGCTTCAACAAAGGGAGGTGCAGGAGAAAAACGCTCTGGAGAGCAAGCTGGATGATGCAAAAACAGCTCTTGCCAAGCGCGGAGAGCTATTCCTGGAAGCGGAAGAGCAACAGCAGCACCTTAAAGAGCAGGATAAAACACTCTCCGTTGTGTTGCGCGAGGTGAGGGCGCTCGATGTGCAATTGTTGGCTAAGCTGGAGCAGTTTCGGGAGCAGGAAGAGGCTGCCAGGCACCTTCGTGACCAGATTTCAGCATCAGAAAAATTGATCGGCGGAATTGAGCTGGAGAGTGAGCAAAAGAGGAAAATCGTTGCAGAGTCGGAGGCTTACCTTGCCGGACATCATACAGATCAGCTCCTCATCTCTTCCTTGAGCGGGATTGAAGCGGCGGTTCAGCAGTACGAGGAGGTGCAAAAGGGGGAATCAGAGGCTGCAACCTTGCTCAAAGAGAGGCAAAGAGAGCTTGGAACGGCTGAAACGCTTCTTGTCAAATTGCAACCGCAAACAGCCGAAGCCCGCGTTGCTCTTGATGCCGCCCGTCTCCTGCGTCACAATATGACGGAACGTCTTGCATCCCTGCTTGCAGGGGTGGATGTCGCGCAACTGCGCCGTGAGGTTGAGGGGCTGCACGAGCGGACAAGATTACTCGAGGCCTTTGCGGCAAAAGTTGCCGCAACCAAAGAGATTGAAGATCGTATCGCCAAGTCAGGGCAGGCTACGCTGGAGAGTGATGCCATCCTGTCCCGTCTTGCAGGAGAGATTGAGCGCCTTACCCTGCTTCAGCAGAGAGAGGTGCAGCTTGTCGAAACGCTTGAACGGGAGGCTGCACTGCAAAAGAAAATCCGTTCACTTGAAGAGGAGCGCCGACTGCTGCATGATGGGGTACCCTGCCCCCTCTGCGGATCGCTGCACCACCCCTGGGCTGATGAGAGCCCCGAAATCGACGGTGATGGCGACGAATTGCGCATGGCCAAAGCATCGCTGCAGGCGAGCAGCACAAGGATTACTGCGCTACAGGTTGAGACGGCAAAAGCGGCAAGCGATCGGGAACACCATGAGCGCCAGATCAGCGATCGGCAGAAGGCGCTGGCGGAAGAGCGTGCTCTCCTGCAAAATCTTGCAGCACAGCTTGCGATTGCCGGGGAATCGGGTCATGAAGCTGCCGTTGACCTGCTCTCTCGAGCCCGGAGCCAGGTCGCAGAGCGTGCAGAGGTACTTGCCGGTGCGGAGCGACTGGAACAACAGCAGAAGCTTGCAGAAGCAGAGGAGCAGCTACTTGTTCAGCAGCTTGCCGAATCGGTCCGGCAGGAGGATGCAGCCCTTTATGGCCTGAAAAGCGCCGTAACGGAGGTCGAGAGGGGAGTGGCATCTCTCAGCAAGAGCCGTGAGCGGAAAGCAGTTCTTCAGGAAAGCCTCGACCGTGAAGTTGCCCGATACGGCATCCTCTCCGCAGAAGAGCCAGCTTACCATGGTGTGCTCCTTGCGCTCCACTCCCGTTGCAAACAGTGGCAAGAGGCATTCGATACCAAAGCCCTTGCGCTTCAGCAAATCAACATCCTGGAAGGCAATCTGAACTCTCAGCAGGAGCTGTGTCTGGCAAAAACGCAGGAGCATGGTGAAAAGCAAACGGTATCTCTTGCCACAAAAGCGGCATATTCACAGCTTCAGCAGCAGCGGCAGCAACTCTTTGGAGAAAAAAATCCGGATGAGGCGGAGCGCACACAGAGAGTGGAGGTACAAAGAGCCGAAGAGGCAGTTGAATTGGCCCGAAGCAGTCGGGATGCAGCATCCCTGCAAATCAGCGACCTTTCAGCCCGGCTCGGTATGATTGCCGCATCATCAGACGCAAGGGCTCTGGAGATTGCGCAGAAAAACTCTCAGCTTACCGGGGAACTCGCCAGCGCAGGATTCGAGAGTCTCAAAAGTTTTCTTGCAGCACGGCTGGAGCGTGAAGCCTTGGAAAAGCTTGAAGAGCGCTCCAAAAGGCTTGCCGCACGCCGTCTCGAACTTGAAACCCTGCAGGGCGAACGCCAGGGCAAGCTGATGGAGGAAGAAAAGAGGGCCCTTACCAGTCACTCCCCCGAAGAGCTGCAAAAAGAGATCAGCCTCCTCTCCGTTACGCTCGTCACCCTCCAATCCGAAAGTGCCGCACTCAAAATCCGTCTCTACGAGCACGAAAAAGCCGCCGCCCTTTTGCGTGAAAAAACAGCCGCCCTTGCCGCACAGCAGATTGAGTGCACACGGTGGACAACCCTGCACAACCTTATCGGATCAGGCGACGGCAAAAAATATCGCAACTTCGCCCAGGGGCTCACCTTTGATATCATGATCGGCCACGCCAATCGCCAACTGGTCAACATGAGCGACCGTTACCTCCTTGTTCGTTCCGGAGATCAACCGCTCGGCCTCAATGTGATCGACAACTATCAGGCAGGAGAGGTGCGCTCCACCCGCAACCTCTCGGGTGGGGAGAGCTTCATCGTCAGCCTTGCACTCGCGCTCGGGCTTTCGCAGATGTCGAGCCGCAACGTTCGGGTCGATTCGCTCTTTCTTGACGAAGGATTCGGCACACTCGACGAAGATGCTCTTGATACTGCACTGCAGACCCTTGCCGCCCTGCAGCAAAAGGGCAAGATCATCGGTATCATCTCGCATGTAGCGGCCATCAAGGAGCGCATCAGCACACAAATCAGGGTGCATCCCGGCTCCGGAGGCCGCAGCCGCCTCTCCGGCCCTGCGGTGAGCGGATGATGCCAGCTCGCAACGCAAGAAAGAGGCTTTCATGGTATGAACGTTATTGTTTGAGTGAAGGCGCAACCCGGGAGTACGTTATAAGCTGTGTTGGTGAGTGACAAAATCAATACATTCTTGATGGAGAGGAGAGGTGCGTGGATTGGACGTTGATAGAGGAAATGAGGGATCTTGGACTAAAATCATAACAATTTCAGGAAAACATGTTGCCGGAGATATTTTTATGGAACTCCATATAAGTGATGAAAAAACCAAAGAACTTCTTTCCGAGGTTGTAGTAGAGCTTTTAAAGACAAAGAAAAACTTGTTGTATGATGTTATAATAGAAGCTTTAGAGGATGTGGGTCTGGCAAATGCCATCGCTGAAGAGAGGAAGAATGAATTTGTATCAGAGGATGAAATTTTTTCCATTCTTGACGGCAATTCGAAGTGAACATTATCTTTGAACAGTGCTTTGCAAAAGAGCTACGAAAACTTCGCGATGAGAAGCTGCTGGCAAAAATCAAAGCAATTATTATTGAGTGCAAGAATGCTGAAAGTTTGACCGAAATCAGGCATCTGAAAAAGCTTCAAGGTTATGACACCTTTTATCGTATCCGTGCAGGGGATTATAGAATAGGGATAGAATACGCTGCCGACAAACTTGTTTCTACCCGTATTTTACACAGGAAGGACATTTATAAAAATTTCCCATAACAGGCAAATCGCTGGAGAGGATTCTTGAAGTGCTTGAGGTGAATCCCGACCTGACATTGGCGGAACTGCGCTTTTGACCGCAAGGGCAGATTACGCTATATTGACTTTACATCCATTGCGCGTAATGCTCGCAACTCCTCTCTTAATTTCAACAGACAAGCGTCATGGCCGACGACAGAAGACGACATCTGAAAATTCTTGTTGCTTCGCCGGGTGATGTTGACGCCGAGCGGAAGATTGTTGAGAAGGTTATCGAAGATTGGAACATCCGCAATGGTGAAGAGCGAAAGATGGTGCTTGAGGCGGTGCTTTGGGAAAAACATGCTGCACCTCGAAGCCGGGGAGAGGGTGAGGGGCCCCAGGAGCATATTAATCGCCAGATTGTTGATGACTGTGATTGTGTCATCGGTATTTTCTGGAATTGCATAGGAACACCCACGCCGAGGGCTGCGGGGGGTGCCGTTGAAGAGGTACAGAGGATGATGACCATTCTCAAGAGGCCGGTTATGCTCTATTTTTCTGATATGCCATGCACACCGCCATGCAGAAGTGGCTCGATACGCTCAATACCAGGGAAACGCCTCCTGATGCTCCACTCTTTTGCGACTTTCTGGTCAAACGCGCCGGTCTGCTGGTGGAGTCGGGGGGCGAGGAGTACCTTTTCCGGCATAAATCATTCCGTGAATACCTCGCCGGAGTACAGCTCAAGGAAGACCGTCCCTACGAGCAGCTCCGCAAACTCGTGACCCATTTTGGAGACGATTGGTGGACGGAGCCGCTTCGCTTTTTCAAACTATGATGACGATCGTAAATTTGGTGGAGGGCAAAACCCCGTTGTTGGCGTTACTTGGTATGCTGCTCGCGCCTACGCTCGATGGCTTTCGATGGTTGAAGGGACTGCAAAAGAGTATCGACTACTGAATGAGTTTGAGTGGGAGTGGGCCGCAGAAGGGAAGCAGGGTACAAGTGGCGAGAGAGTGCGTAAGTATCCCTGGCTGGAAGAGAAGGGAGAGGCGAATCCTCGACTGCTTAACTATTATGAAAGTAATATAGGAGCCACAACACCTGTTGGAAGTTATCCCGAAGGTGCCACTCCAGAAGGGCTTTATGATATGGCGGGCAATGTATGGGAGTGGTTCAGCGACTGGTATGGAGACAAGGGTTCTTTCGCCAATCTTCTTGGGCCTAAAGCCGGTTCGCGCAATGTGATTCGTGGCGGGAGTTGGGACGACGATGTCGTGTACTTTCGGTCGGCTTTTCGTGGCAGCCGCTCCCCCTACGACCGGCGCGATACTGTTGGCTTCCGCCTGGCTTTCGTCCCGTAGTCAGTTGGTAGTTCATTCCAGCTTTACTCTTGAGAGCGCAGTTTACCCTCTCCTCAGCCGACGGATAATGACCGCCAATTCGCAACGCAAGAAAGAGGCTTTCATGGTATGAACGTTATTGTTGCCATACTTTCGCTGTAATCGGTATATTTTGTTTTTGACAGAAGTACCAAAAAGGAAGTATGGCCCTCAAGAAATCCGAACTCTATTCCTCTCTCTGGCAAAGTTGCGACGAACTGCGCGGCGGCATGGATGCCAGCCAGTACAAAGACTATGTCCTCGTTCTGCTCTTTGTCAAATATGTCAGCGACAAATATGCCGGTGTGCTCTATGCACCCATAACCATTCCTGAAGGCGCAAGCTTCAGCGACATGGTGGCCCTCAAAGGCAAAACCGACATTGGCGACCAGATCAACAAGCGTATTCTCGGCCCGCTGGCGAGCGCCAATAAGCTCTCCGACATGCCGGACTTCAACGACGACACCAAGCTCGGCAGCGGCAAGGACAAGGTCGATACCCTGACCAACCTCATCGCCATTTTCGAGAACCCGGCCCTTGATTTTTCCCGGAACCGCGCAGAGGGCGACGATATCCTTGGCGATGCCTACGAGTACCTGATGCGCCACTTCGCCACCGAAAGCGGCAAAAGCAAAGGGCAGTTCTACACCCCGTCAGAGGTGAGCCGCATCATGGCCAAGATCATCGGCATTCACGATGCTCCGACAAACAGTAACACCACCGTGTGCGACCCCACCTGTGGATCGGGATCGCTTCTTCTGAAAGTGGGTGATGAAGCAACTGCCAGGGTAACGCTCTACGGTCAGGAAAAGGATGCCGCCACCTCCGGCCTTGCTCGCATGAACATGATCCTGCACAACAACCCGACCGCCGAGATCAAGCAGGGTAATACGCTGGCAAATCCGCTCTTTTTTGATGCCGATCAGGGCGACCTCAAAACCTTTGACTATGTCGTCGCCAATCCGCCCTTCAGCGACAAGAGCTGGAGTAAAGGGATCGATCCCTTGAACGATCCCTTTGGCCGGTTCCGGCACTTCGGCGTTCCGCCAGCCAAGCAGGGCGATTACGCCTACCTGCTCCACATTGTCCGTTCACTCAAAAGCACCGGCAGGGGAGCCTGCATTCTTCCGCACGGCGTCCTCTTCCGGGGCAATGCCGAGGGCGAAATCCGCCGCAAACTCATCCGTATGGGCTACATCAAGGCCATCATCGGACTTCCGGCAAACCTCTTTTACGGCACCGGCATTCCCGCCTGTATTATCGTCATCGACAAAAAAGATGCTCATGCCCGCAAAGGCATCTTCATGATCGACGCAAGCGCAGGCTACATGAAAGATGGCCCCAAGAACCGACTGCGCGACATGGATCTCCACAAGATTGTCGATGTCTTCACCCGTCAGCTTGAACTCCCGAAATACTCCCGCATGGTCGGTATCGACGAGATTGAGAAAAACGACTTCAACCTCAACCTTCCGCGCTACATCGACAACCAGGAGGCTGAGGATATTCAGGATATCGAGGGTCACCTTCGCGGCGGAATCCCGAGCACCGATGTTGACGGGCTCCAGCCCTACTGGGAGGTCTGCCCGGATCTTCGCCAGACGCTTTTTGCCGCCAACCGTCCCGGCTACCTTGATCTTGCCATCCCGAAGGGCGCCATCAAGAGCACCATCTACACCCACCCCGAGTTCGTCACCTTCATCGAGAGCATGAACACGCTTTTTGCTGAGTGGCACAAGAGCGCCGCCGTGAGGCTCAAAAACCTTCAGCCCGCTTTTCATCCAAAGGCGCTGATTCAGGAACTCTCCGAAGAGCTGCTTGCGCACTACACCGGCAAGCCGCTCATCGATAACTATCACGTCTACCAGCACCTGATGGACTACTGGACAGAGACCATGCAGGACGACTGCTACCTCATCGCCGCCGATGGATGGAGAGCTGAAACCGCACGGGTTCTGGTGAAAAACAGCAAAGGGAAGGAGGTTGACAAGGGGTGGGCCTGCGACCTCGTGCCCAAACCCCTCATTGTTGCCCGCTACTTTGCCAAATTTCAGGAAGCCATTACCGCCCTTGAGGCTGAACTGGAAAGCCTCACCGCACGCATCAGCGAACTGGAAGAAGAACAGGGAGGCGAAGAGGGAGCTTTTGCGGGACTGGACAAGGTGAACAAGGCAACTGTCGCTGCCCGCCTGAAAGAGATCAAAGGCGACAAGGAGGCCAAAGAGGAGGCTGATGTGCTCCGGGAGTGGCTGAAACTTTCAGGAGAGGAAGCCGACATGAAGAAAATGCTCAAGGAGGCCGAGGCCAACCTTGACGCGCTCGCTTATGCCAAATATCCCTCACTCTGTGAAGAGGAGGTCAAAACACTGGTCGTTGACGACAAATGGCTTGCCACTATCTCCGCCGCCATTCACGGTGAGATGGATCGCATCAGCCAGAACCTCACCCGCCGGGTAAAGGAACTTGCCGAACGCTACGAAACGCCCCTGCCCGAAGTGAACAGCAAGGTTGCTGAGCTGGAAGCGAAGGTGAATGCGCATCTTCAACGAATGGGGATGGAGGTGTGAGTATTGACTGTACTCTACGACAACACCAAAATGAATTACCAAACCCAAAAAAGGTTTTTTATGACAATTGCTGAATTAAAAGTAAAACCATTTGCAGAAAGATTGCAGCTTATGGAAGACTTATGGGAAACATTAAGCAATGAAGATAATAATCTGCAATCACCAGCATGGCATCAAGAAATTCTTGAAGAAAGAATGGACTTGATTAATACAGGTCAAGCAGAGTATGTGACCATTGAAGAATTAAAAAAATTAGTATTAAAAAAGCAAAATCCTTCTGACGTATTGAGATGCTCAACGTCAGGCAGGTTCTCTCCTTGAATCCAGATACAGGGTGTCGGGACAAATATCCTGTTCGTGGGGCCATGCAATAGTCCCGTGCTCTGCCCGAACCTGTTTGAAATAGTTTTTGTCACGCAGCTCTTTGAAGACTCCATGATCCAGTAAATCACTGCAATCATAGATCGCTTTTTCTCCATTCGTGAAGAGAAGGGACAAGGTATAATCATCACCTGGCGTAACCTTTACGACTCGTGGGTTCATTGTTCACCTCAATGGTTCAATCTTGTAGGGTTGCTGACCGGAGTGTCCAGACAATTATTCCGCAAAATATTGATAGCCTTGAAAAATTGCAATGATTATCTTGTCTGAACATTCGCAGACACAAAACCGGATGGACATTTAAAAAACAGATGGGGGTAAACCTGTGAGCACATCAAGAAAATCAACAGTGGATGCTCAGAGCACAGCAGACAGTATTGTCCCCAGTGGCAACGAAGACTTTACCAGCATGATGGATATTCTCGAAGCCAGGGACGGAGAGTTTTTCATATCAGATCGGCTCCGTAAGATTGCTAAGTTTCCTGCTATTCGGGGATCTGTGTTCAATCCGGCGTTTAATTATGGCGAATTTACCATAATTAAAACCAAGGCATGCCTTAACAGCCAAAAAATCAGCAGCAACGATTCTCATCCTGATATTTTCTTCAAGCTTGAAATGTGGTTCAGCCCGGAGTTTAAACCCGTCGAATTCAACGGGATTAGAACTGGAATGGAGGGGCAGGCATGAGTGCAGAGGTGAAAACCGGTTATAAACTGACTGAGGTTGGGGTGATTCCGGAGGATTGGGAAGTAAATACTCTGGAATGCTACTGGAGTGTATTGGACTGTAAGCATGTAACCGCTCAATTCATTGCTAATGGATACCCAATCGCCAGTATCAAAGAGGTGCAGAGTCGATTTGTTGATCTAAAAAATGCAAAGCAAACTACACTGCAATTCTACAACATATTAATTGAAGGTGGTCGAAAACCAAGAGCTGGTGATCTCATCATTAGCAGAAACGCTACGGTTGGGGAAGTTTCTCAAGTAGTCGAATGGCATCCATTGTTTGCTATGGGCCAAGATGTTTGTCTCATGCGGAAGAAATTACCATCGTTCTCGACAAATTATTTGCAAGCAGTGTTTCAATCGTCAATAATTGGATATCAGCTTTTAAATTTGATGGTTGGATCAACCTTCAAAAGGGCAAATGTTCAGCAGATCAAAAACCTCGTGGTTCCGATGCCAGCATCAAGGGAGCAAGAAGCCATAGCCGAAGCCTTGAGCGATGCGGATGCCCTCATTGAATCCCTTGAGCAACTCATCACCAAAAAACGTCAGATCAAACAAGGAGCCATGCAGGAACTCCTCACCGGCAAAAAGCGCCTGCCGGGTTTCAGTGGAGAGTGGGAGGTGAAGA
>CAIJWE010000107.1 GCA_903824295.1 uncultured Chlorobiaceae bacterium
CCGGATCCTTCGCATCCTCCACACTCAACCGAAACGCCGACCCGCCACCAACGGCCACCGTCGTTCCGCCACCAGCCCCGCTGCCCAACGGCCCCGCCGGCAAAAAATGAGGATTCGCCTGCAAAAACTCCTGCACAAACAGCTCCACCGAAACCGGCTTCCCGCCCCGGTACAGCGGAGCCCCATGCTCCCGCACCTCCACCGAATCCGACTTCTGATCATAATGCACACACCCCTTCAACAGCGTCACAATCTGCCCCGGGCTGATCGCCTTCGCCGCCGAAGCCGCCGCCAACAGCGCATTATCCACCCTGATCGTCCGCAACTGCTCACCCAGCGCCGCAATATCCTTCTCCCGCAACCCGATCACCTCATCCTTCTCCCTCACCGTCTGCGCCAAAATCTTCTCAAAATCACCCCGCTTCTCCAGCGCCTCCCGCTCCTGCCGAGCCTTCGCATCCTTCAACGCCCGATACTCCGCCACATCCACCCCCGCAAACCCCTCCAGCTTCCCGGCCACCAAAGCATCAACCTCCGCCTGCGAATAGCTCCGCCCCCGTACGGGCGGGGTCTCCCCGCCCTCCTTGCTCAACCCGGCATCCACCTTCCCCCCATCCACACCATCACCGCTCATCCCATCTCCTCCTTAAGATTATAGATACAACTATCAAATAAAAATATACCAAAATCTTTTTTTAAATAGAAAGAAATATCTACCAAAAACACGCAAAAAAACCGGCCCGTAGGGGCACAAACATAAAAAAAAACCCCCAAACCGCTGTAAATCAAAGCATATATGTATATTATCACGTGAATTTCCCGTTAAGATCAGTCAGCAACACCGGTCTTGTTCATGAAAAATTCTGGGACAAAATTTCGCTTCAGATAACATTATCAAGAAAAGCGACAAAGTGTGTTATCGAAAGGGTTATGGCTTTGACTAAAAAGATCAGGAGAATAAAAGTGGATACAAAGAACAAACCGCCAAATTTTGAAGCTTTTCATCGTTCTGTGACGGCAGAGCTGGATGCTGTTAAAGATAGAGTACGGAATCTGGTACGGCATTGGCCTACTGATGGTGGATTTAAAGAAACAGTTTTAATAAGTGTTTTAAGACGGCATTTGCCAGAGTCTGTAATTGTTGGGCGAGGCTTTATCGTCACTTCTGAAGAAAGCTCAACACAAGTAGATATTTTAATTGTCGATGCTCGAAAACCAACATTATTTAAAGAAGGCGATTTGCTAATCGTGACTCCAGATGCTGTGCTTGGAGTCATCGAAGTAAAAACGTCGATGTCTGACAAGACAACAATTGCTACTGCACTGAAAAAATTATCTGATGTTGAGAAAATATGCTATGAATCGACCTTCCGTGATTCGGTTTGGACGGGACTCTTTATATATGAAGGAAAAGAAAATTTAGATCAAAACGGCTCTATACAAAACAATCTTCTGCGTGCACTTGGAGAGGCATATAATGCCACAAATCGACCAATAAAATGTATTTCATGGGGAAAAGATACATTTGTTCGGTATTGGCCAGAAGGTTCAGAGGTTCATAGTCCGATACGTGGTTCTGTCTGGCATTCCTACAAACTTACCGACATGGCCCCGTCATATTTTATGGGAAATCTTGTTGACTCACTCTCTTCAATTGACAACCCGAGAGCAGTATTTGCTTGGTTTCCTAAACTTGAAGGAAAAGAAACATACAGAAAATACTATTTACAACGAGGGGAAACCGAACCAATATCATTTCAAGCTAACCATTGATCAGCAAAGGACTCATTTATAATCATGGCACGAACTCGGTCACCAAAAGAGACAAAAGAAGAGCCCATAGAAAAGCAGCTCTGGAAAGCCGCCGACAAGCTGCGCAAAAATATTGACGCCGCCGAATACAAGCACATCGTACTTGGGCTCATGTTCCTCAAATACATCTCCGACTCATTCGAGGAGATGTACGCCATACTTCAGGCAGGCGAAGGTGAGTATGCCGGAGCCGATCCGGAAGACAAAGACGAGTACAAAGGAGAAAACATTTTCTTTGTACCTCAGCAAGCACGCTGGTCATTCTTGCTGACAAGTGCCCGCCAGTCGGATATTGGCATCCTTGTTGATGAGGCGATGGATATTATTGAAAAAGAGAACCCCATGCTCAAAGGTGTCCTGCCCAAGGTCTATGCACGCCAAAACCTCGATCCCGCAAGCCTTGGAGGTTTGATTGATCTCATGAGCAATATCGCCCTCGGTGATGC
>CAIJWE010000108.1 GCA_903824295.1 uncultured Chlorobiaceae bacterium
TCTCCGTCATAAATGCCTATAATGAGGTGTTATTACGCTTTTGATCAAGGATGGCCTAAGATTTTCAAATATTTTCGATCTTCAAAAATCAATATAACGTATTATTATATAATATCATAACGACTTTTCGTTCAAGCACTACATAGGACCCTATGAAGAGATTGAACCTGCCTACGACTTCCTCATGAAGTGGTGTGCCGACAATGCCCTGTTCCTGAATGGGGTGGCCTATGAGGTTTATCTGAATGATCCTTCAAAAACTTCACCAGAAATGCTCAAAACGCAGGTGCATCTGCTTCTGAAAGAAGGGTAGTCAGCTCATTTTTTCCTGAAGAACTTCATAAGGAGTCCTGAGGTTATCTCTACCTGCAAGGGTAAACCAAAGAACGTGCCATGAAGCTGCAGGATTTGAATATTGTTGTTATCGGAGCCGGAATCGGCGGACTTGCTGCAGGCGCATTGCTTGCGCATAAGGGTGCTGCGGTTACCGTGCTCGAAGCGCAGGACTATCCCGGTGGCAGTGCAGCAACATTCTCCCGAAACGGCTGCCATTTTGATGCCGGGGCTACGATTGGCTGCGGGTTTCATGCAGGCGCTCCGATGGAGACTCTCGCAAAAGAGCTTGGCATTACTTGGCCGGTTGAGCCGGAAGCGGTTGCCTGGCAATACCGTCATCGCGCCCTTCTGCTCGATCTTCAACCCAATCGCCTCGACATTCTTGAGCGTTTTCCCCACTCGGCACCATTCTGGGCCGAACAGCATGCATTGGCAAAACTGCTCTGGCATTTCTCTGAAGGGGGGCTTTCCTGGCCGGTCAAAGGAGCTAGCGATCTTCTCCGTCTTGCCCGTAAAGGTATTGCCGGATTTTCTGGAACCCTGCATCTGCTTCCGTTTGCCAGAAAGACAGCCCATGAATGGCTTGCTTCGCATGGACTTGACACAGACCCTGATTTTGTGCGTTTTATAGACGCCCAGCTTCTGATTTCGGTGCAGACCACTTCACAACATGCCAATGCCATCAATGCCGCCATAGCGCTTGATCTTCCGGTTGCTGGCGCTTATCATGTCAAAGGTGGGATCGGAACCGTTTCCAGGATGCTTGTCGACTCCATTGAAGAGAATGGTGGAGCAGTTCTGTACCGTAAGCAGGTTATTCGCATTGACTCGGTCCGATGGCAGGTGTTTGGTGTGGAAACCTCTGATGGCAGCGCTCTTGCCGCTGATTATGTGCTTGCCAACCTGACACCTGACTCCCTTGCGCCGTTTATCGAAGCAGAGGATGAACCTGTTGCCGAAAGAGGGGAAGGGTTGCTTTGGAGCGCATACACGCTCTATCTCGGTATGGATCCGGCCCTGTTTGGCGCCTTGTCTTCCCGTCATCTGCAGATTATTGGCAGCAGTGGTGAACTGGCTGAAGGCCACTCCATTTTTGTTTCAGTTTCTTTTCCGGACGAACCCGATAGGGCCCCTGCAGGCCTTTGTGCGGTGACCATTTCTACCCATACCAGACCGGAGCAGTGGTTTGAGGCAAAAAAGAGAGGGGAGTCTGTCTACAGTGAGCTGAAGAGTCTCTATACTGAACGGGTACTCCATGTTCTTTCAGAACAGTTTCCCGATGCTCGCAATGCCATTCGCAGCATAACGGCTGCAACTCCCGTTACCTGGGAGCGCTATACCGGGCGTGTTCATGGTTGTGTCGGGGGCTATCCTCAAACCTCGCTCTTCAAGGTGCGCGGGCCTCTCACCCGGTTCGACAACATGTTTCTTGTCGGCGACTCCATCTTTCCCGGCCAGTCACTCCCCGGAGTGGTGACCGGCGCCCGGCGTACTGTCGAGCTTCTCCTGCAGCGAAATGCAAAAGTCGGGTAGCAGCAACGGGAGCGGAGAAAGAGAGATATTTTCCCGCCAAGGCAATTCTCCCTTGAGCGATCTCTTGTGTTCGCTCTTTCTTCACTATATTTGCCTCATGGATATCCTTTCGAAATTACAGATTCTTTCCGGTGCTGCCCGTTACGATGCATCATGTGCTTCCAGCGGGAGCAAGCGTGAAGGGCCCGCCTGCGTTACTGGCAATACCTCGAGCAGCGGTATCTGCCACTCCTGGGCGGATGATGGTCGCTGCATCTCGCTTCTTAAAATTCTCCTCTCCAACGACTGCCAATACGACTGTGCTTACTGTGTCAACCGCTCATCCAATTTTGTAGAGCGCGCCTCATTCACGGCACGGGAGGTGGTTGACCTCACCCTCGACTTCTATCGCCGCAACTATATCGAAGGGCTCTTTTTAAGTTCAGCCGTCATGGGAAGTCCTGACAAGACGATGGAGCGGATGGTCAGGGTGGCCGAAACCCTTCGCACCGAAGAGCAGTTCGGTGGTTATATCCATCTCAAAATCATTCCCGGCAGCAGCAGCGAACTGGTGCGCAAAGCGGGCCTCTATGCCGACCGTATCAGCGTCAATATTGAGCTTCCCTCGCAAGCCTCCCTGCAGCGCCTTGCCCCCCAAAAGCACAAAGAGGCCATTCTTGCGCCTATGGCCCTGATTGGCCGCGAGATAGCGTCCAGTCTGGTTGAGCGCAAAACGAGCCGTCATGCTCCCCGCTTCGCCCCGGCAGGCCAGAGTACCCAGATGATTATCGGCGCCAGCCCTGAAAACGACTTCCAGATTCTGCGTCTCTCCCAGGGGCTCTATAAAAAAATGCAGCTCAAGCGGGTCTACTACTCCGCCTACATGCCGGTCAGTGACGACAATCGCCTTCCCGTGCTTGCCGCGCCGCCTCTTTTGCGTGAGCACCGCCTCTACCAGGCCGACTGGCTCCTGCGTTTCTACGGCTTTTCTGCCGAAGAGATCCTTTCGGATGATGCCCCGAACCTCGACGAATCGTTCGATCCCAAAAGCGCCTGGGCCCTGCGCCACCCTGAATTTTTTCCGGTCGAAATCAACCGCGCCGACTACGGTACCCTGCTTCGCGTACCGGGTATAGGGGTCACATCGGCCAAACGCATCATCACCGCCCGTCGTTTTTCGGCCATTACCCCGGAAGGGATGAAAAAGATCGGGGTGGTTATGAAACGGGCAAAATATTTCATCACCTGCTCCGGGAGGAGTTTCGAAAAAACAGACCGGCCGGCCGCCCTTCTTCGTCAGCAACTGCTCCTTGGCGAAAGCCCGGTACCGGCACGCTCAACACAACTGGTAATCCCTGGAATTTTTTCCTGATGCCATGAACCGATACCTTTACGACGGCACCGCCGATGGCCTTCTCTCCGCCATTGCCTGGATTCTTGAAGAGGAGCCCGACCCTGAGCAGGTTGCCCTTGCCGAGCGGCAAGACACCCTCTTCGAAGATGGCTTCTTTCTCGCAACCGATGCCATACAGGCCGAAGATCTCTTTTTTCGCCTCCGCCAGCACGCCCCCGATGCCGCCCACACCCTCTACTCCTTCATGCTTGCCGAAAAAGATGGGATGGAGAGCAGCCTGCTCCACTACATTGCACTCGCCTTTATCCATGGCGACAAGGTCAATGGCTACCTCACTCACCCTGCTGTGCGCGACATTGTTGGCATTGCCAAAAAAGCGGGCAGGGAGCTTCACCGCCTGAAAGGGCTTCTGCGCTTCGAAAAACTCCGGGACGGCGCCTATCTGGCAAAAATGGAGCCCGACCATAACATCATCCACCCCCTCGCCTACCACTTCAGCCGCAGGCTCCGGGCGCAGCACTGGTTTCTCTACGACGTCCGCCGCCGTACCGCCGCTCGCTGGAACCAGGGCACCCTCCAGTTTGGTACCATCGAACAGTTCACCGCCCCCGCCCTCTCAGACGACGAAAAAAAGGTGCAGGCCCTGTGGCAAATCTTCTTCAAAACCATCGCCATCCCCGACCGCAAAAATCCCCGCCTCCAGAAATCCAATATGCCGATGAAATACTGGAAATATCTGACCGAGAAGCAGGGGGAGTGAGGGGGGCGGAACTGTTGCGAGTGCTGAAGGGATGCCGGAAATAGTGTTGGCAATACCGTAGTAATCATTGTAAATTATTTACCGCTTAAAGCATGTATAACCTTTTTAATATCAAGGTTTTGGTGCTTTATTTATAGATATTTGTTCAGGAAACTGTCAAAAAAAGAGCGAAATTTTCTACGAATGAACCTTGATTTTCTTGATGCTCACGAACGCCATTGGGAGGACGCTGATCTTTTGGAGGGGAAAGGTCGATTTACCAATACTTCGTTGATTGATGGCATGGCACTTTCAATTGAAACTGATGGAGGTACCAAATGACTGTATCCAACAATCAAACCATCCGACAAGCCATTATTGAAACTCTGCCAAGTGATACTTCACTGCATGGCAGGGAACCCGATAAACGATCGGTCTATATTCCCCCTTCTCACCTCAAGGCTTTGCGCCTGGAATGCAGCCTTGTGATCGGGGCGCGGGGTGTTGGAAAAACATTTTGGAATGCAGCGCTTAATTCCACTGAAATTAGGAACATACTGGGAGCATGTGTACCTGATCTTTCCCGTGTTGAAGTATGGACAGGATTTGGCGAGCGTCCCAAGCTTGATGCTTATCCGGATTCTGATGTTATTGATGCTCTCCTGAAAAAAGATATTTCAGCATATCATATATGGCGAGCCGTACTTGGTCGTTGGGCGGCCAATATTGTTTCTGAACCTATACCCTGCAACTCTTGGGAGGCATCGGTTGAGTGGGTTACCAATGAACCCGAAAGTTTTAGCAGAATGCTGGAACGTATCAACGATTTTTTTAGTGCGCAGAATAAGCATGGATTGATTGTTTTTGACGCTCTTGATCGTTCAAGTGCCGATTGGCAAACCATGGATACGATTGTACGGGATTTATTACGTGTGGTGTTATCTCTCAAGCGATATCCTTTTTTACACGGTAAAATCTTTTTACGTGAGGATCAGTTTGCTCGACGCCAGATTGCCGATTTTCCTGATGCCTCTAAATTGCTTTCCACAAGGGTGGATTTGACTTGGGCACTGCACGATCTGCATGGATTGCTCTGGCAATTATTTTGTAATGGTACAGAGCTTCATGGAGTGACATTGCGAAATATTTACGAGGATGGAGTTGGCTCTTCACCTGATTTTAATGTAGATGTATGGTCGATCAGCGATAGTGTGAAAAGGGATGAACAAGTTCAACGCTCCCTTTTTTCAAAAATTGCAGGTGAATGGATGGGGCGAGACCGGCGTCGTGGTGTGCCATATTTATGGTCAGTCGGGCATCTCGCCGATGGGCAAGGTCGTACTTCACCGCGCTCTTTTCTTGCTGCTATCCGCGCCGCAGCAGAAGAGACCGAGGCGCGTTATCCATCACACCTCTTGCCATTGCATTATGAGAGCATTAAATGCGGAGTGCAAAATGCATCAGGTATCAGAGTATCGGAAATGGCTGAGGATTACCCCTGGGTTAAAACGTTGATGCAGCCATTGCAGGGGCTGACTGTACCCTGTACCTTTGATGTCATTCAGGAACGCTGGTGTGAGGCATTCGGAAGCGATCCGAAAACAATATCATTCACAGGATTGCCTCCAGAGCATGTCGATGCGGAGTGGTATGGTATTCGTAAAGACCTTGAGTCTCTCGGTATTTTTGAGTCGATGAAAGATGGTCGGGTCAACATGCCAGACCTCTACCGTGTTGGTTTTGGCTTGGGACGTCGCGGGGGAGTTAAACCGGCGAAATCAAGGTATTAGATTATAAATCGTGCTGTTTCTCCTTGCGACACGGTGCACGATCCTCCAACGTTGAAAAACCCCTGACCCTCATGGCACACAAGGAAGCCACTGCCCGCATTAAAATCAACAAGCTGCTCGAAGAGGCGGGTTGGCGATTTTTTGCAGAGGGAAAGAGCCCGGCGAACATCCAGCTTGAACCGAAAGTTGCCCTGTCGATGCAGGTGCTTGATGCACTTGGCGAGAACTATGAAAAAGCAGGCAAAGGCTTTATCGACTTTCTGCTGCTCAACGACAAAGGGTTTCCCTTCATCGTCCTCGAAGCAAAATCAGAGGATAAAAATCCCCTCATCGGCAAAGAGCAGGCCCGACGGTATGCCCAACAATGAGCATAAACAGATCAATACCTAGTGCTTGAACGAAAAGTCGTTATGATATTATATAATAATACGTTATATTGATTTTTGAAGATCGAAAATATTTGAAAATCTTAGGCCATCCTTGATCAAAAGCGTAATAACACCTCATTATAGGCATTTATGACGGAGA
>CAIJWE010000109.1 GCA_903824295.1 uncultured Chlorobiaceae bacterium
ATACTCAAAATATTACGAAAGTCAAATTTTAAACACCAATGAATTCAAGGTGTACGGGCCAAATCGGGAATTGCTGATGATTCCCCTTTATTCAGACCTATTAATAACGAAGTAAAATTTCCACAAGGTGATAGTCCCTGGAATTGCGGATTGTCTTGCATGATTAAAGCGACAATAGCAGAATCTTCATCCCTTGCGCTAAATATAAGATCAGGTTTTTCATTTTCAATAATGCTTGTCAAGGCATTCCTGAAGTCAGGGTGCAAAGTATTTGGTACGGTATAGCATGTATCGCATCGAAAATTATTCGGACTTTCAGCCAGGCTGTTTGTCCCAATAATTGTAACAAGGTTGCGACGATAAAATCCTTTATATTCAAGTACATCGAGGATATTTTGCCCAACAAAACTTCCAACACTGGAGATAAGGATTTTTATTTTATTATTTTTGTTCATCATATTACTTTTTTCGATTACACTCCCGATCAATCATCATGACAGCAAGAGTTGTGTTAAAGATTCCGCAAACACATGGCTTTGCCATAAATCTTGCGGCTTCATCCGGGGTTCTTCTGCCGTTAGCGACATCATCAATTAACGCTTCAACAAGCGAAGCAGGAACCATTCCATGACCACAAAGAGATACGAATTCAACGATTTCTGATTTAGGCAGATTGTCTGTTTTTCCAAATACGCCAAGTGATAAATTAACAGAATGTGCTTCAACTGATAAATCTTGAGCCATTTCTGCAATTTCTTCCAGCAAGCCACTGACGGTCACGGATAATCCAAAATCTTCTTTAATAATATATTGAAGAAGCTGCTTTACTTTTTCTTTATCATCGAAACAACATCTTACTCTGGGTTTTTCTGTAAGACATTTTTTAATTTCTTCACTGGTAATTCCGGAATATATTGTGCCCGTTTCGTATGAGCCTATATTATTCGGGCCTAACTCAAAAATCTTATCAATTATTTTCAGAAGTTTTTGCTTTGAGTCTTTATGATTTATGCCAACTGAGGGTGTTACCAATACGACATAATCAAATTTCAGCTCTTCAATTTTTCCTTTTCTATGTAATGAATGAGTCATATCTATCAATCGTTTATTAATGGCTTACCAATACCTATATTTATTTTTGCATTGGGCCTGTACATTAGATTTAGTGCCGAAAGCTCTTGATCAATCTCCAAAGGAATAGAAAAACCGGGCTCAAGACGAGTAATTAAGGATAATGAAAAAACAGTATCAATATCTTCTGCCATATCTGTGATCATTTTTAAGACTGGACCTAAACGATTAAGAGGGATTTTAATCTGAATAATTGCCGATATCAATTGCTGGTTTTTATAATCATGATTATGATTTTTTTCTGAAAGAGAGTTTATCAAACTATATAAAGGATTATTTTTCTCATAACAAACCCCCATAGCATTTAATGCGTGATAAAACTCTTCAATAAGTCCGAGTTTGGCGCCCATGCATGGCCGGCCTAATTCAATAGATATACCAACTTCTCCCTGCCTGACAATTCCTGTTACATCATTTGTTTTAACCTCTTCAGTTCCACGACCAGGAACACCGGTATTATTATGGCAGACAGTGGGGTCACTGAAATTCCTGGCTATTTGCTGAGAATAGGAAAGTTCGCCCTGACATATTGCATTTGCTGGACAATTAAATGTTGAGTTACGGATACAAGCACCGCATTCGCAGCAAATGGCTTGGTTAATTATTATATTTTTTTCATCCCTGTAGATTGCGTTAACAGGACAGTAGATTAAACAAATTTCACAACCAGTACATTTATCACGATTTATATACATATCTTCTTAACCTGATTAATTCACCAACCAATAAAAATACGGGAAATCACTTTCACCCACATACACAATCAAGATAATTAGACTCATAAAAGAAGCTAATATGCCAATCCGGAGCCATGTCAAAATCAGAACTGCATACTCCAGCAACATCAAATACTGAACGTCTACCATTCATTCTGAAATGATGTAATGTACAAAAGTGTTTGATTTTTTGCAGAATTAGAGTTCGTAGTTCAGCGGATGGTGCGTTCAAGATTTGGTCTGTTATCGACACACTCTTCATCAGATTGGGCTTTTTTTGGTTTTTTGCGTATTTATCACGATATCATCTTGCTTTACGACGGGGTGCATTATTGCTGCGCGAATACGGAAAGGTACCGGATGATGTCTTAATGAGGCAATCAAACGCTGGGTCATCAGGGGGTGATGGCGCAATAACACCGCATTGTTGCCAAAAAACTAAACACCGATACCTTAACTGAAAAAATGAGTCTCCCCGGTTGACCGTATTAATTCAGTCGCGCTATGGTTATCATTGACCGTTATGCGCAAGCCCAAGAAGAGCCCTGACGCCGAGATGGTAGCTGTTGGCCCCAAAGCCGCTGATGACGCCCACACACACCGAGGAAATCACTGATGTATGACGAAACTCTTCACGGGCATAGATGTTGGAGAGATGTACCTCCACAACAGGAATGGTCACCGCACTGATGGCATCACGCAGGGCTATGGAGTAATGAGTCAACGCCCCCGCATTCAGCACAACACCCTGGTAACCGCCATGATCTTCACTCTCAAATAGTTTTTCAAGCAACTTGCCCTCGAATTCCGTCTGGAAAAACTCAAAAGAGAGTTCCGGAAAACTTGCAGCCAGTTCACGGTTGATATCGTCAAGGGTCTGACGTCCGTAAACCTCCGGCTCACGCTTCCCGAGCCGTGAGAGGTTGGGGCCATTGAGCACAAGTATCGTCATCACACTGATTATGATTGTTGGAGCCAGCCTGGAAAAAGGACTGGCTCAGTCAACAGGTTTATCAAAAATATCGTTACAGAATATACTGGCTCAGATCGCGGTCGGCAACCACATGGTTCAGCTTCTCCTTTACCAGCACCTCATCAATCTCGACATGCTCCTCTGAAAAATTTTCAGGGATATTGAACATCAGCTCCTCAAGAAGATTGGTCATGATGGTATGCAGCCGCCTTGCCCCGATATTTTCGACACTCTCATTGACCCTTGCGGCAATCCTCGCAATTTCGCGAATAGCCCCGTCACTGAAGGTCAAATCAACTCCCTCCGTGGCAAGCAGCGCTGAATACTTCTTGATGAGGGCGTTATCGGGCTGTGTGAGAATGAGGTAAAAGTCCTCTTCCGTCAGGCTTTTGAGCTCAACGCGGATTGGAAACCGGCCCTGCAGTTCAGGAATCAGATCTGATGGCTTGGCAACATGAAAGGCACCGGAAGCGATAAAGAGAACGTGATCGGTCTTCACCATGCCATGTTTGGTCGCAACGTTTGAGCCCTCGACAATCGGCAGAAGATCGCGCTGCACACCTTCCCTGCTCACATCCGGTCCCTTGCCGCCCGCTCCTGTCGATGGAGATGCGATTTTATCAATTTCATCAATAAAAACAATTCCGGACTGCTCTACCTTGTTGATAGCCTCCTTCACAACACTGTCCATATCGATGAGCTTCTGCACCTCTTCCTGCTCAAGAAACTTGCGGGCTTCGGCAATCGAGACCCTTCTTTTCTTGCGTTTACGAGGCAATCCACTCATGAGATCCTGCATAATCCCACCAATCTCCTCCATCTGTCCGAGAGGACCGAAAACCTGCATCATCCCGCCGGGAGTATCACCGGATAGATCCATTTCAATCTGACGATCTTCAAGTTTTCCGTTGCGGAGCCGTTCAAGCATTTTTTTGCGGCTGCGCCGGTTCACCTCAAGAGACTTGTCGTGCTCTTCAGTTGATCGCGACTCCGTCGCATCCTCTTCACCAGAGGCCTCATCATCATCTTCCGAATTACGTGAAGAGGCGACCGGAGGCAAAAGAATATCGAGCAGACGCTCTTCGACAAGCAGAACGGCCTTTTCACGGACCTCTTCCGACTTTTCGCTTCTTACCATAGCCACCGACTGATCGACAAGATCACGGATCATTGATTCCACATCGCGACCGACATATCCGACTTCAGTAAATTTAGATGCCTCAACCTTGACAAAGGGGGCTCTGGCAAGTTTGGCAAGCCTGCGGGCAATTTCGGTTTTTCCAACACCTGTAGGCCCGATCATAATGATATTGTTGGGCATGATCTCATCGCGAAGATCATCACTCACATGCTGACGGCGAAGCCTGTTGCGCAAGGCGATAGCAACAGACTTTTTTGCATCCTTCTGGCCGATAATATATTTATCAAGAAGCGAAACAATCTGGTTTGGCGTCAGATTGCTGGCCGCAATGGAACTTGTTTTACCGCTCCTTGCTTCAGGCAATGCAGGTGCATTTCCCTCACTGTTCATAGTCGTTTCCATGCAATGAATTGTAGATTTCAAAAAAAACGCTTAGGGTCAGCGACACTGACGGCACTGCATCGACCGTGCACTCAGACCTCTTCAACAATAATATGATCGTTCGTATAAATACAGATATCTGCAGCTATCTTCAAACTTTCAAGCACAATATCCTTTGCCTGAAGAGCTGAATGTTTCATGAGCGAACGGGCTGCAGCGAGGGCATACATGCTGCCGCTGCCAATGGCTACAATGCCATCTTCCGGTTCAATGACATCACCGGTTCCGGAGATAATAAGCGCCTTGTCGTTACTGACAATCGCGAGCATCGCTTCAAGACGGCGGAGATACTTGTCGGTTCTCCAGTCACGGGCAAGTTCAACCGCTGCACGATCAAGCTTTCCGTTGTAGGCCTCAAGCTTCTCCTCAAAGCGGTCGAGCAGCGTCACGGCATCCGCCGTTGCTCCCGCAAAACCTGCAACAAGCTTTCCGTGATACAATCTCCTTATTTTCCTGGTCGAATGCTTGATGACCGTATTTCCGAGTGTCATCTGTCCATCGCTTCCGAGCGCAGCCTTTCCGTCCCTGATAACACCGATAACCGTCGTTGAACGGATCACTGGCCTTTGGTTATTCTTCATCAATCAAAATATTTTTTTTCTTAATCTTGCAACTGGAATCTGCATTTGTTCACGATATTTTGCAACCGTTCTTCGGGCAATATGCACCCCTTTTTTCATCAGCATCTCTGCCAACGCGTCATCACTCAGTGGAGAGCCCGGCTCCTCCTTGCGGATCATCTCAGCAATAGCTTGACGAATAACCTTGCTCGACAAATCTTCACCCTCCCCTGTCGAAAGCCCTGTACTGAAAAAATATTTCAGCTCAAAAACGCCGAAACTGGTCTGCACATACTTGCCATTCACAGCGCGACTGATGGTCGATATATTGAGTCCGGTATCAGCCGCGATGCTCTTCATGCCAAGCGGCACCACACGCTCAGGACCGGAAACAAAAAAGGCATACTGGCGTTTCATCAGAGCCTCAATCACCTTCAGCAGTGTCTGTCGCCGCGTCTCAATGGCACTCATAAACTCATTTGCACGCTGAATATTCTGCCGTATAAATCTTTTTTCCTCTTTTAGCCCTTTCCTGTTTTTCAAAAGCTCCTGATAACGGTCGGTAACCTTGACGGAGAGGGCACTTCTGTCGTTAAGCACAGCAGTCAACTCACCATTTTCGTAGCTTACCAAAAAGTCAGGCGTAATATAGTAACCACCTTCATCCTGAAAAATACCGGGATGGGGATCAAGCCGGATAATAACCGAAACAGCCTCTTCAACACATTCCCTTGTCTCTGCAAGCTTTTTGATGAGCAGTTCAAAGCGCCTGTGCAGAAAATCATCGAAATGGTCACGAAGAATCCTGAGGGCAACATCACAACTTTTCGATTCCGAGCGCCCCGCAACGACCTGCAACTGCACAAGAAATCGTTCACGTAAATCGCGGACGGCGACCCCCGGAGGATCAAGAAACTGGATTTTGCGCAAAACTCGCGCAACCTCCTCACCGCTGACATCAAAACCACCGAGGAGCAGACTGTCAACAATTACATCATAACTTTCAGTAAAGTAACCGTCGCCATCAAGATTGCCAAGAATCTCAATAGCTATCATTACCTCCCGCTCCCCCACCCCTTCATGCAAGCCAAGCTGGCGAAGAAGGGTGTCATGAAAGCTGTCATGCTGTACTGCCTGAAAAAACCTCTCCCCGGAGCCACTTTCGTTGGAAAAGTTCGTCCTTCCTTCAGAATATTCTCCGGAAATCGGAGCATCAGAGCGCTGCTGCGTGAGAGAACTTTTACTGAACCGATCCACCGGGTCAAACATATCGTCACCATCCGCACGCTCGTTGTCCACAACCACATCACCGGCGCTATCTTTACGCTCATCTACCAGTTCGAGCAGCGGATTTTCCTGCAGCTCCTCATAAATACGCTGTTCAAGGTTGAGCATCGGAAGCTGAAGAAGCTGACTGCTTAAAATCTGCTGTGCAGAAAGCTGTAATGATTGCCGTTGTTGAAGTTTGATTTCAACCATGACGCCTTGAGGAAGAATCGACGAATGCCTTCAAACTTGCCATCCAGTCGCCACCGTAGAGCGACTCAAGAGCAAGATGCACATAATCAATAAGTTGTACCTTGCACTCCCACCCTGCCTTTCGGGCAGAGCGACACATGGAGTGCTGCTCATAGACAAGATAAGGCAAACCAAACTTTTTTCTTACCCTTATCGGAAACAATCGGCAGGAGAGAGGCTTGTCAAAACTGATGATGCCCTCGCGACATGCAACCTCAATGGCACAGAAGGTTATTCCGTCACGAATAACGGTAAAAACACACTCCGCGTTCTCAACTGTTCTCGTATACTGAACTCCCTGATAGAGTTCAACAGGGCCGTGACGCCGGAGATAGCGCAACCCTTTTTCAGGAAGCATCCTCAGCAACTCTTCGGGCAACTGTTGCAACTGAATGGCTTCCGCATCAGATAATGGAGCCCCAAGTTCTCCCTCGATGCAGCACTTTCCCCTGCACTCGTGGATATCGCATGAAAAAAAAGCATTCAGAACCTCCTTGTCAACAAGAACATTGCCTATGGAAACCAGCGACATAACAGACCATCCTCAAAATATAAATTTACCCTCTCTCCACTCCCCCGCTACAATAAAAACGCCTTCCAGTCCTCTCGAAACCAACTCATCGCTTTTCATATTTGCTGCTTCGATGAATTTTTCATAGCTATATGCAGCTCTCCCTTGATAAGGCGGAGAGAAACATACACAACAAAGCCATAACACCATGCTCATTATCGACGGAAAAAAGGTCTCCCTCGACCTGAAAAGCGAACTGAAAGCCAGCGTAGAAAGCTGTCAAGCCATAACCGGCAAAGTACCTGGACTGACGGTTATCATTGTCGGCCACGATCCGGCATCGCAGGTTTATGTACGCAATAAAGCCAAAACATGCAAAGAGATCGGGATGATTTCCTGCGTTATTGAAATGGCCGCCGACACCACAGAGAAACACCTCATTGATACCATTCACGAACTGAACAACGACCCGACTGTGCACGGAATCCTTGTCCAGCAGCCGCTGCCGAAGCAGATTGATGAATTTGCCGTTACACTTGCCATTGATCCATCAAAAGATGTTGACGGATTTCATCCCGAAAACCTTGGGCGCCTTGTGATGGGCCACCTCGACAAATGTTTTGTCAGTTGCACCCCTTACGGCATCCTGGAGCTGCTCGGCCGTTACAACATCGAAACCAGGGGCAAACACTGTGTCGTGGTCGGACGAAGCAACATTGTCGGAAAACCGATGGCAAACCTGATGCTGCAAAAACTTGAGGCCACAAACTGTACCGTCACCATCTGCCATTCCGCAACTAAAAACATCCCCTTCTACACCCAACAGGCAGACATTCTCATCGCGGCTATCGGTAAAGCGGGATTCATTACCGCTGATATGGTGAAACCGGGCGCAGTCGTCATTGATGTCGGCATCAACCGCATTGAGGATGCGTCAACAAAGAGCGGCTACCGTCTGGTCGGTGATGTGGATTACGAAGGCGTTTCGGCTGTTGCCTCGGCTATGACTCCGGTACCCGGAGGAGTCGGACCCATGACCATTGCCATGCTCCTGAAAAACACACTCCAGTCATTCCAGCGTATCAACAAACTGTAAAAGAGGATGGCCAAATCCTCTACCAGATACTTATGCTCAAACTGCGGAGCCATCTCCCTGAAATATCAGGGTAAATGCTTTGAATGCCAGAGCTGGGGTACTCTTCAGGAGACCCGAATCGAGCCCGAAGTGAAAAAACAGAGGGCGGGCTCTCCGGGAGGGATTGCGGTTTTACAGAACCTGCATGATGCCGTACCCACAGAGTTCCTGCGCATCATGACCGGCATCGGCGAACTCGACCGGGTACTCGGAGGAGGACTCATGCAGGGTTCCGCCGTTCTGGTAGGAGGTGAGCCAGGCATAGGCAAATCAACCCTCATGCTGCAACTCGCCGCACGCCTCGCACCGGCAAAAGTGCTCTATATCTCAGGCGAAGAGTCGCCCAACCAGATCCGTGAACGGGCGCAGCGGCTCTCCATTCAGGCAAAAAACCTCTGGCTCGCCGCGGAGGTGAGCCTTGAGCGTGTTCTTGATCTTATTGAACGGGAAAAGCCCGCGCTGGTCATTATCGACTCCATTCAAACCGTTCATTCCGATGAATACCAGAGCTCTGCCGGTACCATTACACAGATCCGGGAGTGCGCCGCCTCGCTTATCCGGGCAGCCAAGCAGCAGAACGTCATTCTGATGATTATCGGCCATATCACCAAAGAGGGTGCGCTTGCCGGGCCTAAAGCACTTGAGCACATGGTCGATACCGTCCTGCAGTTTGAGGGGGAAGGCTACCAGCGCTACCGCATTATCCGCTCAGTCAAGAACCGATTTGGCTCAACCAATGAAATCGGCGTCTTCCGCATGGATGAAACCGGCCTTGAAGAGGTCAGTAACCCCTCAGAATTCTTTATTTCCGGACGAAGAACCGATGTGCCGGGCAACTCGATCCTTGCCGCCATCGAAGGCACAAGGGCCCTTCTTGTGGAGGTTCAGGCTCTGGTCTCCAAAACCAACTACTCCATGCCGCAGCGTATCAGCACCGGGTTCGACCTGAAACGGATGTCGATTATCCTTGCCGTGCTCGAAAACAGGCTCCATATCGAAACCTGGGGACAGGATGTCTTTGTAAAAATAGCCGGAGGACTCAAACTCGCAGAGCCCGCGGCAGACCTTGCCATTGCTGCGGCCATTGCCTCAGGACTTATGAACCGTCCGGTTGATGCCGCAACCGTCTGCTGCGGTGAGATAGGGTTGGCGGGCGAACTCCGGGCTATCAGCGACAGCGAAAGGCGCATCAGGGAGGCTGCACATCTCGGTTTCAAGCGCATTGTGCTGCCCGAAGCCAATACCCGCGAACTGAAACCCTCACTGCTCAATCTCTCCATTACCATCTTTGGATGCAAAACACTCTATGAGGCACTTCAGGAGCTTGATGTCAGTGGATAGTTGTCCGTTTGCTGATTGCTGATTGCTGATTGCTGATGAAAATTGGTTACATTTTACTCTATAACTCAGCGAACAACAAAAACCACAAAAAGGACGACCATGCACATTCTGGTACAGTGGCTGATCAACGCCGTTGCGGTCTATGCTACCGCGCACATACTTGACGGCATCCACATAAAGAGCTTTGGCGCAGCGATTCTTGTTGCACTGGTGCTCGGCCTTGTCAATGCTGTTATACGCCCGGTGTTTGTTTTTTTTTCAATACCCTTCATCATTGTGACGCTGGGCCTTTTTCTGCTCATCATCAACGCCGTTCTTCTGCAGTTTGCGGCTGCAGTTGTCAGCGGATTCTCCATCGACAGTTTCGGATGGGCCATTGCAGGTTCAATAGTCATCAGTGCCATTTCCTGGGTATTGAGCTCTCTTTTCAACAACTGAACCATGCAATTATCTTACTACACGTTACGACTCAGCCGATTCTTTCTGGTTTCAACTGGCACTGTTTGAGGATTTTTTTTTCTCAAACTCCCCGGAGAATAGCCGAATTGCTTTCCAAAAGCACTGATAAAGTGATTCACATGAGAGTATCCGAGATTTTTTGCCATGATTTTCATCGGTATTCCGGTGTTTAAAAGCCTGTCGTGAGCTTCGTCAAGGCGAACTTCCGTGATATAACTGAAAAGAGACTTTCCAAATATCTTCAAAAAACCATCTTTGAGCTTTCTTCCCGGCATACCATATCTTGCCGCCAGCTCGTTAAGGGAAGGCACCTTGCCGTCCAGTTGCAAAAGATCATCATGAATCTGATAGATCTGATCCTCTATTGCCGAATCCGGCTTTTGATTTTTTGTGGTGCCCGCAAAATATTGAGCAAGTGCACAAAGATAATCAAGCACTTTTGCCTGAATATGCAGCTTGGCAATATGCCCGATCAGATGATCAGAAATACTGGAATGAAGCAGAGTGGAAATATTTGGCGGAACCTTATTGACATTTGTTGACGGTATGGCAGCAACCCGCAGCCCTGACAAGAGCAATTCTGCATACTCTTCGCCAAGAAGCTGTTTCAGCACTGAATCACCGATAATCAGCGTCGTCATTTCAATATTTTCGCTGGCATCCAGCCTCACGAAACTGTCGCGGAGATGAATATGCTCAAACAAAGAATTATGGTATCCAAAAATAAAGTCCTTGCCAAGCTCGTTATCCAAGAGAATGAGACGCCCTTTCCTTGTTGACTGAACACAGAGCACCGGTTCATGAAAACGCTCTTCAATCGTCGCAACAGGAAAAAGTTTGCCCGATACCTCCGGCTTAAAGTGCGCAACGCCCCGCCTGATTACCATATTCATGGGCAGATGAATGGACTGAAACCACCCCGTTCCTATCTCTTCAGGCATCTGATGTTGAGTCTGCGGCATATCAGACTCTGTGTAGTCAAATGCCATAGAGCTGTTTTCAGGTAAACTGCTCCAACTGAATCGGCCACTTACGACAGAGGGCTTCAACGTTCCCATCTCATGGATGATTTAATGATTGATCAGGGGGCAATCAAAACTCTTTTCACTGGAATGCAGTAAAAATCAAGACCAAGATGGTTGTATGTTTACATGACTGCATGACCCTTACAAGGCCCCAAGATATTCAGGAGAAACGGTTTCCGGCTTTATGGACAATGCTCTCAATACCAAAGGCCCATAAAACCAGGTTTTGATGGCAATCTTCCTCCATCCATTCTTTTCCAGAGCACTAAAGCCATCTTCATCGAAGAGATTCTGTACTTCCGCCTCTTCTTTTGCGTAAAAGCCACTGATAAAACCAAACTTATGACCGCAAGCTTTTACGGTAATTAAATCAATAACATGAAACGTTGCAAATACCGACAGGCCGTCTTTATTCTTGAAATCGATATCCGGAATACCCTCAGACTCAAATGCACGGTATCCTTTGATAAGTTCATTGGCCCTTTGGTTTTGTTTCAGTAACTCGTTGGCGTTCATGATAACAAGAAGCTGAAAATGCTATGAGGCAATAAAAACTAACGGGAAAAATTGTTAAAAATGAGAATCCGGTTTTTGACCAAATAGTCCACGATGTCAAAGCGTCTCTTGTCACTGATATCATGCTGTAACTCAAACACCTCAAGTTGCTCTCGGATGTTTTTTCTGAAGGCCAGACTGGTGACCAGATTGAGCAATTTATAAGGGTTCCGTCTGACCCGGTTGGCAATATTTTTCCAGGAGTATGCCTTGTAATAGGTTGTCATGAATTTATGCTGAAAAGCAATCGGCTTGTACTTCTCTGACCTGATGACAAGATTCATGGCATTGTATTTCTCCCAGTCAAAATCGGTAATCCACCCTTTCTTTTTGTATTCCCAGTACATGGTTGTTCCTGGATAGGGGGTGATAATCTGGAAAATCGGCATAAAGACATTATTCTTTCCGACAAACCGGACAAGGTCATCCAT
Organism: uncultured Chlorobiaceae bacterium; assembly: GCA_903824295.1. Classification (GTDB taxonomy): domain Bacteria; phylum Bacteroidota; class Chlorobiia; order Chlorobiales; family Chlorobiaceae; genus Chlorobium. The sequence goes on from CAIJWE010000109.1 coordinate 11,938, forward strand.
GTCCTCAAAACTGTCAAGCTCCGGATTGACCAGAAAATTACCCTGAACATTCAAGCCAGCCTGACGACACTCCTCAATGAGACGGGAAAATTGATCGGCTGAATTAACATGGCCTTTATTGTAAGCTTCAAGGGTGCTCTGTTTGATGGATTCAAATCCGACCAGCACCATGATGCAGCCGGCCTCCACAAGCCTTCTGACAGTCTCCTTGTCTTCAAGAAAGTTGATGCTGAAAAAAACACTGAAATTAATATTGCACTCCTTGATCAGCTCAAGCGACTCCCAAAGCCTTTTTTTGCTGACACCAAGGTTCTCATCACAAAGCATGAACCAGGGCTTTGAAGATTTTCCGGTTGGCTTGAAAAAATACTTTTTCGCCATTTCAATCTGTCTCTTCAGCTCTTCAGGCTTCTGAGCGCGATACAGTTTTCCGGTAAAATTCGGCGTGACGCAAAACGAACACTCAAAAGGGCAACCTCTTGTTATATAAAGAGGAATGGATTTTGTTCCATCAACTTTTTCCCGCTTTGAGGCTTTGGCAATGCGTTCATAATCAAGAGCAACAACCTCCTTGACCGGTGGATACTCACTGGAATCATAAAGCGGCTCCAGGCGGTTAAGGGCGACATCCTCGAGAATCGTTAACCAAAGATTCTCAGCCTCTCCGCAAACAAGAGTGTCGGCATGAACTCTTGCCTCTTCACGATTGAACGACACATGCAATCCGCCAAGAATAACTTTGGTGCCTCTTTTCCGAAACCTGTCGGCAATTTCATAACCTCTTGTTGCATCAATCGTTCGTGACGTGATGCCGACAACATCGTAATCACCGTCATAATTGATCGTATCACCAAAATGTTCATCAACAATTTCAATATGATGCTGCCGGGGAGTAAGGCTCACCAGCACTCCTATCGCCATATTGAATAAGGGCTTCTGATTTGATTTTGAATCTTTTTTCCCCTTGGGGGCCACCAGGAGCAGTTTGAGTGGCCTGATGCGTTGAGGTTCTTGTATACTCATGCTTGCATGCGTTTTATCGGTTCTGATCAAATCATATACACGTGTCAAATACGATATCTTCTGCATTTTTTGGAACGGCAATGCCTACCGCGTGGTGACGCGGTCAACCTGATTTGCAGGCCTTAGCAGGTATTACGGAATCAATTAATTAAGCACGTTGTTCTTCTGCTGTGTCATCCGGGACTGTTTATGATGATTCAGGTCAAAAGGAATGTGCAGCCACTTATCCTTGAATATGGCATCTCCCGGCTCAAGCCCGGTCAGACTGATGGGAAGGGTGATGATCTTGCGCTGGTTGCCGATATGGACAAAGAGTTCATCACCGGTTACCCAGATATCAATATCAACAGGATTGGCAAACATGAGCTTCAACTGCACCTCATACACATCGCCATTGCGCACAAACTTTATCGGCGATTCATCATACATCATGTCGGCGGGATCGCTGTCGCCGTACATGTCTTTGGCAAACATCTCAAGTGACTTGAGACCGACAATCTCTTTTTCATACATTTTGAGCTTTTTAACGGGAAGAGGCGAAAAGCCCTCTTCGATCTCTCCGAGGTACTTCTGCTGGATCGTCTTCCAGTTCTCCAGATAGCCACTGTCCTCTTTTGTATCAAGCAATCGGTTGACCAGTACCATATCGACCTTGAAGCCATAAAGGTTCAGATAGGTCAA
>CAIJWE010000110.1 GCA_903824295.1 uncultured Chlorobiaceae bacterium
CAGCGTGAGCTTGCTGAAAAACTGGGGAAAAAAGAGTCCTACGTCAGCAGGATTTTGGCTGGTTGGTCCAATCCAACTTTGAAAACTATTGTTGAGTTTGAAGTAGCCTTAGGGAAAGATATTGTTGATTTTAATCTGAATGTAAAGAGAGATCAATCTGAAAAAACAGCATCTCAAACCTCTTCCTGGAAGTCTATAGTTCGAAAATCTGATACGCCGATATGCACAGGTTGAAACAGCTTCTTTATTTCAACCAGCAGTTGCGCAATAAGGCCGCGTAGCGCCAGCCACCTCCCGGTAATGACCCGCACCAAGCGCCTCACTAATGCACAGGGTAATCTCTTCCGTAATCTTCGCCGCTGGCATTACACGCCTTTTTTATACTGGGAAATAGGGAAATACAGAAATACAGAGCCCTCATTGCCTTGAATTCCTTCGTCACGGTCGAAGGTTTTCAAGGCTTTCCCGGCAAAAATTATTATCATGTCGCAAAAGTTTTTGCCTGAAAATTTTAACAAAAGAATACCATGAGTGATTTACCAAACTGTCCAAAATGTAACTCGGAATACACTTATGAGGTTGGAGCCCTCTTGACTTGCCCGGAATGTGCTCATGAATGGAGTAGCTCCCCGGTTCCCGTATCAGGCAAAGTCCGTGTCTGGAAGGATGCGAATGGCACTCTTTTGCAGGATGGTGATTCGGTAACAGTGATCAAGGATCTCAAGGTCAAGGGTTCGTCATCGGCGCTCAAGGGCGGCACAAAGGTGCGCAACATCCGCCTTATCGACGGCGATCATGATATCGACTGCAAGATCGAGGGTTTTGGAGCGATGCAATTGAAGTCGGAATTTGTCAAGAAAGCCTGAGACGCACCCACATTCCCCCGCGCGGTTATGCCTGCAAGGGGGGCGTCCAATTCACAAAAAAAAGTTCTCCTCCAAATACGGGATAAAGAATACCCTGTTAACGGTACTCTTAATTTTTTGATCATCATGAAAGTGACTCGATGTTGGCACAAAAAAAAATTGACCGGAGAACATGCGGCTGAGCCCGTCATCGCATATCAAATCCGTAACGCTCTTTATCTGAATATTACCAATCGATGTTCCAATGTATGCGTCTTTTGCCCAAAGTTTGGTGAGTACAAACTGTATGGCAATAATTTGCTTCTGGAAGTGGAGCCCTCTTTCGAAGAGGTTATGGCTGCTATTGGCGATGCGACGGAATTTGATGAGATCGTTTTTTGCGGGTTTGGGGAGTCGCTGATCAGGCTCGACCTGGTTGTGCGCATTGCACAGGAACTCATGCGGCACTATAACGGCCCCATTCGTATCAATACCGATGGCCAGGCAAACCTCGTTCATGGCCGCAATATTATTCCGGAATTGGCCGGGTTGGTGGATTGCATTTCCGTAAGCCTGAATGCGCCTGATGCCGATACGTACATGCGTTTATGCAATACCCCTTTCGGCGCAGATGGATTCCTTGCGGTTTGCGATTTTATCCGTTTGGCAACAAAACAGATACCCGATGTGATTGCGAGTGTTGTGAATGTTCCAGGAATCGATTTGGATGCCTGCCGCGAACTTGCACAATCACTTGGTGCATCGTTCAGGGTGCGGGAATTATCTTGAGTGCAAAATGTGGCGTTCAAGGTAGACAAAAAGAATTATTTTATCCATAATCAGACCGGCCGATGACTGGAACAGCTTGGTTTTATCAGGGGGCAAAAATGTCAAAACTGTTAAATGGCTGAAAAACTCACTTGACTATGGATATTTTTTTGTTATAACGTGTGGTATAACAAAAAATGGAGGTGTTATGCGTGCTACGGTAACAAAGATTGGTAATTCAACAGGCGTTATCCTGCCTAAGGCAGCGGCTGATCGCCTTAAGGTAAAGCAAGTGGACATCGTGTATTTAACGGAAACCCCAACAGGGTACTTCGTAACCCCCTACGATCCAGAATTTGCAGAGCAAATCGAGGCGGCCCGTTGCGGCATGACAGAATACCGGAACGCACTCCATGAGCTTGCCAAATGACTTGGCGCTGGCTTCTGGATGGGGTAGTTATTGCCATACATGACGAACAAATTGCTACAAGTCCGTTATTCGGGCAGAACGGGAATAAGAAGTGATCGGCCGTAAACTCCTTGTTGTTGCCGAGGTGGAGAAGCTCATCGAGGCTACCAAAGAAAAGGGTACCATTGTCGAACAAGGATCGCATCATGAGCTCCTTGCCATGAGGGGGGCTATTGCAATCTTTACACCAGCCAGTTCAAGGGACTGGCCATTTAGAGATGGCATTGTCCGGTTCATTTATTTTACCGATCACATTCCACCGGCCTGTCATGGATTTTCTACTTCAAGGCACTGCAATTGGGCAATGTTTCACAAGTCGCTCCGGTCGACAAGCTGAGCGTCACGCTTACTATTTTCCTCTCTGTTGTGCTCCTGCATGAAGTTGTGTCGCTGAAAGTTCTTCTTGGAGCGCTCCTCATTGTCGGCGGCTCAATTCTCATTATTCTCTGATTGTGTCCGGTGGGCAGGTTGCATGAGAGAGTCGTTCCGTTGTGACGTGATTTTGCTGTTTTCAGACGCGTGTTTATTGGCTAAGCTGAACTTATTTTGTTATACTGCAACAGGAAAGAAGAACCCCTGTTGACCGCTTTTTCCACAAAGAGGCAAATTCCTCTCGTCAACGTCAGCCCAACAGAGCAACCTGATTCGAGAACCCATGCACTGGATTGCCCCCTCCGAAAAAAACACCGCCAACGCCGCGCTCGAAAAACGCCTCTGGGATGCCGCCGACCAGTTCCGCGCTAACTCCGGCCTCAAGGCGCAGGAATACTCCGCCCCCGTTCTCGGTCTCATTTTTTTGCTCTTTGCCGAAGTCCGCTTTGCCACTCAGCGCGCCAAGCTCGAAACGGGGGAGAGCAGCTCCCGCCGTGGCAGCCGTCTGGATGAACCAGCCGCCTATCATGCTGAAGGCATTCTCTATCTGCCCGCCGAAGCGCGGTTCGATTACCTGCTCAACCTGCCCGAAGCGGTGAACATTGGTGCGAAGCTCAATGACGCCATGCGCGAGATTGAGAAGCATAACCCGCAGCTTGCCGGTGTTCTGCCCAAGAGCTACTACCTCTTCACCAGCACCCTCCTCAAGGAGCTGCTGAAAAAGGTCTCCGAAATTCCCGCTACAATGGACTACGACGCCTTCGGTCGCATCTACGAATACTTCCTCGGCGAGTTTGCCATGAGCGAGGGGCAGGGTGGCGGTGAGTTTTACACCCCCGGCAGCATCGTCCGCCTCCTTACCGAAGTCATTGAGCCATACCACGGGCGCATCCTCGACCCCGCGTGCGGTTCGGGCGGCATGTTTGTCTCTTCGGCCCGCTTTGTCTCCGAGCATAAAAAGAACCCTGCGGCAGAACTCTCCATTCACGGTGTTGAAAAAACTGACGAAACCGGACGCCTCTGCCGTTTGAACCTTGCCGTTCATGGCCTCGAAGGCGAAATCAAACATGGCGGCAACATCAACAGCTACTATGACGACCCGCACAATGCCACCGGACGGTTCGACTTCGTCCTCGCTAATCCGCCCTTCAACGTCAACGCCGTAGACAAAGAGCGATTGAAAGAGTCTGTCGGTTCAGGCCGCCGCTTTCCCTTCGGCCTGCCGCGCACCGACAATGCCAATTATCTCTGGATTCAGCTCTTCTACTCCGCCCTCAATCAAAAGGGGAGAGCTGGCTTCGTCATGGCCAACTCCGCCTCCGACGCCCGCTCCTCCGAGCAGGATCTTCGCCGCCAGCTCATCGAAAGCCGCGCTGTTGACGTGATGGTTGCCGTCGGCCCCAACATGTTCTACACTGTCACGCTTCCCTGCACGCTCTGGTTCTTCGACAAGGCCAAAGGCAAAACGCCCCGAGCCGACACCGTTCTCTTCATTGATGCCCGCCACATCTACCGTCAGGTTGATCGAGCGCATCGCGAATGGATACCTGGGCAGATCAGCTTCATCGCCAACCTCGTCCGTCTTTATCGCTGCGAAGTTCTTGATTTTACTCTGGGCGGAGAAGAAGCCCGTGCCAAGATTGAAGAGGTTTTCGCTACGGCACTCTCATTTGCTGCAGAGTCTCCTGCCTCCTACGAGGGCGGTGATGATAATGCCAGTTCTGCAGCCTATCGCGATATTCCCGGCCTCTGCAAAGCCGCCACGCTCAAGGAGATTGAGGCACAAGGCTGGTCGCTCAATCCCGGACGCTATGTGGGCGTGGCCGCCGGTGAAGCCGTGAGTGACGAAGACTTCAAGGCGCAGCTCGAAACACTGAACGAGGAGCTGGAACTCCTGAATGCACAGGCTCGCGAATTGGAGGCAACGATTGCCGGAAACGTGGCGCAAATTTTGGAGAGTTGACCATGAGCACAACAGCGCAGACCATGTTGCCGATGGCGGGAAAATGGTGTGAGTATACTTTTCAGTAAATTGCTGGTAACTTTTGGATGGTAAAAGATAGATGGAATTACTTCTCAAGTTTCGAGAATTAGAGATATGACAACAGCTATTGTACAGAAAATGAGTAAGGGAATTCCTCGTATTGAATCTCTGAAGGTGCGGAATTATCGGGCGTTAAAAAATATAACGCTCGATAAATTAACGCCAATGACCGTTTTACTTGGTCCCAACGGGAGTGGTAAATCCACCATATTTGATGTGTTTAACTTCCTTTCCGAATGTTTTCAATATGGTCTGCGTCATGCGTGGGATCGTCGTGGACGGAGTAAAGAGCTAAAAAGCAGAGGCGCTGACGGACCAATTGTATTTGAATTAAAATATCGCGAACAATCAGGCACACCAGTTATAACCTATCACCTGGCTATAGACGAAGGGCTGAAAGGCCCAGAGGTTGTGGCGGAATGGTTGCAATGGCGCCATGGAAAAACAGGTAAGCCGTTTCGCTTTCTGGAATTTAGTAATGGTCTTGGCAAAGCTGTCAGTGGAGAGGAGCCTGATGAAACCGACAAGCGTTCAGAAAGCAATTTAAGATCTCCAGACCTGATTGCCGTCAATACGTTAGGGCAACTATCCGATCATCCACGGGTAGCCGCATTGCGTGAGTTTATTACAGGCTGGTATGTTTCTTATTTGGCGATAGATCAAACTCGTCATCAACCAGAGGCTGGCCCACAGGAACGACTGAGCAAAAATGGCGATAATTTGCCTAATGTTATCCAGTATTTGAAGGAGCAACATCCTGAAAGATTAGAAGAAATATTTGCGGTGCTTCGTAAAAGAATTCCTCGTCTGGAAAGAGTTGATGCGGCTCCAATGCCTGATGGTCGGTTGCTTTTACAGATCAAGGATGCGCCGTTTGAACAGCCTGTGCTTTCCAAATTTGCGTCAGATGGTACCATGAAAATGCTGGCATATCTGACCGTGCTTTATGATCCGGAGCCACCGCACTTTATTGGCATTGAAGAGCCGGAAAACTTTCTCCATCCTCGATTGTTGCCGGAATTAGCAGAAGAGTGCCGTGCAGCAGCCGAAAATTCACAGTTATTAATTACGACGCACTCACCGTTTCTGCTCAATGCAATGCGTGCAGAGGAGGTAAGGGTGCTCTATCGGGATGAAGAGGGATTTACGCAAGTGGTTAAAGCATCAGATATCCAGGGTATTCCTCAAATGATTGCAGCGGGAGCATCGCTTGGGTACTTATGGATGGAAGGACATTTTGGTTTTGGAGATCCGTTGATCAACTCTGGCGCCCCAAAAACAGGGAAAAAGGGGAAAAAATGATGCTTGAAAAATTGATCGTTTTTGTGGAAGAATATTCCATGGAAGTGGCGCTGGAGATTCTTCTTCCCAAAATGCTTGGAGCTCTTGACTACCAGATTATCACTTTTTCATGCAAAAATGAGCTGCTGAAACACTTGCCTGAACGGTTAAAAGGCTATAGCACCTGGTTGCCAAAGAGTTGGTCACTTCTGGTGCTGGTAGATCGGGATGATGATGATTGC
>CAIJWE010000111.1 GCA_903824295.1 uncultured Chlorobiaceae bacterium
CCAAATAGCTCGGTTAATTACATAGAAGAATTAAAATCTGGCAAAATGCTGTATGTCATTGACCGCTTTATGTACAAAACCAAATACAAAAGTTAATCGTAAAATATGACACGAAATCAAATATATTTAATATTATTGTAGTACTGTTTTGTGCTGAATCTTACTCACAATTTTCCAACTTACAGCCAATATATGAGTCCCTGCTACACTTTATAAGCGCTCCACAGGGATTTATTCGTTAATGAAAAGGTCTGGCAGTAAACAGATACACTTGCCCCTGTAAATCATAAAGCCAAGTCACTTGCAATTATCTGCCGAAAACCGTGGAAAGCTACAAGCGGTTTTGGCAAAGGGGATTGATTGGCAGGCACGTCATCAAGCTCAAACGCTGTTCTCCTCTAATATTTTGTTGAGTGCAAAGGGCTGTAGTGATCCAGCAAAACCTGTATCTCGATACGGTTTATGAGCGCAAAAGAAACGCCCATTAAAAGCTTTCTTGATATTGTCCATTACTTGAAAACCAAATCAAGTGCACGCCCAAGAGCGGCACCCCAACTTTGCTGGCGATCATAGAACTGCTCACTCTCAGCAGCACAGTTTGCGTGAATTGATTCATAATAATTCTTATCGCAGGCAAGACGCTTTATAGCGGCAACCATCGCTTGCTGGTCGCCACATTCGACTGCGATTACCGAACGTGGCAAGAGATCAACTGCAGGACATACGGCTGTTGCAACTACCGGGCGCCCTGACAAAACACCTTCAACTATCACTTTATTCATTCCCTCAGGAAAATTAGCCGTCGTGGGAACAACAACCGTATGGCAACGCTCATAGGCCGCACGCATCTCTAAACTGTTTAACCGGCCAAGTATCCGAATACAGCCATCCAGTCCACGCCGCGTACACTCAGCCTTGAGTTCACTCAGTGCTGTTCCGTCGCCACAAATCTCAAGAGCTATTTTGCTCTGGCCATCGGCATGCAAGCCAGCCATCACATCAAGCAAATCAAATACTCCCTTGTTACGTTCTACGCGTCCTGCGAACATTAACCTGAATGAATCGGCGTTCCAGACGGGAAGGGTAATCTTTGCAAAATGGGCCCGTTGATAAGAGCTGCGAGCCTGCAGTAGAGAGCCACTGACCTGACCACAGGCTATCTCAAGCACCTGCCGTTCGCACTCAGGCGAAATGCAAATGGTGGCAATTGGAATTTTTTTCCAAAACAGGCCATTCAAGCCTTGCAAAATACGTTCATACAGGGCCGTCGTTCGATAATTACGCGGCCAAAAAGTACAATGCAAATCAGTAATTACTTTAATACCAAACAAAGAGGGAATCGTCAATAACCACCAATGCTCACAATCGGTAATGAGAGCCACACGCGGACGGTGATGCAGTATCGTACCAATAACACCAAGCCAATGCGATATATCAGCCATTTTATAAGAAAAACCTGACTTATCGGCGGCTTTATTTGGCCGATGCTCAACGGTGAATGAACCTTTCTGCAATAATTCTTTGCGCGCATGAGTTGAAATCACTAATGCTGAAAGACCGCGATCGCTGATTTGGTCGAAAAACTGGCTCGAATACGTACAAGAAACCTCTGATGCGTCATATTTACCAGATAGCCAACTGAGCATTGTTCCTGCAACATCACCAGGACCTCCGCAATAAATCACTTGTGGGTTTAATTTTCTTACCATATATGGGTTTGCTGTTGCTGAAATAATTCATGTCACGTAACCAGAAGTGAGGCAATGCCGATTGTTTTGTCGGTGGAAAATATGACGGTCGCCTCACATGAAGCGACCGTTGTATAGCAGCGAAAGCTGATATTTGGATATCAGCTTTTTTTGGACTATTTGGTCAAGTTCCATATAAATTTACCGATTAGAGTGCCGATTACTTATCGTTCTCGAATCTTTAACAAGCGATCGTTAGCGATCGATTTTGAGATTTCTTTCCATGCCAATGGTATAAAACGGCTGTCTCTGACCAGATAACGTCTCCACATTCGTGTCGGTTCGCTTGCCAGACGCCATATCCATTCACAGCCAGATTTCTGCACCCACAAAGGGGCTCTATTAATAACACCAGCCGCAAAATCAAACGCAGCACCAACACAGAGTATAGGCCCTACCTGTAGCCGATCACTATGTTTTGCTGCCCATTTTTCCTGTTTGGGAGCCCCGACACCAATAAAAAGGATGTCGACATTTCGGGCGTTTATATCGTTAATAATCCAATTGGTCTCTTCTTCTGAATGCTCAAATCCAAAAGGGGGAGAGTAGATACCTGATATTTTTAAGCTAGGAAATTTGCTTATGAGTCTTGTTGCAGCCTGTTCGGCAATACCAGGATTGCCACCGAGAAAATAGATCTTCAAGTCAGTTTTTGACGCTTTTTCACAGATGGCGATCAAGAGATCGGCACCGGTTACACGCTCAGGAAGACTTTCGCCTTTTACTATTTTGCTCAGCCAGACAATGGGCATTCCATCAGCGTATCGAAAAAGTGCATGGTCATAAATGCGCTTCATATCGTGATCATCTTGCAGCATGACGATATGGTCTACATTTGGAGTGACAACAAGGCCCTTTCTCTTTTCCTTTGCGGCGTCAAGAATTTGAGTAACTGCTGAGGAGAGTGTTGCCCGTTCAAATGAAATGCCTAAGAGTTCTGTTTGCATTTGTTTCGGTTCAATGGATTTTATGCTTTTCCCTTGCGGCTCCTTGAACAGATGGTTGATTATTTTTTCGGCACACACTAAAAAGCGTTGATAGCTTCCGAAAAAAATCAGTCCCAAAGATCGAAGAGAACGTTCCTGTTCATCATCTTCATTTTCTGAGAGGCAGATTATTTTGCCTTGGTTGAGATGCGGTTTAATGCAGCCGACCAGTTTTGCATCAGGAGCCTCAGCAAAGCTGTCGGTCATCACAACAAGATTGAAACGGTGCCTTTGCTTGCTGATCAATTCAAGTTTTTCAGTACTCTCTGCCAGAGTAATATAGTAATCTAAGTTTTGAAGTAACGAGCAAAGCGGAGCTACTTCTTCTTTTTTCCCTAAAATAAGTGCTTTAATCATCCCGGGAATATGTGCCTTTGTTTTTAAAAGCCCCTTCTCAATCATTTCTTCCCGGTTTATCGCTGTCGTTATCTTTGTTCTACACTCATCTAATTACAATTATAGAGCCAGTTTGATACAGAGTAAAGAACGCTCTATAAAAAAATATTTTACGTGTCAACAGTGAGGCTGGGGCGCATCGTTTGACTGTCACAATGCGAGATCTTTTTTTTCTTCTCTCTCATGGCGAGAGAGAGGAGACGGTGAGCATTGAGAAAGAAGACTATTCCAGGTTGTAGATTTTCAGGCGACGGTAGAGTGTTGCTTCGCTGATACCCAGAAGTTTGGCTGCGGCCCGTCTGTTGCCGGTTGTCTGATTGAGGGCTTTACGGATTGCATCTTTTTCGTGAGAGGCAATAGTTGCGGGCTGTTGGTTGTCAAAGCGTTCGTCATCTGTTGGCTCATTGTGATCGAAAGAGAGGCTGTCGCGCTCCATAATATCGCCATGGGAGATGGTTATGGCTCCACGGACGACGTTTTCGAGTTCACGGATATTGCCCGGCCAGTTGAAAGCGAGGAGGGCGTTCATGGCACGTTCAGAAAATATTTTTGCAGGATAGCCTTCTTTGACGAGCTTCTCAATAAAATAATTGCAAAGGAGAGGAATATCAACCCGTTGCTCACGCAGTGGCGGGGCAAAAATGGTGATAGCATTCAGACGGTAGTAGAGATCCTGGCGAAACGTTCCTTTTTTGACGGCTTCTATCAGGTTGCAGTTTGTGGCGGCTATAATTCGGATGTTAACGGGATAAATTTTTGTTTCGCCAACTGGTTTTACCGCGCGCTCTTGAAGGGTCCGGAGCAATTTTGCCTGCATTGAAAGAGGCAGTTCAGCGATTTCGTCAAGAAAAAGAGTGCCTTTATCAGCAGAGCGGATCATGCCAAGCGTGTTTCGGTCTGCACCGGTAAAGGCACCTTTTGAGTGACCGAAAAGCTCGCTCTCAATAATGCTGTCGTTGATGGCTGCACAATCGACAGGGATAAAGGCTTCGTTGCTTCTTGCGCTTTGAGCGTGTATGGCACGGGCAATAACTTCTTTACCCGTGCCGCTTTCGCCCTGAATAAGTATTGTTGTTCCGGTAGGTGCTATTTTAACCAGTAGTTTTTTGAGTTTTTGCATTTCGGGTGACTCCCCGATAAGTCCATTAAAATCAAAGAGACCGGAAGGGGAGTGCAGTGCAACAGATCGTTTGTTTTCCTGAAATTTAGAGACGGATCGGGTTGTATCGGCAGAGGGGGTATGTGACGCAAAAATCGATAAGAGCAGATCTGACGGGAGTTCAGTTAATGCTCTCAAGGTGTGACCCAGCTCATCTTGATTACTGACAAGAATCACTTTTTTTGTCGGGTGTTTTTCAAGAGTATGCTGGATAAAGAGGAGTTCTTCTTGTGTCCTCTCATGCAGGGCCATAAGGATCACGTCAATATCGTCAGCGAGGATATGATACTCTGCGTCGGTAATGTTGTAACAGTTTATGACCTTTAGATGCGGCCGCTCTCTGTATATCAAGCTCTGGAGAGCTCTCTTTTTTTTATGATTGATTACGAGTATTGTCGAAGACATAGACCTTACCTGTTATTTCGTTATGCCTTTTCATCAATACAAATGACCATGCGGTTCAGATCGTAATCGAAGGCCTCTCGGTTTGTAAAGGGAGCATGCAAAACCGGAGATGGCCAGGCACACGGTAAGCGTTTCTCGTTGTCCCTTTGTCGAAAACCGGGATACCATGTCCGAAACGCTTGCTCTCATTTTGCGTTGAGCACTTGAGTCTTCATCTGCATGAACGTCGAGCGTTTTACCATTACCATTATGCTATGATCTCCAAGTCGGAGCGCCTCAACCTATTTTGCAAGTTCTGATCAATGCGTGCTAAAATTTCTATAGCATCGTCAGGGGTTATTGGTTTATGCCTCATGTACCATCGTTGCCTGTTTTGTCATTGTCAGTATGTTGGTGTTATCCTTTCTTGTGTATGATACGGTGTCCATAAGCCGGTGGATCAAAAAAAGTCCATATCCGCCCTCGGGATAGCAACTGATGTCGGGAGCTTGGGTCACAGGATTGAATTGTGGATTGGTGTCAATGATACTTACTGCAAGAGTGCTGTTGTTGGAACTGAAGTGTATCGTTACCTGTTTTTCGGGTTGAGAGGGTTCGGCATAGCGAACCGAGTTTGTAAAGGCTTCACTTACAGAGAGCTCATAGGCATGACAGAACTCTGCAATATCGGTTGCATTGCAGGCTAAGTCAGCAAAAATTTCAGCAACATTACAGGCCATAATTGAGGCAATACGTAAATAACGAAGGTTTGCCTGCAATGTCAGAGTGATTATCGGGTTCATAAGTAAGACGATTTACGTTTGAGTTTGTCCCTTTTTTCAAGCTTCAGCCGCGGCCGATACATCATCATAAATATCAAACAGTGTATAAGCTTGTGTGATTTCGAATACTTTTTTGACCCGGTCATTCATTCTTGCCAGTTTCATGACAGCACTGCTGCTCTTTTTTTTTCGGGCGATTCCTACCAGTGCTCCGAGGCCGCTGCTGTCGAGAAACTCAATTTTTTCGAGGTCAATTACAAGGGATTGGGCCTCAGGTAACCCCGCAATGTAGTTTCTAAGTGTCGGTGCGGATGACGCATTGAGTATACCCTGAAGAGAAAGTATGGTATAGTGATTGACGGTCTTTTCGCTGATGTTCATGTGCAATGATTTTGATAAGTTCTATGGAAAATGGCTTTTTGAGTCATGGAAATATCCTTCATAGGATTGCTGTGAACAGCATAATAATGTTCTACAATTTCTGTATCAATACAAAATTCAGGCCAATCTTCAGCCTCAGCGTAGCTGAAAACGGCTGGTCGGTAGCCCGCAACACGGTTTGGAAGCAGCCGAATGGAAGCGTTGACGCGAACAGGTTTATTGCCAATAAGGGCAAGCTCCCCGCTGAGCACTTTGAAGAGCAGGCTGAAACGGTCAAGAGCGAGTGTTTTCGCAAGTGTGCTGAGCGAACCGTTGCTTTCGATGTATGTACTCGTCAGCGTAACATTTTTTCCTGCCAGAGCAGTGTAGTAGGGTTCTCTTTTTCGTTTCCATTTACCCTGCATACCAACTATCGGACGGAGCAGAAGCCAGGGCAAAAGCTGTATAAGAATCAGAATTGTGGCGGCAAAAGTGTGTACCACACGTCGAAGCAGGGTGCCTGCGACTCTTGACGGTGTCATGGCGGTCAACAGGTGAGGATCTTCCATGATGATGGAACTTCCGCTTTCAGGATCAATAAGGAGGTTGCCTGCTGCGATCTTGTTTTCGACTTCCAGGTGCTCACCGATATAGGTGTTATCCATAACAATACTGCCCGAAATGACGCTATCCCTGTCGATAATGACGTTGCTGCCGATGACACTGTTGGCATGGATAACCGTGTTTGCCAGGAGTTGCACATTATTGCCAATAATGACTGGTTTTTGTATTTCGGCGCTTTTTGGAATGATGACATTTCGTCCAATATAGCAGTCTGCTTCACTGCTGTATCCGGGAAGTACATACTTGTTCAGCCCGCTACGGAGGATTTCCATGGAGAGCTCATAGTATTTGCCGATAGAGTCAAGCGCGACAAGTGAAAACGGCAACGTCCCCGCTGGCGAGATAACGGAAGCAGCATCTCCAGTCAGACTGATGCTGCCATGAGGGCAACGAAGAAGCTCTCCGGATTGGAGTGAGGCAAAAAGTGATGTGTAGTCACTTTTTTTGTCGTAGCGGATAAAGAGGAAGCCGCTGATGATCATGATACGTTCTTTCAGACAGAACCGCCGGTTTTTTTCAATGACGGTATACGTGTCGTCGGCAGGATTAATGTTTCCATAGCTTATTTCAACACCCCAGCGACTGCCGTTAGCGCAGTAAAGCTCCACATCTCTCAGTCCTCCGTCGCTCACTATCCGCAACGCTTCGCTGCCTGCAAGGATCGCAAAGTCCACAAGGAATTCAATAAAAGGCTTGTTGCATATTGGAACAAGCAACGGATGAATGCCAGGAAATTGATCAAGAAGCCATGCAGACTCCTGTTCTCTGATGACAAGAAGTGTTTTCATGAAGCTCGTTTTTATTTCGGACTAACCGTAGAAAATGATTGTATCGCCTCAGAGCGGTCTGAAAAAACAGAAAAAAGTTTTTTTGCTTTTGTGAGCTCAAAAATCATGGCCACTTTCGGGCCGAGGGCAGCAAGTTTCAGATCTCCATGCTGCTCAAGCGCTTTGCGCAGACAGGAGACAATTGCGCCGAGTCCCGAACTGTCGATAAAGTCAAGCTCTGCGCAGTCAAAAACGAAATTGTTTGTCTGCTGTAACCATTGAGTGAACGCTTTTTGCAACTCGCTGCTGTTATTTGAGTCAATTCGTTTTTTTAAGAGTACAACACCGAGTGGCTGGGGTGTTGTGGTGTCGAGATGAAAAATCATTGCGTTCTCCACGATTAATAAGCTCCTTTGCCGGTCAGGACGGCAGGGATAGTTTTTAGAAGCAGTCGGATATCATTAAAAAAACTTGCGCTTTGTATATACTGCAAGTCGAGCTTGACCTGTTCAGTGAATGGTATATCACTTCTTCCGCTGACCTGCCACAGACAGGTGATGCCAGGAATGACGTGGAGTCGCTTGCGCTGCTCGAGGGTATACTTTGCTACCTCACTTGGTAGCGGCGGCCTCGGCCCGACAAGACTCATATCGCCAATCAGAACGTTGAGCAATTGTGGCAGTTCATCAACACTGAATTTACGGATGATTTTTCCAACCTTCGTAATTCTTGGATCTTTTTTCATTTTAAAGATTACTCCGGCAGCAGATTCATTACGATCGGCCAGCTCTTGCTTGAATTTGTCGGCATTGACAACCATTGAGCGGAATTTATAAAACCTGAAATGCCGGCCGTTCCGTCCGACACGTACCTGTGCGTAAAAGACCGATCCTGGGTCTTCAATCCAGATGGCACAGACCGTAACAAGCAGAAGCGGGAGCAAAACAATCAGCGCGGATACTGAAACCGTGATGTCGACTACTCTTTTCAGCAGATAAGAGAATCTGATGGTTGATTCCCACGCAGTAACTTTTATGGCTCGCCGGTAACGAACCCGCGGATTGAGTGAATCACTGATTTGACGTATCAGCTCCCGTCGTACTGTAGGATCGAGTTCCATGAGGTTTAATGGCTATTGCTATTGAGTGGACATTTTTCCTTTCACATTACATCTTTGCCTTGAGTTCATTGTACTACACGCTCTTCGTTGATTTCTTCATGGTTGAGAGGAAGTTCCCCGACAATAGTTTCCGGGTATCCGATACGGATAACAATGCAGGTTGCATCATCATCGAAGGTCTGCCGTCCGGTAGATTCAAAAACATAGTCGCTGATTTTTTTGATCAATGCGTCAGGCTGGAGTTTATGATGCTTCATAATTAAACTGCTAAGCCTTTCTGTTCCGAACATGGTATTGTCAGGCAAGAGGCTTTCGGTAATGCCATCGGAGTACATCACAATGATATCGTTCTCTTTGAGCGGGAAGCAAGTCATGAGGTATTCCTGCTTTTCAATCATGCCTACGGGCAGATTTTCTCCCTTAAGCAGCGTACAGATACCCTTGTCAGCATGAAAATGAATGGTAGGAGTGTGGCCGCAGTCAATCAGGGAAAACTCTCTTTTTTCCAGATCAAGGCGTATATATAACAGTGTTGCATAAATGCCAATATCAAGAAGTTCAAGAATGCATTGCTCATGCAACTGGGCGGCAATGCCTTGCAGTTCAGGCAGTTCATTCGTCTGATGTTTTTTTTGTGCAACAGTTTTCAGAAAAAGTGACTTTAAACCGGCGCCGACCAGAGCCGACAGAATGCCGTGTCCCATGACATCGCCAATGAAAAGATCGGCGTGCTTGTTATCGTAGAGAATAAACTCTGTAAAGTCACCGTTAAGATGTCCCGAAGAGATCGTAAACCGGCTCATCGCCGCGCCATCAAGGGATTTTGGTATGGCACTTTGCAAGAGTTTCTGTTCTATTTGCGTCTCAAGTTCCTGCTGCATATTTTCGTAACGCTCACGACTCTCTTCTTCTTCAATCCGTGTCGAAATATCACGCGCAATAATAACGGTGTGGTGTATTCCGTCAAAGGTGAGTGCCCCTGTTGTTACCTCAAGAGGTATGGAGTTGCCATCTTTTTTTATACCATCGATTCGTCTCACATGCCCTTCTCTCAGTGAGGCAAGGCTGTTGGTTGGGTATTCGCAACCATCATAAAGAGAGCAAGCCTCAGCCTGCGGCAAAATAATATCAAGAAAATTTTTTGAGCGGAACGCCTCTTCGGTTATGCCGAAAAGGGTTTCAGCAGCGATATTTACATAAACGATGAATCCCTGATCATTGAGCAGAAAAATAGGGTCAAGCGCGGCATCGTTCATTGAGCGAAACTGCGTTTCGCTTTGACGTAATTCTTCAGAAATGATGATGAGCGCTTCATTTGCCTTTTGCAAGTCGTGATTTTTTTTGGCAAGCTGGTTGAACAGTATTTCCCGCTCATTTTTCAGTTGGTAATAGTCGATGGCATCCGTTATGATTTTTTTGAATCCATGAGGTTCGATAGGCTTGGGAATGAAGCGGAAAACTTCTCCGGTATTGATGGACTCGATAATCTGGTCTATATCATGAATCCCGCTGAGAATAATACGTACAATATCAGGATGGCTGTTTTTTACCTGACCGATCAGCTCCATTCCGGACATTTCAGGCATGCGCAGGTCGGTTAACAGAATTGCGACATTACATGTTTCAAGCAGTTCGAGCGCCTGTTTGCCGCTTGTGAAGAAGTACTTTATGTAAGACTCCTTGCGTAGAAAACGGCTTAAAGAATCGAGCGTATCTTGCTCATCATCAACGAAAAGGAGGGCAATTTCAGAGTCGTTCATATACACTGTTATTCTTTATGAGAATTTTTCAATTATCGCGATGGCTATGGACCCGGTAAAGCATAATTATAAATCAACAAGAAAGTACGACTTCTCGGCTAAAGGGTAATGCGCGAAGCGGCAATAATTTTTTTTACCAAGGTGAACAACGCACTATCACAGCATCATAACCCGAAGGAGCCCTGCAAATCCCTCTAACAATATAAACGAAACGCATAAAAAAGCGGTTCAGTTCAATGTGTTGAAGTTGAGAAAATTCTGGTGATGGTTGCCGGTGGCGATATCTTATGTTTTAATTTTTGTACATTTGACGGGATTCGTTCCATCTTCTCGGGTCGATTTTCGGAGTTATAGAGCTTTTAATGATTGAAAGATATGCAGTTATGGGTTTTCACAGAATATGGCTTGATCGCGATCAGCAGCAGTACTCCGATCGTGAGCTTGTGATTCAGGCGCTTGAAAACAAGGCAGCCTACGCGTTGATTGTTCGCCGTTATGAGGCCCCTCTTTTACGCTATATTGTCCGCGTCATGCGTGAAGATTTCGGAGCAGCTCAGAAACTGCTTATGGAGGTTTTTATCAAAACCTATATTTTTCTCAACGAATATGATGATTCAATTTCGTTTTCTTCATGGATATACAGAATTGCCCATGATGAAATAGCTGAATACCTTCCACATCAAAAAGGTGAGTCGGGTGCCCTCGAAAAGGATTATGATTCTTCTGTATTTTCAGCAATTGTTGACACATTTGGTCTGAAAGATGAGACCGACCAGGCGTACAGTACAACAGTTGATGAAGTACGGGCAGCAGTTGATCATCTTGAGTCGAGGTTTCGTGACGTTGTACTCCTGAAATTTTTCGAGGAAAAAACCCACGAAGAGATCGCCGATATTCTCCGATTGCCGCTGAAGCTCGTTGAAACGTTGCTTCATGAGGCTGCTGAAAAATTAAAAAATTATCTTAAAAAGAGTTAACGATAGAACGTATGCCAAAAGACAGAGCTGAATCCATCCTTGAAGAAATTGAACAGAGGGCAATCGTGCCGATTCCGCGATGGCGCTTTGTTCTTAAATGGTCCGGTTTTTGGCTGCTGGCCATCGGTGCGCTTCTGGTTGGAGGTATTTCACTCGCAACGAGCAATTCTATTTTGTTCAATCATGATTTTCAGGTTGACCACTATTACAGTTTGCTCTTATTTCCAGAACACCCGATAATCGGCAACATTATTTTAAGCATACCTTATGCCTGGTTATCGTTGCTTGCATTGGTGACGCTTGTTGCCTTTTACGGCGTCCGTCAAACAAAAAACGGTTATAAGTACTCTGGAAAGCGTTTTTTTGTGGGGTTTCTCTTTGCCAGTATTGCGCTCAGTATTGGCTTCAATGCCTCAATGATTGGTGAATACACCAGCGATTATTTCGAGAAACATTTCAGTGGTTACCATGAGCTTGTTGATTACACCGAAGGGCAATGGAGCGATCCAGCCAGAGGATATCTTGGTGGTCGGGTTCTTGAATACATCAAAAGCAGCCACCGTCTTGTGCTGAGAGATTTTAACGGGGTACTCTGGCACGTTGATGTCAGCCAGGCAAAAGTGAGTTCCGGAACATTATTTGTGCCGGGCCGCTATCTCAAAATCCACGGGCACCAAACTGGCACCCATATCTTCAGCGCTCGAACCTTCCATGACTGGTATGAAACATACGATAACTAAACGTTTGCTTTCCGTGTATGTACGCTGTGATTGGTCTCATTTTTTTCTTTTACTCCCTTTGCTCGTTTCGTTGTTGATAACGGAACATTAATTCTGAGTCAAGCAAGTGCACTCGGTCGAAAGCGTTCTCCGGATTTTTTGCAGGAGTGCAGATAAGTTGGAAATATGTTACATTGGACGACGTGCTATGCTGAAAAAAATAATGGTGAAATTATGAAGTTTCCTGTTTGTGAATTTGCTGAATCAGAAGAGGGTTTTTACTCTCAGTGTGCCTCTTGCCCCATAGATTCCTCATCTTCGGGGTGCGCACTTGATAAGCTGGATGACGGTACTTACCAGTTTGAGGGGGTTACTCCCCATGGCGGAGTCAAGGCTCTCTTTTATTTCAGGGATAACGAGGGTAATCGAGTCGCAAAGCGGGAATCCATACATGTTGAGATTCATGAGTTGGACGATCTGGGCCATCTTATAACAATCCTTTACGGCATGGTTGATCCTGAAGGGATGATTTATCTGAAAAGTTCGAACCCGGAAAAAACCCATAATCAGGAAAATATACAGTAATCCAGTATCCCCTTAGCCAATGACCCTGAACAAGCTCTATTTTGACGGTGGGGAGGAGATTCGTGACCTCACTATTGTCGGCGGTGGGCCTACTGGAATTTTTGCCGCATTCCAGTGTGGTATGAATAACATAAGCTGCCGGATTATTGAAAGTATGCCTCAACTTGGCGGACAACTCGCCGCACTCTATCCGGAAAAACATATTTATGACGTCGCTGGTTTTCCTGAAGTGCCAGCCGCAGGACTGGTCGACAGTTTATGGATACAGACGGAGAGGTATAATCCAGAGGTTATTCTGGGCGAAACCGTTACCCTGTATCGCAAGCTTGAGGATGGATCATTTGAGGTTACAGTCAGTTCCGGCAGGGTTTTTCTGTCGAGAGCTCTTTTGATTGCTGCCGGGTTGGGTGCATTTTCACCCCGCAAGTTACCGCAGTTGAAGAATATTGAACATCTTGAAGGCAAATCTGTTTTTTATGCCGTCAAAAATATCAGTGATTTTGCTGCTCATCGAGTTGTTATTGTCGGCGGAGGAGATTCCGCTCTCGACTGGACCGTCGGCCTTTTGAACGCAGCGGCCAAGGTGACGCTGGTTCACCGGATGCATGAGTTTCAGGGCCACGGCAAAACCGCACGGGAGGTGGTTGATGCCAATGAGAGTGGTCGCGTTGATGTTTTTTTGAATACCGAGGTTAAGTCGGTTGATATGGAAGGGGAGAGGCTGACAGCCGTCTATCTTCGTTCAAAAAATGGCAAAACGGTCAGGGTAGAAGCTGATCGTCTGCTTCTTCTTATCGGGTTCAAGTCCAATCTCGGCCCTCTTGCCGGGTGGGATCTCGAACTGGCCGACAATGCGCTTGTTGTTGACAGTCACATGAAGACATCGGTTGACGGACTCTACGCCGCCGGTGATATTGCCTATTATCCGGGCAAGCTCAAGATTATCCAGACCGGATTAAGTGATGCCGCAATGGCGGTTCGTCACAGTTTAACCTATATCAAACCAGGGGAAAAAATCCGCCATACGTTCAGCAGCCTGAAAGGGGCAAAGGAAAAAAGGAATGCACCAGATAAAGGCTGAGCAGTCATTACCCACTCCGTTGCAGGCGTGGATGCTTGCAATTCGTCCGAAAACCTTGCCCGCCGGTGCGGTGCCGGTACTCCTTGGCTCTGCCCTTGCAGCGGTTGACGGTCGCTTTCGCCTGCTTCCAGCCCTCGTTGCCCTGATCTGTGCACTTGGCATCCAGGTAGCGACCAATTTCATCAATGAGATCTATGACTTTCGCAAGGGAGCCGATACCGCCGAACGGCTTGGCCCCACAAGAACGGTAGCCGCTGGCATCATCAGTGAAAAGAGCATGATCAGGGTATCTGCCTCACTGGCTGGCAGCGTATTTCTCCTTGGTCTTTATCTCGTCGCTACTGCGGGCTGGCCGATTCTCCTTATTGGTCTCCTCTCCCTGCTCTTTGCATGGGGCTATACCGGCGGTCCTTATCCGATAGCCTATTCCGGCCTTGGAGATCTTTTTGTCTTTATCTTTTTCGGGCTGGTAGCCGTCGGCGGCACCTACTACGTGCAGGCTCACCATCTTCACCTGCCGGTACTGATTGCGGCTGTAGCTCCGGGAGCTTTTTCGGTCAACATCCTTCTGGTCAATAATATCCGCGACATTGCCACCGACCGGAGGGTTGGAAAAATGACTCTCCCTGCCCGTATCGGTGCCACCTGGGCTCGCAGGCTCTATGTTACCTTGACTGTTGTGGCTTATCTTGTGCCCGCTCTGCTGTGGCAGAACCATTACTCGCCCTGGGCAATGCTTTCTCTTCTCTCTTTGCCTCTCGCATTCGCCATGATCAGGAAGCTCTACACAAGCGAGGGGAGGGAGCTGAACCAGGTTCTGGCCGGTACCGGAAAGCTGATGACCATCCACGGGCTTCTCTTTGCTTCCGGTCTTCTTGTTCCCCTGTTTCAATAATCACACCCCCCCGTCATGCACTCTGAAATGGTTTCGATAGCTCTCGTTCAAACCGCTTGTACAAGCTCCCCGACTGAAAATCTTGCAAGAGCCTGCGGTAAAATACGGGAAGCTGCCGCCGAGGGCGCCAGGATTATATGCCTGCAGGAGCTTTTTATTACCCGTTATTTCTGCCAGACGGAGGATTATGAATCGTTTAAATATGCCGAACCTGTGCCCGGCCCATCGACACTGATGATGCAGGAGCTGGCACGTGAGCTTGAGGTTGTGCTTGTTGCCTCACTTTTTGAAACCAGAGCAAGGGGACTGTATCACAACACCACCGTCGTTATTGATGCTGACGGGAGCTATCTCGGCAAGTACCGTAAAATGCACATTCCTGACGATCCCGGCTTTTACGAAAAGTTTTATTTTACACCGGGCGATCTGGGCTACAAGGTTTTTAAAACCCGCTATGCTACTATTGGCGTCCTGATCTGCTGGGATCAGTGGTACCCTGAAGCGGCAAGGCTGACAGCGCTCAAAGGGGCGGAAATTTTGTTCTATCCAACAGCAATCGGATGGGCAAGCAGTGAATGTTCAGCCGAAGTGCGTCGGGCGCAGCAGGAGGCATGGATAACCATACAAAAGAGCCACGCCATTGCCAACGGGGTTTTTGTGGCTGCGGCTAACAGGGTGGGAACTGAAGGTGATCTGGAATTCTGGGGCAACAGTTTTGTCTGCGATCCATTTGGCCAGATCATCAAGGAGGCCGCACATCAACATGAAGCTATCCTTGTTGCCGAGTGTGACCGGAGTCGTATTGCCTTTTACCGTTCGCACTGGCCCTTTTTGCGTGATCGCCGTATTGAAACCTACGCTGAACTGCAGAAACGTTATCTTGACGAATAATTGGTCAGGGGCAATCCTCTCTGATCACTCTCTTTTTTAAATAGACTTTTTTATTTATGAATCTCTTCGGTGCCATTATTTTTTGGACGCTGCTCATTACGTTTTTTGTCAAGCTGGTATCGGAACTGCTGAATCTCAAAGCAACGGGTGCCGGAGTGCCTGATGAGTTTGCTGGACTTTTTGATGAGGAGGCTTACCGGAAGTCATGCGACTATCTGCGCACCTCAACCCGCTTTTCACTGTTCGGCGCGGCTGTTGATCTCTCTCTGCTTCTCATTTTCTGGTTTTCCGGGGGATTCAACATGCTTGACCAGTTTTTGAGGGGGTTCAGCTTTCATCCGATTGTGTGCGGTGTGCTCTATATCGGAGTGTTGCTGCTGCTCCAGTCGCTGCTTGATCTTCCTTTCAGCCTCTACAAAACCTTTGTCATTGAAGAGAAATTTGGCTTTAATAAAACCACCCCGGCGCTCTTTGCGGCAGATCTTTTCAAAACCCTTGCACTCTCTCTTCTGCTCGGAATCCCTCTGCTTGGCGCAGTGCTCTGGTTTTTTGAGGTTACAGGTTCCATGGCCTGGCTCTGGGCATGGGGCGGTATTACGATGGTCTCCCTTGCTCTCCAGTATATTGCTCCGACCTGGATTATGCCGCTCTTCAACAAATTTGTGCCGCTTGAAGAGGGTGAGCTGAAGAGCGCGATTATGCACTATGCTGCAACGGTAGCCTTCCCGCTCACCGGCATTTACGTTCTTGACGGATCAAAGCGCTCAGCAAAGGCCAATGCCTTTTTTACCGGTTTCGGAAAACGCAAGCGAATAGCCCTGTTCGACACCCTCATCTCGGCTCATCCGGTTCCAGAGCTTGTAGCGGTGCTCGCCCACGAAATAGGCCATTTCAAGAAAAAGCACATCATCATCACGATGGTTTTGAGTCTCCTCAACCTTGGAGTCCTCTTTTTTCTTCTCTCTCTCTTCATGAAAAACCGAACTCTTTTTGATGCGTTTTTCATGCATGATCTCTCCGTCTATGGCAGCCTGATCTTTTTCTCGCTGCTCTATACGCCTGTGCAGTGGCTCCTCTCTCTTGTCATGCAGGTACTCTCACGCAAACATGAGTACGAAGCCGATGCTTATGCGGTATCGACCTTTGAAGGGGGCGCCACTCTGGCCGATGCTCTGAAGAAGTTATCGCGTAACAATCTCTCGAATTTGACACCGCACCCCTTCTACGTTTTTCTCAACTACTCCCACCCGCCGGTGCTGCAACGTATTCTGCGCATCAGAGAGCTTGCTGTTAGCAGCAAAGCAAAACCCTGAACGTATCCATTTTTATGACTGAGTCGAGTTATTTCATGCCCCCCGAGTGGGCTTTTCATAAGGCCACCTGGCTCTCCTGGCCACACAGGCTTAAGAGCTGGCCCGGAAAGTTTGAGCCGGTTCCCGCTATTTTTGTTACAATCGCCTCCTGGCTGAGCTCTTCCGAAGAGGTGCATATCAACGTGCTTGATGAAGCGATGGAGCGCAACGTGCTTGCCCTCTTCCGGAACGCCGAGCACGAGCAACTGCGCAGGGATCGAATTTTTCTGCACCGGATTATCACCAATGACGCCTGGTGTCGTGATCACGGGCCGAACTATGTTTTCCGACAGAGCGGGGGGAAGAGTGAAAAAGTGATCATGAACTGGCAGTTCAATGCCTGGGGCGAAAAATACAGCTCCTACCATGAAGACAATGCCGTACCGGAGCGTATTGCCGCCCTGCAGCAGTTGCCGCTGGTGTCGCCCGGAATGATTCTTGAAGGAGGCTCAATTGATGTCAATGGAAAAGGGCTGGTACTGACCAGTGAAGCGTGTCTTCTCAATCCAAACCGTAACCCGGCACTGAGTCGTGAGCAGATTGAGCAAAAACTCGCCCGATACCTCGGTATTGAAAAAGTGCTCTGGCTTGGCGAAGGAATTGCCGGCGATGATACCGACGGCCATGTTGATGATATGGCCCGTTTTGTCAATGAGACGACTGTGGTGATTGCTGTTGAGGAAGAGCCGGCTGACGTCAATTATGAAGCGTTGCAGGAGAACTACCGCAGACTTAAAACGTATACCGACCTCAGTGGCAACCCGCTGAACGTGGTAAAACTTCCCATGCCCTCACCTCTCTCTTTCGAAGGGTTCCGTCTCCCGGCAAGCTATGCAAATTTTTATATCGCCAATACGGTGGTGCTTGTTCCGACCTACAACTGCCGGCAGGATCAAAAGGCCATCGAGATTTTGCAGGAGTTTTTCCCCGGCAGGAGGGTTGTCGGCATTGACTGTACTGATCTTGTCTGGGGTCTCGGCTCCATTCACTGCATCACGCACGAAGAGCCAGAGTTTCCCTTGTTATTTCACTCATAAAAAAAGCGGATGGCTGGCCATCCGCTTTTTTCGATTCATCATTCAGTTGTTATGATGCAAAGAGAGCTGCAAGGCTCTTGCAGTTTTCATCAACAAGAGCGGCGGATACCTGAAGCGCTTCAAGCTCGGAGGCAGAGAGGTTGATTTCAAAAATCTGCTCAACGCCCTCTTTTCCAAGTTTGACCGGAACACCACAAAAGACACTCTCAATACCATACTGACCCTCAACAAGGGTTGTGCAAGGAATCACGCGTTTTTTGTCTTTGACAATTGCCTCAATCATCTCTACGGCTGAAGCTGCCGGAGCATAGAACGCAGAGCCAGTTTTCAGATAGTTGACAATTTCTATGCCGCCATTGCGTGTCCGCTCAACAAGCGCGTCAATTTTATCCTGCGGAAGAAGCTCGGTCAATGGGATACCCGAGACATTGGTGTAATTGACGATCGGTACCATTGAGTCGCCGTGGCCACCAAGCACCAATGCACTGACATCCTGCATGGAAACATTAAGAGCCTCAGCAATAAAGCTCTTGTAGCGTGCAGTGTCGAGCACGCCAGCCATGCCGATAACCCTCTCTTTTGGCAGACCACTGGCTGACCATGCAACAAAGGTCATGACATCGAGCGGGTTGGAGACCATGATGATAATCGGGTTTGCCGAATATTTCATCACCTGGGTTGTGACATCCTTGATTATTGCCGCATTTTTGTTCAGGAGATCCTCTCTTGTCATACCAGGCTTTCTTGCCAGACCCGCAGTAATCAGAATAATATCCGAATCGGCTGAGTCTTTATAGTCGTTTGATCCTGAAACCTGTGTATCGAACAACCCTACAGCACCCGACTCATACATGTCGAGTGCTTTGCCCTGGGGGACACCTTCAACAATATCAATAAGAACAACCTCTTTGGCGAGTTGTTTTTCAGCAATGCGAAGAGCGGCAGTAGCACCTACATTTCCGGCTCCGACAACGGTGATTTTCATAATGCAAT
Source organism: uncultured Chlorobiaceae bacterium (assembly GCA_903824295.1). Taxonomy (GTDB): domain Bacteria; phylum Bacteroidota; class Chlorobiia; order Chlorobiales; family Chlorobiaceae; genus Chlorobium. The sequence goes on from CAIJWE010000111.1 coordinate 18,617, forward strand.
AAATAGTTAGTGATGTGAAATAAAAAAAGCCGCCTTACTCAGCAAGACGGCTTCCCTCGATTTAAACTTCTTTTATCAGCGACCCCAAATCAGCAAGGCATAATGTTGACCTGCTTTTTGTTGTTCCGTCCGTTGCGGAAGGTCACTACGCCGTCGATCAGAGCAAAAATGGTATGATCACGTCCCAATCCGGCATTGATTCCCGGCTTGATAACAGTGCCTCTCTGACGAAGGATAATGGTACCCGCGGCCACGGTAGAACCGCCTGCAGCTTTTACTCCGAGATATTTCGGATTACTGTCGCGACCGTTTTTTGTCGATCCGCCACCTTTTTTATGAGCCATAACAAAAAATTAACGTTAAAAATCCTGTGAATTCTCTTAAAGCGAAATAACTTCAATCTGGGTCATCTGCTGACGGTGTCCGTTCCTTGACTGGTAACGTTTTCTGCGTTTCTTCTTGAAAACGATAACCTTTGTATCCTTGACATGATCAAGAACTCTTGCCTGAATACTGCCGTCAGGATTCAGAACGGTATTTGCTCCGTCAATGTGGGCCATGGTTTTGATTTCCATGGTTTCGCCAATTGCGTTTTTTTGCTTGGGGACGAAGAGCGTATCTCCCTGTCTTACCAGATATTGTTTGTCGGAAATCTTGATCAGCGCCTGCATTACACAAATATTTTAGTGATAAAGGTCTCAAATATAATATTAATTCCCTGAAAATCAAATTACTGAAAGAAGTGTGTTCAATTGATAATTGAGGGTGGAGAGGTATTTGGGGGGGTTGTTTATTAAGTTGCGCTGCAGTAGCTTCTTTTTCATGAAGCGGTCGGCGCTTGCCGCTCTCTAACAGGTTTCATAATTGATTATTAACACAATGAGCAAAGCCGAGGTTTCAACGCAGAAAGAGCACTCTCCCATGATGCGGCAATATCTGGAGGTAAAGGAGCGCTATCCTGATTTTCTGCTGCTCTTCAGGGTCGGAGATTTTTACGAAACCTTTTTTGACGATGCGTGCACCGTCTCGGCCGCTCTTAACATTGTGCTGACCAAACGCACCGTTGATATACCCATGGCGGGCTTCCCTCATCATGCAAGCGAGGGGTACATTGCCAAACTGGTCAAAAAAGGGTTCAAGGTGGCGGTCTGCGACCAGGTTGAAGATCCTGCGGACGCGAAAGGGATTGTCCGGCGGGAAATCACCGACATCATCACTCCCGGCATCACCTACAGCGACAAGGTGCTCGATGACCGGCACAACAACTATCTCTGCGCCGTCGCCTTTCTCAAAGAGGGGAGACGGCAGCTTGCAGGTGTCGCCTTTATTGATGTGACAACGGCTGAATTCAAGATTGCGTCACTTCAGCCCGAAGAACTCAAGGAGTTCATTCTTTCACTCCACCCTTCGGAAGTGCTGATCTCCTCGGCCGAGAGAGAGCGCTCGGAACTGCTGAAAAAGTCGCTTCCTCCTGAAACGCTTATCACCGAAGTTGATTCATGGATGTTCAGCGAAGATCAGGCGCGGGAGGTGCTTGCCCGGCAGTTTAAAACCCACTCCCTCAAAGGCTTTGGTATTGAAAGCAACCGTGCGGGCAAAGTGGCCGCCGCCGTTATTCTCCAGTATATCGAGGAGAATCGCCAGAATCGATTACACTATATCACCCGGATAGGGGAGCTGCACAGCGCCGAGTACATGACTCTCGACCTGCAGACCAAGAGAAATCTTGAAATTATCTCCTCCATGCAGGACGGCACACTCAACGGCAGCCTCCTCCAGGTGATCGACCGCACCCGTAATCCCATGGGCGCAAGGCTTCTGCGCCGCTGGTTGCAGAGGCCCCTCAAGCGGGTGGAAGAGATTCAATTGCGCCTTGACGCCGTCGGAGAGCTCTCTGAAAAGCCGGCAATGCGGGATGGGCTTTGCGAACAATTGTCGGCCATCAACGATCTTGAACGCTGCCTTGCGCGTATTGCAACCTTCCGCACTATCCCAAGAGAGGTTCGCCAGCTCGGTCTTTCGCTTTCGGCCATTCCGATCCTGCAGGAGCTGCTGAACGGGGCTCAATCGGCCCGCCTCAGCACCCTCGCGGCTACACTGAAACCGCTGCCGGAACTTGCCGCATCCATCCAGAACGCCATCGACCCGGAATCAGGCGCATCCATGCGCGATGGCGGCTACATCCGCACCGGCTACCACGCCGAGCTCGATGAACTGCGAGCCATTGCTTCGACCGCCAAAGATCGCCTCTTGCAGATTCAGCAGGAGGAGCGGGCCGCCACCACCATCTCCTCACTTAAGGTGAGCTTCAACAAGGTCTTCGGCTACTACATCGAAATAAGCCGGGCCAACAGCGACAAGGTTCCCCCCTATTACGAAAAGAAGCAGACCCTTGTCAACGCCGAGCGCTACACCATTCCCGCCCTGAAAGAGTATGAAGAGAAGATTTTAAACTCCGAAGAGAAAAGCTTTCAGCTCGAAGCGCAGCTCTTTCATGAGCTCTGCCTGCTCATTGCCGGAAACGCCTACGCAATACAGGAAAATGCAGCACTTATCGGCGAAATCGACTCCCTCTGCTCCTTCGCCCTCTGTGCTACCGAATATGGTTATTGCAAGCCGGAGATCATGACGCACGAAAGGCTGCATATTGTTGGTGGCCGCCACCCGGTGCTCGAAAGGATGATGAGTGCCGAAGAGCCCTATGTGCCGAACGACTGCCTCTTTGACGACAAACAGAAGATGCTCATCATCACCGGTCCCAACATGGCTGGAAAAAGCTCCTTTCTGCGCCAGACCGGCCTCATTGTGCTGCTCGCACAGGCAGGGAGCTTCGTACCGGCAGAGCGGGCGGAAATCGGGCTGGTTGACCGGATCTTTACACGGGTCGGTGCCTCCGACAACCTCGCCTCCGGCGAAAGCACCTTTCTTGTTGAAATGAACGAAGCGGCCAGCATCCTCAACAACGCCACAGCAAAAAGCCTGCTGCTGCTCGACGAGATCGGGCGAGGAACCAGCACCTTCGACGGCATGTCGATTGCCTGGTCGATGAGCGAATATATCTGCCGTGCAATCGGCGCCAAAACCCTCTTTGCAACCCACTACCACGAACTGGCCGAACTGGAGAGCCGCCTGCCCGGCGTGGTCAACTACAACGCCACCGTTGTCGAAACCGCCGACAGCGTCATCTTTCTGCGCAAAATTATCCGGGGCTCTACCGACAACAGCTACGGCATCGAAGTGGCCAAAATGGCAGGAATGCCTGCCGAGGTGATCACCCGAGCCAAAGAGATTCTCGCGGGAATGGAGAAACGTGATATCGAAATTCCGCCCAACCGGCCACCCAAAATCAAAAGTATGCAGATCAGTCTCTTTGAAGAGTCCGACAACCGGCTTCGGAGCGCCGTTGAAGCGCTTGACCTCGACCGCCTGACCCCGCTCGACGCCCTCCTTGAGCTGAAAAAGCTTCAGGAGCTTGCACGCAACGGGGGAAGCTACTGATGACGATGGAAGCCAAAAAAAAGGTACTGCTCATTTTTATCCAGGCCGACAGCGGCGTTGACGGAGCCGCTTCGCTCGATAGCGCCTCTGCCAAGCGCAGCCTCTTCACCTCCCTGAAAGACACAGCACTGAGTAACATCATCCGGCGGGCACAGTTCGCCATTCCGCCCCTCGCCCTGATGATTCTCAGCTCGCAGCAGGTCACAGGCGTGAGCCAGACCATCTGCGACCTCCGCTTCGACAAGCTTCCCCTCGACCAGCACTGGGACATGGCTGGAATCAGCGTTCAGACCGGTGCTGTCAAACCAGCTTTTGAGCTGGCCCATGCGCTCCGCTCGAGAGGAATCAAGGTGGTGCTTGGCGGCCCCTACGTCACCATCTTCCCCGATCAGTGCCGCGATCATGCCGATGCCCTCGTCATCGGTGAGGCTGACGATATCTGGCGCGAGGTGCAGGAGGATCTGCTTGCCGGAAGCCTCAAGCCGGAGTACCGGGTCGCCACCTTCCCCGATCTTTCGATTGAGCGCACCGTCAGCAAAAGCGCACTCGACATCAAGAGCTACTTCACCACCAACGTCATACAGACCACCCGGGGCTGTCCCTACAGTTGCGACTTCTGCAACGTCCATGTCATGAACGGCCATCGGTTGCGCCATCGGAGCATCCCCGATGTTCTCCGGGAGGTCGAACGATCACTCAAAGAGGACAAGCGGATCTTCTTCTTTCTCGACGACACCATCAACGCCGACGAACAGTATGCCGAACAGCTCTTTTGCCAGCTCGAATCCTTCAAGATCAAATGGGTAGGCCAGGCTACCACCGCCCTCGGTGAAAAGCCCCGACTGCTTGACGCCTTTGCTCGCTCAGGCTGCGGCGCCCTGCTGGTCGGCATTGAAAGCCTCGATGACGGCAGCAACCATGCCCACAAAAAGTTTCACAACCCCTCCAACCGCCAGGTGGAGTGCATCAAAAACATACGTAGTGCTGGTATCTGCGTCTACGGCAGCTTCATCTACGGCCTCGACGAAGATACCCTCGAACTCCCAGCCGAACTTGAAGCCTTCATTGAAGAGACCGGCATCGACGTGCCCGGCATCAACCTCCTGCGCCCCATTCCCGGCACAGGGGTCTTCAACCGGATGGCACTTGAAGGGCGCCTGCTTCACTCGCCCGATGACCACGACGCCTTCAAATTTTCATGGGGTCAGGAGATGCTCTACAAACCCCTGCGCATTCCGCTGCAAGAGTTCATTCCAAGCTACACCGCGCTCACCAGCCGCGTCTTCACCGTGCAGAATGCCGTGAAGCGGGCTATGCGTGCGCCCCGGCTGCGCTCAGCGGTGCTGATGTTCAACCTGCTCTATGTGCACATGTACGGCATGGCCCGCAAGGATTTAATCCGCCAATTACGGGAGTTGGGGTGACGTTGGTTTATACGAATGATTTCCCGGTCATGAATCCGTGTAGGGTGGCGCTCCCCGCGCCCTTTATGGTGATGTTGGTTACACCCCTGTTTTTTTACGTATATTTGCACATTCTTGTGAAAAGCCTCAAAGGACAAGGCCGTAGTGCGTCCCATTGCGGAGCGGTTGCGGTCGGATGGCCTGAAGCTCTTTCAATTCGTCGTTCATAGCCGTGCCTAACCGTGATTCTCTGAGACTGACTTCGTAACAACAGCCAATTTTATTACAGGGGCATTTCTACCGCGATATGCATAGGGATTTTCAGAATCAGGTCTTGAAGGACGATAATTTCACCAGGAGGAAAAAATGAATACCAGAAAACAAGCATTCTCTCTGCCTTTAATGGTGCCCGACAGTCGCCGCAATGTCGAAGATATTCTTCTGCACCGACGCATTCATTCATAATCACTCTTACTCGACACCCCATGTTCCCAACGGATTTGGGGAGCGTCTTAGTCTGCTTGGCATTACACTCCTCTTCGCTATATTCAGGACAGACACTTCATCTTTATCATAAAAAGAGGGTTGACCGATGGCTTTCGAAATTGATTCCGAATCGTTTCATAACGATCAACCTTGCGAGATCACTATAAAAGTGGTGGGAGTCGGCAGTTTTGGATGCGGCTCTTTAAACCATCTCATTGAGAAAAAGCTTGCCATGGTGGAGTTCCTCGCAGTCCACACCGATCCTCTGGCACTTGAAGATTCGAAAGCCCCTGTAAGAGTTCGGGTTGGCAATCAGTTTATAATTGACAAAGAGTTCAAAAAGAGTGCGGGCAGTGGTTCATGGAACCGATTTTCAATTGGAGATGATGACCGTCAGAATATTGCCACGCAACTGCAGGGCGCTGACATGGTCATCCTTGTTGCCGGAATGGGCAAAGGAACGAGTACGACGCTCACGCCAGCCGTTGCTCTGGCCGCCAGAAATCTGGGCATACTTACCATTGGTCTGGTAACCCTGCCATTCTCTTGCGAAGGAAAAGCAAAAGTAATCGCCGCAGAAGAGGGCATTACAGAACTGCGAAAGTATGTCGACACGTTGATTGTCATTGACTGCAACAGAATTATCTCCACTGCCGCTCCAGGAACCACCGTCAGTGATGCCTTCAGCCTGCCCAATGAAGTCGTCTATAGAGCGATTAAAGGCATGACCGATGTTTTGACTCATAAAGGCCCTATCAAAGTTGGTTTTGATGATGTTACCGAGTTGATGTCAGACGCAGGTGACGCTGTAATTGCCACGGCATCAGCTTATGGAGATGACAGCGCACTTCAGGCTGTTATGCAGGCATTGAAATCTCTTCAAGCTGACAGTGAATCCATCGAGCACGCCAAAGGAGTTCTGGTGAACATCACCGGTGAGGTGACCATGAAAGACCTCTCGGAAGCAATGGCCTATCTTGAACAGGAGGTCGGAAGTGATACCTTGATCATCAACGGCTACATTGAAGAACCCACCGAGACCGGAGAGGCACGGGCCCTGCTCATAGCCACAGGGCTTACAAGGACATCATCTGCTCAGCCAACATATCGCATTGCGAGAGCAGGAAAAGAGCTTTTTTCGGAAGGGGCTGTTGTTCCGCACCCCAATAAAGAACCCGACTACAAAACACCGGCATTTATACGGAGAAAAATCTTTATCAAGGCATTAGAAGAAAACCCGCTCTTGAACGGTTCAACACTCTCGCGTAAAGACAGAATCAACAAGAGCAGACCTGACGAACCTGCGTTTCTTCGTTTGATTTCCGATAACTGACAGGTTCTTGCCCATAAGGCGATGCAGTGCTTTTCCGATCCATGAACAGGTCAGGTTACCAACTTTATCTTTGGCGGTTATTGTCTACAGGTTGGGTAGATATTTAATACGCGGAGTCTGGTTCTGCTTCAGGAAAGAGGTTTACATGTCATCTCTGCGCCGACTGCTTTGAGTACAGCTTTCACGGTCTCGTAGCGTGGATGGGCTCCCGGACGCAAAGCCTTGTGCAAGCTTTCACGCCCAAGACCTGTTTTTTTGCAATCTCAGCCATACCCATTGCTTTTGCAACATCGCCCAAAGCCTCAAAAAATACCTCGGGGTTCGGCTCTTCCGCTGTTGCCTTGAGGTACTCGACAATCACTTCATCGTTGTCTTCAGACTGAATATCGTACTATAGCTATGAAGAGATGCGCAATGCGCTTGGCTTGCTGAAACTGCTTGCCCAGGGTGAAGAGGATATCCGAAAAGGGAACATTCGCCCGCAAGAGGAGGTCTTCAGTGATCTTGAACGCCTTTTAAGAGAGTCTGCGTCATGAGCACTGGCTACCGTGTGTTTCGACTCATTCAGTCGTAATCACTTTTACCAGCCGCTTTTTGTCTACCAGTTTACGTAGTGCTTGAACGAAAAGGCGCTATGATATTATATAATAATATGTTATATTGATATTTGAAGATCGAAAATATTTGAAAATCTTAGGCCGTCCTTGATCAAAAGCGTAATAACACCTCATTATAGGCATTTATGACGGAGA
>CAIJWE010000112.1 GCA_903824295.1 uncultured Chlorobiaceae bacterium
AATTTTTTCAACAACCGGACACCAGTGATTATGATTACAAAAATTATCAGAAATCATTAAATAAAGAAATTACAACATACATAGAAAGAAACGAAATAAGTAATGAGAAGATTGATGATACAATTCATTCAGTAAAAAAGGATTTTATTAGCAAATATCCGTTTCCTCAAGATTCATATAAGTTTATCTTTAATTTTCTTGATATTATTTATGGATTGAAATCCAATAATGCGATAATAACTTATGAATTATTTGAGGATATTAAGTTTTCTTTAAGAAAACAATGGGCAGGTTTTATGTATGAATCAATAACCAAAAATCAAACTATACCTGTAAGCTCCTTATACAAAGTAATTGAAAAAATAGAAAGAGTTGAAAATCAAATCCGAAGTTTGGTCGATAGTCAGGTAAACGAACAAGATAATAAATCAAAAGTCACATTTGATATTTCTAAACTTGCCAATGAATTAGGTTTTGAGGAGTTTACAAAAATTAAAGATGAAATACACGAGAAAATTTTAAATCTACTGTTCGTATATGAAGGCTTTTTGGAAAATGAATATAAAGCACGTGTGATTTTTAGAAGCCCCATATCTTCGGAAAATATTGAGAAATGGTTTATTTCATTAGAAAATGTGGTCAAACAATATAAATGGACTAAAAACATATCATCTTCAATTGTATTTCGAGGTTTAGGCGTAAAATTTGTATATTTTAAAAATCAAACTGAGGTGCCATTTGATTTAATCTTGAGTTTTTACAGTATTTGTACAACTGTAAAGGAGTCATTTGCAAAAGAGGATTATGAAGCATTACTGATTCTGCTATCAAATGAATTTAATAAACAGTTTCAGCCAGAACCAGAATCAGCTAAAGATGATTTACCATTTTAATAAAATAGCAGCGCCCAACAAGGGCTCATACGCCACTGGGGTTTAAGTGGTTAGGCGTGCTTCGCTCTCGCTTGCAAGCTTTCTGCACGGGTGATAAGTTCGCGTCCACGACATCCCCAGCGTCGCATAGCCCCGACCGTTATAGCCCATTGTAAGTGCGACCTCGACACTAATAGATCACTTAATAAATATTGAAAATGGCAATACATGATTTTGACTCAATAACCGAAGAATTAAGGAAACAACTTGATTCTAGTAGACAAAATTGGCTATTTGGTGCTGGCATTAGCTTTAAATCGAATATTCCACTAATGTATCCTTTAACTAATAGAGTTAAGAAAATAATAGAAGAATCGAAACACCCAAAGGACAATGAAATTTATAATTTGCTCACAGAGGAACTCGAAGAAAAGTCTCATATAGAACACTATCTTAGCCATATTGGTGATTTAATCGCATTAGCAGATAGATCAAAATCAAAAACTGCGACAGTTGAAAAAGTGTCATTTACAAAAAAAGAGCTATTAAACCTTCATAAATCAATCATATCAGCAATTGGAGAAACAGTTAGATACGGATATTTTACTGATGGAACTGATGAAAATATAGGGAACTCGGAAAATCCAATTGTAGAAATTGAACATCATACCAAATTTGTTCAAGCAATATATTCTAACAGAGCAAATTTAACATCACGTTCAAAGTTGACTTTTTTTTCAACAAACTACGATACTTTGTTGGAAGATGCACTTGGACTTGAAAAATTCACAGTTGTTGATGGTTTTTCTGGCGGTGCTATAGCATATTGGAATCCTCAATTTGAATTTCAAGACTTAAACAGCCAACCAAATAAATGTTTGCTTTATAAATTACATGGTTCTATAGATTGGCAGCGGGACGAGAAAAAAGGACTAGTTAGGACAAGATACGGAACAAAATATTTGGCAAACAAATCTGATATTATGATTTATCCCCAAGCAACTAAATATGTTGAAACTCAAAAAGATCCGTTTTCCTATTTATTTAATGGGTTTAGAAATGCACTAAACTCTTCTGACGATAATGTTTTGATTGCTTGTGGATATAGCTTTGGAGATGACCACATAAACGCTGAAATTGAGGCGGCATTATCTTCAAGAAATAACAGAACAACATTAATCGCATTTGCTCAAGAGAACCCTGATAGTGATATTGTTATCAATAAAACGCTTGATGCTTGGCTTTTAGATAAACAATTTGGAAACAGGGTTTATGTAGCTGGTCAAAAAGGCGTTTATTATAATTCAATTGCTCCATTTCAGCCAACTGATGGAAAAGATTTATTGTGGTGGACATTTTCTGGATTAACAAATTTTATTTCAACAGGCGAATATGAATAAAGAATTATTTACAACCCAACCTTCACTTCGAATAGGTAAAATTATAGAAGTTAGTGGTAATTCTATTCGCATAGAATTAGATAACAAAATCACTGAATTAACTAGGTCGGTTTGTGGTCAAGTATATTCTGTTGGACAAATAGGCAGCATTATAAAAATACACTTTGGTCGTAAAATACTGTTTGCTTATGTACGAATGCTCCGAATGCAATCCGACATTCTAGCAGAGGAAGGTAAAACGACAATATTACCAGGAGATGATAAAAGAAATTTAGAAGCTGATTTGTTTGGTCAAGGTATCTGGAGTAACAAAACTGGGAAATTAGTTTTTGCAAGGGGCGTCGAAACATACCCACTGCCATTACAAGATGCTTTTCTTTGTCTTAATGATGAATTAGAAAGCATTTATCGTGCAGCAGAAGATTTTAAAGAAGACAAAAATGACCCAATGGTTCCCATTGGGAATTATGTTGGTGGTAATAATGCAGTGTGTAGAGCCAATATCGATAAATTATTCGGACATCATTGCGCAATACTAGGTTCAACAGGTTCTGGGAAATCAGGAACTGTTGCTTCAATTCTGCATTCTGTTTTATCTCATAAAACAGATGGGAAAAAAATATCTCCGAGAATAGTAATTATCGACCCACATGGAGAATATGCAAAAGCTTTTAAAGATAAAGCTATTGTTTATAAGGCATATAATGAAGCTTCAACTAGCTCGACCCCTACAGAACAACTAAAATTACCATATTGGCTAATGTCAAGTGATGAATTTCGATCATTAGTTATTGGCAAAACTGAATTTGAAGCAACCTCCCAGACTAATATGGTTTATCAAGCAATAACTTACTCAAGATTATTGAGTTCTGGGCTAATTGAAAATGTAGGTGATGATCCAATGGGAGAAGCCAATGATCATTTGCCAAAGGCAGGCGTAACTGAAGAACAAATTCTAAATTTTGACAGAGATAAACCAATCCCATTTTTACTTTCGGAATTTATCAAACATGTTGATAAAGTACAGGGACGCAAAGCAGGTAAACTAGAAAACCTTACACCAAGTGATTCTAATAGACAAAAGATAGAATCTATCCTAAAGAAACTAAAAGTACTTCGTTCTAATCCTCAATTAGGATTTTTATTAGAAGAGTTTTCTTCATCATCACCAAAGTTAGAAACTATCCTTGGACAATTTGTTGGTGAAAATAGTGATAAAAACCTTAGAATTATTGATATATCTGGTTTGCCAAATGAAGTAGCTGGGCCATTAACGGCATTAATTGCTAGATTGTTATTTCAATATAAGCTGTGGCAAACGAGAGAGGAAAGAGAAAAAGATCCATTGTTGTTTATTTGTGAGGAAGCACACCGTTATGTACCCAATCATGGAGAAGCTCAATACAAGGAGGCACAAGAAGCAGTTAGGCGAATTGCTAAGGAAGGCAGAAAATATGGTGTTGGATTAATGCTTGTTTCTCAAAGACCTTCTGATGTTGAAGCAACCGTATTGTCGCAATGCAATTCTTGGATAATTCTTCGTCTGACGAACTCAACTGACCAAGAACATGTTTCAAAGTTCTTGCCTGATAGTTTGGTTGGTTTGACAAAAATGCTCCCATCGCTTACAAGAAGAGAAGCCATTTTCGTTGGAGAGGCAGCTGCATTGCCAAGCCGTATAAGAATAAATAAATTAACAATAGACCAACTACCTGACTCAAATGATATAAGTTTTGTGAAAGGGTGGGTAAATGAACCAACTAAGCCAGCTGAATTGAAAAATATTAGTGACAGATGGATTGGAGAAAAATAACAACGGGCTATAACTTAAGCTACCCGCAAGCCGGGTTTTAGTGGCTCGCTGAAAGGAAAATAGTAATTTGAAAGGCAGTTCTTCGTAGGCAGTTTATCGGTTAAATCCCGGCCTGCGTGTAGCTTCCTCCGTTAGTGCACATTTAACTGTTAATACAAATAAATTATGGCACAAAACTCATTAGAAATTGACTTTTTCTACGTAGATAGTGGAGAAAAAAGTGGTGATGCAATTACTATTCGATATGGAGATTATGAAAATAAACAAAATCAATTTGTAATAGTGATCGATGGAGGAACAATTACAACTGGAAGAAATATGGTGTCCCATATACAAGAAGTATACGGAACAAACTATGTTGATTTGGTTATCTGTACACATCCTGATGGAGATCATGCTTCAGGCCTACGCGAAATTGTTAAAGAAATGAAAGTTAAAGAATTATGGATGCACCAACCTTGGGAACATTCAGAAGATATAAAACACTTATTCAAAGATGGGAGAATGACAGAGAATAGTCTTTCACAAAAATTAAAGGAAGCTTATGGTTTCGCTTATGACCTTGAAGAAATTGCTAAACAAAAAAAGAACATTACAATAAAAGAACCATTTGCAGGTCTATCATTTAATAATTCCACAATTCAGGTATTAGGTCCTTCAGAAGAGTATTATCTAGAGCTTGTTCCGAATTTTATGAAAACACCTGAGGCTAAAACACCCATTTTTGGCCAAATTGCTTCTAGTGTCAAAAAGGGAATAAATTGGATTCGTGAAACTATGGACATTGAAACGCTAGATGAGAACGGAGTTACTACAGGTGAAAACAATTCGAGCGCAGTTGTATTGTTAAGATTTGACAATAGAGATTATTTATTTACTGGCGATTCAGGAATTCCTTCTTTGAAACATGTTATTCAATACTCAAATAAAAGAGGAATCAGTTTGAAGAATCTTTGTTTTTTTCAAGTTCCTCATCATGGAAGTAGAAGGAACTCCTCTCCTTATGTTTTGAATGAAATAAAGGCTACAACAGCTTATATTTCAGCTGCAAAAGACTCTGATAAACATCCTTCAAGAAAAGTTATTAATGCTTTAATCCGCAGAGGCGCGAAAGTTTATTCTACAGAAGGCAATAGTTTAAGTCACCATGTAAACTGCAAAAGTAGACAGGGATATACTACTGCAGTTGCTCATCAATTTTACGAGCAGGTTCAAGAATAATGTTATGAAATCAAAATATTCATTAATAGCAAGAACTTATCCAGTATTATTGACTCTCCTACCCTTAATGGTAATTGGTTCATATTTTTCACTGAATCTAAATGTATACAGTCATTTAATCACTACGATTGGACTATTCGGTGCGTTATCATTCTTATTAACTCAAATAGGTAGAGATTTTGGAAAGAAAAAAGAGCCTGCTCTTTGGAAAGAATGGGGTGGTACGCCATCAATCCAGATCTTGCGTTATAGTAATACACATTTGGATGAGATTACTAAAAAAAGGTATCATTCCAGATTAAATGAATTGTGCACTGTAGAACATTTGCCTTCTAAAGAAATGGAAAAGATCAACCATGAAACATCAGATGCAGTATATTCCACTTGGACAAAATTTATGATTGCAAATACTAGAGAAATCGGAAAATACAAATTGTTATTCAATGAGAATATCAATTATGGATTTCGAAGGAACTTGTGGGGCTTGAAATCTATTTCTATCTCTCTACAAATAATTGGAATCCTTATTATTACAGTATACAATATTACTAAAAATGGGTTAAATACCATTTTAAGTTGGTCTTGCGAGTATTATTTTTCAATTGGCATATTGTCGTTTATGCTAATATTTTGGACTTGTATTGTAACAAAAGAATGGATTAAAAGAACAGCTTTTTCATTTGCTGAAAGGTTATTTGAATTAACAGAAAAAATAAACGTGCCCTAACACTGCCTAAGCTGCCAGGCCTTTGTCCCAGCGCACAAGGCCTATAAAACAAAGGCCCGGCGCCTAGGCAGGGAACGTTAAGTGCAATTAGAGGAGGACGAGACAATCCTGAAATCATGAAGCGTTAACTTTCTACGGTACAAACCAACCAGTAGATGCATTCCGAGAGGTGCAAGACTCGATTCACCGGGCACGTTGCATCATGTGATTATCCGGGGGGTCGAAAAAAGAGAGATCGTTTCCGACGATAATGATCGGTGTGATCGGAAAACAAGAATAATGCCTGTGGCCTCTTCCAGTTGTCTTTTCAGCTCCTCTTTTGAGGGCAGATTGAGCTGATACTTTGATGCGAAGATATTTGAATCCTTGGGGAGGGTCAGTTCAACCAGCGCATCATGCTTGCGATGGCACAACAGAATGCCGATGGTCGGCAGTTCATCGTCGGTTTTGACATAGCGGTGTCTGCAAAATTCCGGAAAAGGTGAGATAGAACTTACAGCAAAGAGCAAGGCTTCGTTCTGAACAGCCTTTGAGCTTCAACTGAGCTGCGATTTATTTCAACAAATTGGTGCCATACTCCGCCCTGCTCAAACTCCACAATTTACCACCATAAAAACCAGTTCCGACTCACAAGGGAGCTATCGACCGACCGGGAAGCTCTTTGCTGCAACTCCCGGCGGGTCTCTTTGCTAGAAACGGTCTCACATATTCAACGACCGTTTTTCGATGGCGAGGGCTGCTTCGCGCATGACCTCCGAGAGGCTCGGGTGCGGGTGGCAGGTGCGGGCTACATCTTCGGATGAGGCGCGGAACTCCATGGCAAGCGCCGCTTCGGCAATCAGGTCGGAGGCGTTGGCTCCGATGATGTGGACACCGAGGATTTCGTCGGTTTGTGCGTCGGCGAGCATCTTTATAAATCCTTCGGCGTCGCCAAGGCCAAGTGCGCGGCCGTTTGCGGCAAAGGGGAACTGTCCGGTTTTGTAGTCGTGCCCTTCAGAACGGAGCTGTTGCTCGGTTTTGCCAACCCAGGCAATTTCGGGGGTGGTGTAGATGACCCAGGGCATGCAGTTGTAGTCGAGGTGTGGTTTTTGACCGGCAATCAGTTCGGCTACCATGACGCCCTCATCTTCTGCCTTGTGGGCCAGCATGGGGCCGCGTACCACGTCGCCGATGGCGTAGACTCCCGGTGCGGCAGTAGCGCAATGGTCGTTGACGGGAATAAAGCCCCGTTCATCGGTTTGCAGCCCGATGGCCGCGAGGTTGAGTTTTTCGGTGTTCGGGGTACGGCCAACGGAGACAATCAGTTTGTCGCATTCGAGTGTATGTTCGGAGCCCTGGTCATCGGTATAGGCGATGCTGACGCCGCTTTCGGTCAGTTTGGCCTGGCCGATCTTGACGCCGAGCTTGATGTGCAGTCCCTGCTTTAAAAAGAGCTTTGAGGCTTCTCGTGAAACGCTCTCGTCGGCGGCGCCGAGGAATGAGGTCATCACTTCAAGGACGGTTACCTTTGCGCCAAGCCTGCGCCAGACTGAGCCAACTTCAAGGCCGATCACTCCTGCGCCGATGACGCCAAGTTTTTTCGGCGCTTCAGTGAATTTCAGTGCTCCTTCGTTATCGCAGATGGTGACGTTATCGACCTCAATATTGGGAATTTGCCGCGCTTTGGAACCGGTGGCAATGATGACCTTTTGTGCAAGCAGCTCCTCATCGCCCTCTTTTCCGCTGATGATGATTCGGTAGCCGGCATCAGTTTTTCCGGCAAAAGAGCCTCGCCCCTTGAGGAGGGTGACCTTGTTTTTGCGGAAGAGGAATTGTACTCCGGCGGTCATTTTGGTGACAATGGCCTCTTTGCGTTGCTGCATCTTTGCAACATCAATGCTCACTCCGCCGAAGGTGATGCCATGATCTTCAAGATGATGCGACGCTTTTTCAAAGAGTTCTGAAGAGGCGACAAGCGCTTTCAGGGGAATACATCCGGCATTGAGGCAGGTTCCGCCAAGCCTTGGTTCTCCTGCCGGGTCGTCGTAGCCGTTGAACTCGCAACAGGCGACTGAAAAGCCGAGCTGGGCTGCACGGATTGCGGCAATGTAGCCTCCGGGCCCTGCTCCGATAACAAGAATGTCAAATTGTTTGCTCATGATAGTAGAGGGTTCTCTCCTTAAAGATCAAGTAAGAGACGCGCTGGATCTTCAAGCGCATCCTTGATTGCATTGAGACCAAGCACCGCTTCGCGGCCGTCGATGATACGGTGGTCGTACGACATGGCCAGATAGTTCATCGGTCGTATGACAATTTGCCCGTTTTCTACAATTGCCCTCTCCTTGGTGGCGTGAATGCCGAGAATGGCCGACTGGGGCGGATTGATGATGGGTGTTGAGAGCATGGAGCCGAAAACGCCGCCATTGGAGATGGTGAAGGTACCGCCGGTCAGCTCTTCGAGCGAGAGGTTCCCCATTTTTGCCTTGGTGGAGTAGTCGAAAATTTTGCGTTCAATATCGGCAATGGTCATTTGGTCGGCATTGCGCAGGATGGGGACAACAAGCCCTCTGGGGGAACTGACGGCGATGCCGATGTCGAAATAGCCATGATAGATGATATCCTTGCCCTCTACGGAGGCGTTCAGGACGGGGTACTTGCGCAGGGCGTGCACTGTCGCCTTGACAAAGAAAGAGACAAAGCCGAGTTTGACGCCGTGCTCCTTTTCAAAGGTGGCCTTGTAGCGGTTGCGCAATTCGATGACACCCTGCATGTTGACCTCATTGAAGGTGGTCAGAATGGCGTTGCTGGCCTGCGACTGGAGCAGCCGCTCGGCAATGCGTGCCCTGAGACGGGTCATCGGTACACGCTGTTCCGGTCGATCGGTCATGAGCGGCTCTTCGCGGTGTGCATCTACCGGTTTTGGTTGCTGTGCGGGCGCAGGTGCAGGCTTCGGCGCGGGCTGAGGGGGCGGCTGTGGCGAAGAGGGTTCAGCGTCTGCCGCAATGGCCTGCAGCACGTCGCCTTTGGTCACTCGTCCCTGTCGTCCTGTTCCTTCAACCTGTGAGAGCTGTATTCCGGTTTCGGCCATCAGTTTTGCCGCTGCAGGCATGATGACGACCTCTTCCGGCTCTACTGCTGTCGGTTCAGGCGCCTTTGCCTCGCGGATAGCCTCCTCCTGGGCGGTAATGGTGGCTTTGCCTTCGCTGTCGATGCGTGCCAGCACCTGATTGGGGACTACCGTTCCGCCGTCGCCGACAAGAATTTCAAGGAGCACGCCGGAAGAGGGTGCAGGAACATCGAAGACCACCTTGTCGGTTTCAATTTCAAAGAGGATTTCATCTTCAACAACGCCGTCTCCGGGCTTTTTTTTCCAGTTGAGCAGCGTTGCCTCTGCAACGGATTCCGACAACTGGGATATGGTGACGTCAATGATTGCCATTCTTGGATATTATTTATTGAAAAAAAGGCTGAACTCACCGAAAGCCTGATCGAGCAATGCTTTCTGTTGTATGGCATGTGTTGCGCCGTAGCCACATGCGGTAGAGGCTGATGCAAGCCTGCCTGCATAGCCGAACTGCTGGCCCGGGCTCATCACATTCATGATATAGTGCTGGAGAAAACGCCAGTACCCCTGATTTTTTGGCTCATCCTGGCACCAGACAATCTCTTTCAGTTGCGGGTAGCGTGCAAGCTCTCTCTTGAACTCTTCGGCGGGGAAGGGGTAGAGTTGCTCGACACGGATGATGGCCACATTTTCCTGCGTGTTTTCCTTGCGCCGATTGATGAGGTCGTAGTAGACTTTGCCGGAGCAGGCAAGGAGACGGCGTACATGCTCAGGAGAGGCTGTGTCATCACTGATAATGTTCAGGAAATTCCCCTGCGAGAGATCGGCAAGCGGTGAGACCGCCTCCTTGTTGCGGAGCAGCGATTTCGGGGTGAGAATTATCAGCGGCTTGCGCTTCATCGTTGTTATCTGGCGGCGGAGCAGATGAAAAATCTGGGCAGGGTTGGTCGGCTGGCACACCTCGATGTTGTTTTCTGCGCAGAGTTGCAAAAAGCGCTCAGGACGGGCGGAAGAGTGTTCCGGCCCCTGCCCTTCGTAGCCGTGAGGCAGCATGAGGGTGAGTCCAGAGGCGAGCCCCCATTTCACCTCGCCGGAGGTGATGAACTGGTCGATCAGTACCTGTGCCCCGTTGGCAAAGTCGCCGAACTGCGCCTCCCAGATTACCAGGGTGTCGGGTGCCGAGATGGAGTAGCCATACTCAAAGCCGAGTACCGCCTCTTCGGAGAGCACCGAATCAATGACGGTGAAGGCGGCCTGGTTGTCGGCCACATTCTGTAGCGGTATGTAGATGCCCGAGTCCCACTTTTCACGTTTCTGGTCGTGGAAGACGGCATGACGGTGCGAAAATGTTGCTCTGCCGCTGTCCTGACCGGTAATGCGGATCGGGTAGCCACCGGCAACCAGTGAGGCGAAGGCCAGATGCTCACCCATGCCCCAGTCGAGAGGCTGCTCTGCGCGACCCATCCGGGCCCGGTCATTGACCACTTTTTCAACGAGGGGGTGAAGCTGGAACCCTTCAGGAATCTTTGTAATCATCTCCGAGAGACGTCTCAGTTCCGCCAGGGGGACGCCGGTTTCGGAGGCCTCATTGCGTCCGGCAGCCGGATCGGCGGTAAAGATGGTTTTATTGACCAGTACCGGATTGGTGCTGTATTTGCCCTCATCAAGATCTTTGCGGAACTGTTTGGTTAGCGCGATGGCATACTCCTTGGTGATGATACCCTGCGATTCAAGCCGCTCCGCATAGAGTTTGCGGGTGCCGGGATGGAGCGCTATTTTTTTGTACATCAGTGGCTGGGTCAAGGCCGGTGTATCCTGCTCATTGTGGCCAAGCTTGCGGAAGCAGATGATGTCGATCACGACATCACGCTTGAAGGTCTGCCGATAGTCGAGCGCCATCTGTGTTGCAAGCACAACCGATTCGGGGTCGTCACCATTGACGTGCAGCACCGGTGCCTCAATCATCTTGACAACATCGGTGCAGTAGGTGGTTGAACGGCTGTCGCGCGGGTCGGAGGTGGTAAAGCCGATCTGGTTGTTGATGACAATATGGACGGTGCCTCCCGTGCCGTACCCGCGGGTAAGCGCAAGGTTGAGGGTCTCCATGATGACACCTTGCCCCGAGAATGCGGCATCTCCATGCACCAGTATCGGCAGCACCTGTGAGCCATCGCGGTCGCCACGGCGAACCTGCCGCGCCTTTACCGCCCCTTCAACAACCGGATTGACAATTTCAAGGTGCGAGGGGTTGAAGGCCAGCGAAAGATTGATGGGGCCGCCGGGAGTCGCCAGGTCACTCGTAAAGCCCTGGTGATATTTGACGTCGCCTGAAGGGAGATCGTCGGCATGTTTGCCCTCAAACTCAGCAAAGAGGTCGAGCGGATTTTTTCCCATGATGTTAACCAGCACGTTGAGCCTTCCACGGTGCGCCATGCCGATGACGATCTCCTGGACACCCGCCTTTCCGGCACGCTGAATCAACTCATCCATTGAGGCAATAAAGCTGTCGCCACCCTCAAGGGAGAAGCGCTTCTGGCCGATAAAGCGGGTATGCAGATAGCGCTCGAACCCTTCAGCCGCCGTCAGTCGTTCAAGAATATGCTTTTTCTTTTCTGCACTGAAATCCGGTTTTGAGCGGATGGTCTCCAGTTTTGCCTGCCACCACCGCTTTTCCGTTTGGTCGGTGATGTACATGAACTCTATGCCGAGGGTGCCACAGTAGGTTTCGCGCAGGTTCTGCAACAGTTCGCGCAGCGCCATGCTCTCGTTGCCGAAATAGGTATTGCTTGTGTTGAAGACAATATCCATGTCGGTATCGGAAAAACCGTAAAAGGATGGCTCAAGATCGGGCAGGGCAGGCCGCTCCTGGCGCTTCAGCGGATCAAGGTTGGCCCAGCGGGAACCGATGTTGCGGTAGGCGGCAATAAGCTGCTGCACCGAAACCCGTTTGCGTCCAAGTTCCGCATCAGGGCTGGCGAGCACCCGGCAGATGGGGCCGAGTCGAGCTCGTTCAGCAAACGATGCCTGGACAGGGGAGTGCGCAATGTCCGGTCCGTCGCCGTTGGCTCCCGGCACATTCTGCATGGCGTCAAAGTAGGCTCGCCAGCTTTCAGAAACAGAACCGGGATTGTCGAGATAGGCTTCGTACAGGTCTTCGATATAAGGGGCGTTGCCTCCAAAAAGATAGGAGCTGCTGCTATACTGCTGCATCATGGTTTGACGGGCTTTTCTTCGAAAGGTTCGAAAGGGTTGTTGCTGAAATGGCCGTAGAGAAATTTTCCGTGTTCGGAACAGTGGAGAGGTAAAGAGCTTTTCCCGTTTGAGGAAGGGGAAAAGGGGAGTAAGGGCTGATCCATCCTTTTTTCAGGAGTGTTTACTCAGAGAGTTATTGATAGTGAAGTATAAGACATCCCGGGGCTTATTGCGAAGGAATTCACAAAATAAAGCAGAATTAAATTTACGGCATTCCAGTACTGCACCTCAATTCAAAATGGATCGGCACCAACAAATACGGCATAAATTACTCAGTATAATTTATTATTTTTATTGACTGTTCGGCGCTATTTCATCAATTAAAAAAGGAGAGGGTATGAAAACGCTTTATCGAACAATTTGCACCGCCATGATTGCTTTTTTGATAATCATCTTTTCATCTCTGGCGATAATGGCTGCGTCACCGGATCCTTCCGTATCGGCAGGAACTGCCACACAAAGCGTTACCGCACAAGGAGTCTCTGGAGCAGTGAGCAATTCGCCAGAAATCGCAGCCACAGGGCAAAAGGGAGAAAAGCAGTCTGCTCATTGGGAAGCTCCCAAACCCGTTTTTGTCTATACAATTATCGGTGTGGTAGTATTTGGATCGATTTTAGCGATACTTTTTATTCGTAAATCTCTCAGCACTACCAACTGGAATTTGGGAGATGCTCTCTCCGAGGAAGTAGAGATCAGTCTTGCCCCGAATGCGGATGGAAAAGATGGGGAAAAGCAGGACGCTTCAGGCAAGCCGACGATGGTTACCGTCATGAGTGCAAGTGTGAGTCGACTGATCGCCCTGATGGGTATGATGGTTATCCTCTTCATGTTTCTCGGGTTCGGGATATTTACCCTCTACTCTTTTGCCTTTACAGGAGAGATGCCTCCATCTACAGATATGGTCCTCAATTTTCTGGCTGGAGGATTGACGTTGTTTGCGCCCTATCTCGTGAACAAGTTTGCCTCTATATTTGAGACTCTTTCGCCTAAAGCCAAGTGACTTTCAGGTATTGAAAAGGGTAAAAGAGAAGTTGCCCGGCCAGGTCCATCCTGTTATCGCACAAGATGTTGTTCAATGCGTCAATTTCGTCGGAATCGTACTCTTTTTCAGAGCTGCATGGCCCACATGGTGAGAGAGGAGATCGCTATGGCTGCCGAAAAGCTGAGCAAGGTACCGACAAGTATAAATTCGGCCTGTTTCTGTTTTTTTGATTCTTCGACGCGCAGAATTGCTTTGGCCACCAGAAGAAAACCGATGATTGAGGGTTGATTGGCCAGGAAAAAGAGGAAGATCAGCCCTCGTTCCAGTTGACCGATGAGCGCCTCTCCGTTTTGCAGTCCGTCAAGTTTGAGATTGTTCTTGTTGATGAGTTCTCTGGTGAAGAGTGTGATGAGAAAACCAGAACCCCTGACCGTTGCGACAAAGCCGGCAAGCCCTGTAAAGAGCTGGTATCCAGTACCGGAGAACTCTACTCCTTGTACACCGTGAGAGAGAAAACCGGCAAGAAGGATCAGGCTGAAGAGATGCGCTGTCTGGTCGGCAATAAAGGAGGTGACACTCTCATTCCCCCAGCGCTGTTTGATGAGGTCAATGATGGTATGAAGGGCGAAAACAGAGAGTGGTGCCTCCCAGCAGTTCCAGAGTTGCAGCAGCATCCAGGTCGTTCCTGCGTGTATTGCACCATGCAGGATGAGCATGATCGGCAGCCGCTTGTTGCGCACCATTTTTTTTGGCTGGAGAAAAAAGTCACCCAGAAAGTGGGCTGCAATAAGTATTGCGGCTATTTTTTCCATTGCTACCGTTTTTTATGGATTGGCATATTGATCCTGTCATGCGGGCCGTTTTGTAGATGTGTGCCGGTCATTGCAGTAATGTACATCCATTACGCTACTCCTGCAACGTCCGGAGGTGCCTGAAATGGCCTTTATTCAGGTTGTGAGGCTCCGCAGATCGGGCAGGAGGGGTCTGGCTGGATGCTCACTTTGCGGATGGTCATGGAGAGGGCGTCGCAGGTCAGGAGTCTATTGACAAGGGGTGTTCCGATGGAGAGAATATGTTTTATCGCTTCAGTGGCCTGTATGGTGCCGATGAGGCCGGGGAGCGCTCCAAGTGGTCCTTTTGGCGTGGCCGGGTTGGGCACTCCCTCTTCATGAAACACGCACTGGTAGCAGGCGGTTTTTCCGGGATGGACGGTCATGGTCTGGCCATGGAACTCCCTGATACCGGCATGGGAGTAGGGTTTCGCTGCGTTGTGGCAGGCTCGTGCAATCAGGAATTTTGAGTCAAAATTGTCGGTGGCGTCAATCACGAAGTCGTAATTTACAAGAATCTCCGGCGCGTTTTCGGCGGTTAGCCGGAAGGGGTAGAGCGTGAGCTGGATGTCGGGATCGAGGTTGTGCAGCCTCTTTTCGGCGGAGGCGACCTTCTCCTGCCCGATGGAGTCGGTGGTATGGAGAATCTGGCGCTGGAGGTTGCTGAGATCGACCTTGTCGCCGTCCATGAGGCCGATGGTTCCGATGCCCGCAGCCGCAAGATAGAATGCGACAGGGGAGCCGAGCCCTCCGGCACCAATCACCAGCACTTTTGCCTGAAGCAGTTTTTCTTGTCCATGCTCGCCGATTTCCTGCAGTGCGAGGTGGCGAGCGTATCGCTCCCGCTGTTTGTCGGTCAATGGCATGGTTCTGTTGCTAAAGGGTGAGTCGTTGCGCTGCTTTGCTCTTTTGACGGGCCGTTATAGGTGGGCTCCCAGTTTTTAAAGACCGGTTCGATGTTCTGTTTGCGCAGGGCCAGGCAGAACTCTTTGGCCGTGCGGTCATCAAAAATTTCAAACTGTCCCGTCTCCTTCTTCTCCGGGTCATGGTAGCCGCCAACGGTGGTGCGGCTTTCAATGCTCATTCTGGTAATGCCAAGGCTGCTCATGCCGTCGCGGTAGGCGGCGCTCTCTCTTGTTGAGAGCACCAGTTCCGTCTCCGGAAGCGCTATGCGGAAGGCAAAAATCATGCGGGCGAGCAGGTGATCGTCAACGGGAAATGGGGGCTCATAGCCACCGGTCTGAGGCCTCATGCGCGGAAAGGAGAGCGACATGCCTGCGCGCCACCAGGTGCGGCTGAGATGGCGCAGGTGGCGGTAGAGGCAGAGTGCATCCTCGACCGGATCGGAGAGGCCGAGCAGGACGCCGAGCCCGACGTTTTTAATGCCTCCCTCAAGTGCCCTTGCCGGGGTTTCAAGCCGGTCGATAAAATCTTTTTTTGGTCCCCAGCGGTGCAGTGCTTCGTAGCGTTCGCGGTTGTAGGTCTCCTGATAGATCGTGATTCCCGTGCAGCCGCAGTCGGCAAGAGCGCGGTACTCATTTACACTCATGGGAAAGGCCTCGACCGAGACGCGCTGCATCGTTTTGGCGGCAATTTCGACACTTCGCCGCAGATAGTCGAAGTCGGCGGCAGCGGTGCGCTCACCGGTCAGCAGAAGAATGTCGCTGATGCCGAGCTTTTTCATGGCTGCCAGTTCCCGGCTGGTCTCGTCGGGTTCGAGACGGTGGCGCACGGTTTTCCGGTCGGAGGCAAAGCCACAGTAGACGCAGCCGCTTGAGCAGTAGTTGGAGAGGTAGAGCGGTGCGTAGAGCATCATGGTGCGGCCGAAACGGCGCAGGGTGATTGCTCTCGATTCGGTGGCAAGCGCTTCGAGGGAGCTTGATGAAGCGGGTGAAAGCATGGCGGCAAGTGCAGCCGTCTCCCGGTCATCAGTGAGCCAATCGGGTAACGTACTCATCCGTTTGCCCCCAGAAAGGCGGTGAGGGGACTGGTTGCTATGGCTGAGCCGCTTTTTTGCATGAGTCCGGCCCGGAATGCCTTCCTTCCTGCTGCGACCGCTTCGGCAAAGGCCTCGGCCATCTCAGGCGGATTGCCTGCGACTGCTACGGCACTGTTGACCAGCACGGCTTCGCATCCCATCTCCATGGCGTGGGCGGCTTCGGAAGGGGAGCGCAGCCCGGCGTCAACGATGACTGGAATGGAGCTTTCACGAATGATGAGCTCAATCATCGCGGCGGTGGCGAGCCCCTGGCCGCTGCCGATGGCCGATCCAAGAGGCATCACGGCGGCGCATCCGACCTCTTCAAGCCGTTTGGCCAGCACCGGGTCTGCGGTGATGTAGGGCATGACCAGAAAGCCCTCTTTTGCCAGAATCCGGGCAGCCTCAAATGTCTCAATCGGGTCGGGCATCAGATGCTGCGGGTTCGGGTGAATTTCCACCTTGATGAAGGGGCTGCCGGAGAGTTCACGGGCAATATGGGCCGCACGGACCGCTTCGGCCGCGGTTGACGCTCCCGATGTGTTGGGCATAAGGGTTACTCCTTCGATTGCTGAAAGAGGCCCAAAAAGATCATCTTCGGCCTGTTCGCGGTTGAAGCGGCGAAGTGCCACGGTAACAAGCTGTGCGCCGGATGCCCTGACGGCCTGGAGCATCACCGTGGCGCTGCTGAATTTTCCTGTTCCAATAATGAGACGGGAGGAGAAGGTGTAAGAGCCAAGTTGTAACAAATCCATAATAAATATAATCGGTTAGCCACCGCCAGCGAAAATGAGAAGCTCAACCTCATCACCCTCTTGCAGTATGCGGGCTGAGCGGTTTTCGGGGCGGATGATCTGCTGGTTGACCAGTACGGCCACGCTTTTTCCGTCGGAGCCGATGATCGAAAGCAGATCGCTTACGGCCGAACCGGTCGGGAGTGGCTGTTTTTGTCCGTTCAGCTCAATAGTAATCATTTGTGACATCTCTTCATTATTTCTTTTATCGTCAAATCATGTTGCCGGACTGTCGGTGACGCCGTGGCGTGCCCCTAAAATGCAAGGGCGTTCAACAGATCCGACTCAAGATCCTCGGCATTTTCGAGACCGACGGAGAGGCGCACGAGGTTGTCTGTACATTTTCTCCGTGCACGCTCTTCGTGGGATAGTGCTCCAAGCGTCATTCGGGCCGGCGAGGCTATGAGCGACTCCACACCGCCGAGGCTGTCGGCCAAAACAAAGAGTTTGATTCGCGATACCAGTTGTTCGACAGCCGGAAGCCCCCCTTTGAGTGCAAAAGTGACCATGCCTCCGAAGCCGCTCATCTGCGCTTTGGCCAGTTCATGCTGCGGGTGGGAGGTGAGGCCCGGATAGAGTACCCGTTCTACCGCCGGGTGCTGTTCAAGGATTGTGGCGAGGTGCAGGGCGCTCGCTTCATGCTCCTTCATACGGATTTTGAGCGTTTTCAGACCGCGGAGAATGAGCCAGCAGTCCCAGGGAGCCGGTATGGCCCCCGCTGCCGCCTGGTAGTTTTTGATGATGGTATGGAGCGCGGCGTCCGATGTGACGACGGCACCGCCGATGACGTCGCTGTGGCCACCAAGATATTTGGTGGTGCTGTGGACAACAATATCGGCACCCAGTTCAAGCGGACGCTGGAAGTAGGGGCTTAAAAAGGTGTTGTCGACAGCGAGCACAATACCGCGCTCTTTTGCCAGCGAGGCAAGAGCCCGGATATCGGAGAGCTGGAGGAGCGGATTGCTTGGTGTTTCAATCCAGATCAGCCGGGTTGCCGGGGTGATAGCCGCTTCATAACTCCGGGTAGCTTCACTCTCCGCGTAGGTTGTTGTGATTCCCAAAGGGCGGAGCAGTTGCTCAAAAATGCGGTAACTTCCTCCGTAAATATCACTGCTTGCAACAATATGCTCCCCGGGTTTTACCACCTGGAGCGCCGCGAGTGTGGCGGCAACTCCGGAGGCGAAGGCAAGGCCGTAGCGCCCGTTTTCGAGCAGGGCGAGGGTCGATTCGAGCGCTTTTCGGGTAGGATTGCCGATTCGTGAGTAGAAGAATTCGCCGTGATGCTGCAAGTCTTCGCGCTCGAAGGTTGAGGTTTGGTAAATGGGAAAAGTTACCGAGCCCGTATGGGGGTCTGGAGCCTGTCCGTCATGAATGGCAAGGGTTTCGAACTGCATGGTCTTTTTGTAAACTTCCCGAATTATTAAATGCCGAGTCCGTCGGTAAAAATGCTTTCAACAGCTTTCTGCTGCAGTACCCTCGAATTTGGTGGTACGCTCACGGTTTGCCAGACGTTGCCTCCGATCACCGAGTTTTTGCCGATGGTTATTCTTCCGAGAATGTTGGCGTTCGAGTAAATGACGACGTTGTCTTCAATAATTGGATGGCGTGGCAGGTTTTTGACCGGGTTGCCGTCGTCGTCGAGAGCAAATTTTTTCGCGCCAAGCGTTACACCCTGGTAGAGCCGCACGTGGTTGCCGATAATGCAGGTTTCACCAATGACGACACCGGTGCCGTGATCAATACAGAAATGGTCGCCAATATGGGCACCGGGATGAATGTCAATGCCCGTTTCCGAATGGGCCATTTCTGCAATGATTCTTGGAATCAGGGGCACACCGAGCGAAAGCAGGGTATGTGCCGCCCGGTAATTGATCATGGCCCTGATGGAGGGGTAGCAGAAGATGATCTCTCCATAGTTTTTTGCTGCCGGGTCCCCGTCGTATATGGCCTTTACATCCGTGCACAATTTCCGCCTGATGTCAGGCAGGAGCCCTATGAACTGGCTCGCGGTTTCGGCCGCTTTTTCTGTGGCGTTGGTCGAATCGCAGTTCCCGGTATCGAAATGCTGAACACTGAGAATCTGCCCTGCAAGTAACCCATAGAGTTTTTCTATGCGTACACCCAGAAAGTGATGGCGTGACTGCTGGCGCAGGACAGGTCCGCCGAAATAGCCCGGAAAGATGATCGAACGGAGAAGTTCAACCACCTCTTCGAGCTTTTCAATCGAAGGGAGCAACTGCTCGTGATGGCCCAAAGCGTTACATTCCACATCACCGTGGCCGGATAAAAGCCTGATGGCCTCTTCAATGATCACATCACTGTTCGTTTCCATTTGTTTTTATAATCTCCCTCTTGCAAAAGTCTTCGTATTAATAAAAATAGCTTGGCCGGTTCAGATCTTGACTGGCTCTTCTTCAAACTGGTAGAGCAGTGTTGAAAGGTAGCGCTCTCCGGTATCGGGGAGGATGACGACGATGCGTTTTCCCTTGTTCTCCTCACGCAGTGCGAGCTGCAGAGCTGCATACACTGCTGCACCTGAAGAGATGCCCACAATGAGTCCTTCAGTTTTGGCCAGTGTGCGACCAGTACGCAGGGCATCTTCGTTCGTTACCGGAATAATTTCATCAATAATACCCTTGTTGAGTATATCAGGTATAAAGCCTGCTCCGATTCCCTGAATTTTATGTGGCCCTGGTTTGCCACCGGCAATAACCTGCGAATCAAACGGCTCAACCGCAACAATTTTCACTCCCGGGTTCCGCTGTTTTAATACCTCTCCGACACCGGTAATCGTTCCGCCTGTGCCGACACCGCTGACAAAAATATCAATATTTCCATCAGTATCATTCCAGATCTCTTCGGCCGTTGTTTTACGGTGGATTTCCGGATTCGCCGGGTTTTTGAACTGTTGCGGCACAAATGAATTGGGATACTCTGCGTTGAGTGCTTCAGCTTTTCTGATTGCGCCGCTCATTCCTTCGGGTCCTGGGGTCAGTACCAGTTCCGCACCAAGCGCCTTGAGCAGGTTTCTGCGCTCAATACTCATGGTCTCAGGCATGGTCAGTATCAGCCGGTACCCTTTGGCCGCGGCAATAAAGGCCAGTGCAATACCGGTGTTGCCGCTTGTCGGCTCAATAATGATGCTCTCCTTGTTGAGCAATCCCTGTTTTTCAGCATCCTCAATCATTGAAAAACCGATACGGTCTTTCACACTGCCGCCCGGGTTGAAGTACTCGAGTTTGGCCAGAATTGTTGCAAGAGCCTGATGCTCACGCCCATAATTTCCAAGTTCAAGAAGAGGGGTGTTACCGATAAGATCAGTCAGTTTTTTTGCGATTCGTCCCATGGCTGTTACCTGTTTTTAGTGTTTAAAAATAACTTTAATATTGTCAATAAGCGCATCAATGAAAATCCCGTTAAAGAGGGATCTTATCTACCATAAACAGGGTATGTCAGATATGATATTCGATATTGTCGATCAATCCGGCTTTTATGGCATACATGAGCAGTTCCGGACTGCTTGAGACGCCGAGTTTGCGAAAAATATTTTTTCGGTGTGTCATAACGGTGTGAAAACTGATATGTTTTTTTACCGCAATCTCTTTTGTCGACAGTCCGGTGGAAATCAGGCGGACTATTTCGATTTCTGAAATGGTAAGAATCGTTGCGTCTTCAAAAGGCCCGTCCTTTTTCAGGAGGATGTCGAGCACATCGCCGGAATAATATTTTTTGCCATTCAAAGCCGCATCAATGGCATGAAAAATCTCTTCGCGGTCATCGGTTTTCAGAACAATATTTCTGATGCCGATATCATTTAACTCCTTTATTTTTATATTGGTTATTGAGTTCGTTAATACAAGGATGCCCGTCTCCGGATGTTTTTTTCTCAAATCTTCGAGTTCACTGATTGAATCGAAATCGAAGAGGATATAATCTGTGATGATGAGCGAAATGCTCTCTTTCTGCAGATGCTGCTGTAACCCGGCTTTGGTCGATACCGTGTAGAACGCCTGATAGAGCGGCGTCAACATGGTGTGCAGCGCCTCATTGGTTAAAAACTGTGTATCGGCGAGCACAACAGAGATATGACGTTTGGTATGTGTCATGATCAAATGCCTGCCCCGTTTTCAAAAACTTCTTCAATCATCATCAGTGCTTTATTTTCGTTTTGACCATCAATCGTCACTTGGAGTGTTGTGCCCGCAATGGAGCAAAGTGAGAGCATCTCAAGCAAAGAGTTTGCATTGGCTTTCTCGCCGTTGATTTTCTGAAAAACAACGGAGCATTGCTGTTTCCTGGTAATCTGCAGGATTTTTGCAAGAGCCATGAAATGCAAGCCTTCGGCTTTCTTTACTGTGAGATGCTTGTTCACCATAGATGTATTTGTGAAAAAAATGAACCGTGACTACTTTTTAATGAGTTTCGATAGCCAGCTTTGTTTTTGCGTCTCTTCTGTCTGAAGCGCTACGTCGAGAGCCTCAATCAGGTCGTCGGGATGTTCGAGGCCGATGGAGAGGCGAATAAGATCTGCTGAAAGGCCGCTCTGCAGTTTCTGCTCTTCGGTCAACTGGCTGTGTGAGGTGCTTGCCGGATGGAGGATAAGGCTTTTGGCATCGCCGACATTGGCCAGGTGCGAAAAGAGCTTGATGGTGTCGATGATTTTTACGGCAGCATCATAGCCGCCTTTGACGCCGAAAACAACCATACCGCCAAACCCGTTTTTCAAATCTCTTGAAGCAAGAGGGTAAGATGGGTCATTTGTCAGACCGGGATAACGAACCCATGCCACTTCAGGGTGTTGCTGAAGATGCTGGGCAATTTTGAGTGCATTTTCTGAATGACGCTCCATCCGTACTGGAAGGGTTTCGAGGCCCTGAATGAATATCCAGGAGTTGTCGGGTGAAATGCACGCTCCCAGGTTCCGGAGCGGTACGGTGCGTACGCGAAGGGCAAAGGCGATCGGGGCGAGGGGTTCCGGCAGGTCGATGGCCCAGCGCAGTCCGTGGTAGTTGTTGTCGGGTTCGGTAAAGAGGGGATGACGTCCAGCCTTCCAGTCAAAACGCCCTGCGTCGGTAATGATGCCGCCGAGACCGGAGCCATGTCCGCCCAGCCATTTGGTGAGGGAGTTGATGACGATATCCGCTCCGAGATCGATGGTTTTGAGCAGGTAGGGAGTGGTGAAGGTTGCATCGACAATGAGCGGCAGTCCGTTGCGGTGAGCTACTTCTGCAATGGCCTTGACATCGGTATAGTCAAGCACTGGGTTGCCGATGGTCTCAATAAAGAGTGCCCTTGTTTTTGGGGTGATCGCACGCTCAAAATTGGCTGGATCTTTCGGGTCAACGAAGGTTACATTAATGCCGAGTTTCGGGAGGATGGCATCGAACTGGGTGTAGGTGCCTCCATAGAGATTGTTTGCGGCAACAATATCGTCTCCCGCTTCAGCCAGCGTGATGATGGTATTGAAAATTGCCGCAGTGCCTGATGCAACGGCAACGGATGCCGCTCCGCCCTCAAGCTGTGTGAGCCGCTGTTCGAGGACGTCGGTGGTCGGGTTCATTAACCTTGTGTAGATATTGCCAAGCTCTTTGAGGGCAAAAAGGTTTGCGGCATGTTCCGTGCTCTTGAAGAGATAGGAACTGGTGCGGTAGACCGGTACTCCCCTTGACAGTGTTGCATCGACAGGCTGGCCTGCATGAAGGGCAAGTGTTTCAAAGCGGTAGTGTTCTGAACTCATCGGGAAACTCTCCTTGTGTTTTTACGTTTATGGTAATGTCTTCCAAAATACTCTTTCTGAATACCGTGCTGCCGGGAATTTGTTATTTTTTCTGTTGGCCGAAGAACCTGAAACGCTGCAAATTGAACTGGTAAAAAAGGAAGCAGCCGAAGCAGAACCCTGCGAGGGCTACGGCTGCAGCCACGGCAACGGTGCCCGACAGAATCCATCCGGCAAGAGGT
Source organism: uncultured Chlorobiaceae bacterium (assembly GCA_903824295.1). Lineage (GTDB taxonomy): Bacteria > Bacteroidota > Chlorobiia > Chlorobiales > Chlorobiaceae > Chlorobium. The sequence continues at coordinate 22,871 of CAIJWE010000112.1, forward strand.
GCGCCGAGCAGAAAGGCGATCTGTGCGCCACCGAGCAGCAGGGCAGCAATGGAGTTATTGAAGCGCATCAGTTTCTGGTCTTCAGTTTTCGCATTCAGGTTTTGCCGGGCAAACAGGTGCGACCCGACAAAGAATATAAGGCTCCCTTTTTTTCCATACACAACTGCCGAAAGAATGATAAAAAAAAGCGCAGTAGTTATCAGCGGCTGCTGGAACAGTGTGGCGGCAGTGATACCCGCGAGCAGTACCACGCGGTTGAGTGAGACGATCGGCAACGGTATGCCGGTGCATGTGGCTGTTGTTGTCATGATGCTGTATTCTTAATTGGTTATATGTTTTTTATGATCTTTTTGAAAATAAAAAAAGCCGGCACTGACATTCAGAACCGGCTTTTAAGAGTTATGTACTTCATGAAATCATGTGCGAGTTACAATCTCTTTCCCGATATCCTTTTGCCAGAACAGTGCAGCAATCTGCGACAGCAGCAGCATATCATAGGGATTGTTGAAGTCATGGATTTCATCAGTTGCTGTTTCTTGTTGTTTTGTATTAACGATTGTTAACCATTTTTTGAGACTTTTCCAAAAAAAAGCGATTTATTTTTTGATCAGTTGACCCCGATAATCACACTTGATGCCTTGAAGAGGGCGCAGGCCGTGTCACCCTCTTTGAGTGCAAGTTTTTCAGAACTTCCGTGGGTGATGATAGCTGAAATAACGTTGCCCTCTGCAATTTCAAGATCAACTTCCGTGCTGACCGGTCCTTCGATAAGTTTTGTGATTTTTCCGGGCATGATGTTGCGTGCACTCAGCTTTGCATCGTGCAGCTCCTGGGCGATAATGATTGAGCTTGCCTTGATAATGGCATAGGCGTTTGTCCCCTCTGTGAGGCCGAGGCTTTCTACAGCTCCAATGGTGATAATGGAGGTGATGCGGGTTTCGCCTTTGAGCAAAAGGATAACTTCTGCGTTAACGGCTCCCAGTGTGATTTTTTCAACGGTGCCTGAAAAAACGTTGCGTGCACTGATTTTCATCGATATTTTTTTTAGGAATTGATAAAGATGACGGGCATCTCCGAGACGCCCCTCAAGATTTTGGAGAAACTTCCGGTGCTCCTCCTGAACAACCCGGAACTGCTCAACAATTTTTTTTCCCTCTCTGGTCAGAACGGTACCTCCTCCCCCTTTTCCTCCGGTCATACGCTCAACCAGAGCTTTTTCGGAGAGGTTGTTCATCATGTTGACCAGGTGCCATGCCGTTTTATAGCTGATTCCTGCGGCTTTCGCAGCACTGCTGATGGAGCCGAACTCGTCGATATGTTCAAGCAGGGCTATCTGGTCACCGCCAAGAAACCGGTTTTCTGCCTTCTGAAACCAGATTGAGCCCTCAAGGCCGATTGCCTTTTTTTTGCTGTTCATCCGGCCACTCCTCTCGAAGTGGTTGTTTTTAAGCTGTTCATTATCAGCTTGTCAAAGTCCTGAAGTGGAGTCGGCATGTTCGTTCTCTCGTTTTGTTTCAGGCACTGCAATCGTGGCAGCAAGACAGGTGGTCATAGGTAAAGGATAAAACAAAACAGTGCAACGTTGAACACTCCATTTGCGTTTCAAGTTTCGCATATTAAGTCATGCGAAGAGAAATTGCGCCGCTCTATAATAAAAGATATTTCAGTGAAAGTGAACATTTTTTTATCAGCAAAGAGAGCCTTTTGTCACCTTGTGCTCTTGTTTCTTCTGGTCCCGTTATTGCCTGTAAATGCTGCTGCATATCAAGCAGCAGCTCCTTCAGGTGCCTCGGCCGCATCTGGAGAAGGCAGGCCACCTTCCATCCCGGATGGTTTTGTACAAAAGGTGATCAAAAAAGGAGAAACCCTTGCAAAAATATGCAATACTGACTCTACATCCCGGATTATTTTCATGAAAGTCAATCGGCTTGACGAACGTCACTTTCCGACAGGAAAAGTGGTTCTTGTTCCTGTCGATGTCAATACAGCGATGCTCTACACTCCCGTACCTGAGACGCTTGCCGACAGCCGGGGGAAGCGTGAGATCAGGATTTTTATCGACCTCCAATACTTTGGAGCCTATGAGGGAGGGAAACTTCTTTTTTGGGGTCCGGTCTCTTCTGGAAAAAAACAGAAACCGACACCTCCAGGAAAGTTTTTTGTCAATTACAAGGAGCGTTTCAAGCGCTCTCTCAAGTATGAGAACGCCCCCATGCCCTTTTCAATCAACTACAATAAAGGTTTTTTTATACATCAGCAGTCGCTTCCCGGCCGTCCAGCCTCACACGGTTGTGTCAGGCTCCTGCAGGTGGACGCCGAACGTCTTTTTCTCTGGTCGCAGCGCCGCGATCCGGTCACGGTTGTCACTAACCCGTGAATGTTCTTGTGAACGTCTCTATATTTGGTTCTGAATCGGGTCAGTGGCTTTCATAGTCATGACTTTCCCCGGAACTGCTGCAACAGCCATGATCCATTTTTTTCCTTCTCTGCTTTTTTGATTGGAAGACCTTCATTTTCCCAACAGACAATACCTCGCTGCATATTAACGGCTTTGCTGTATCCGTGGTTTATCAGAAAACGGGTTGCCATCAAGCTGCGATTTCCAAGGTTGCAGGCAATAATTACTTGACGCTCTGCAGGTATTTCCTTGTACCGGTTTTCAAATTCGCGCAAGGGAATCAGCATGACACCGGGCACATCGAATGATTTTTTTGCAACTTCATGTGGTTCGCGAACATCGACAAGCAGTGCGCCTTTTTCAATCAATACAAGGGCGGCTGTGGGGGTGACGTCAAAAGTTTTGTTCATGGCATAGTTGTTTTTTTTATCAAAAATACCGATACCCGGTATGGGTATATAGTACAGAAATACCGGGCAAAGAACAAACGATTATTTTTTTGTCAGAACGTCAGATCAGCGTTACTACTGGTTGATTGCCTTGTCAACATGGAGCTTAACAGTCGTATCATTAATGTTGGTGTAGATGTTGTAAATTCCGCTTCCTTCGGGATCACTCCAGCCGTTTGAAGTACCAAGCTGCAGCGAATCGCCACTGTCTCCGAGAATGTAGAGTTCATGCCGCAAATCGGTCATGGCAATGACATCCTGCCAGGTGAGGTTCACGAGAGCATGATCACCGTTGACGGTCAAATCAATGGTTTCGATATTGGAAATTGAGAGCTTGGCCCGATCCGCAGCAAAATCAATAATTTCTCCTTGACGGAGCACCAGGGTATCGTCACCTCCGAGAGCGTTGTAGCTCCGGGTACCGGCAAGATCAGCCTCCAGATCGTAGAGCAGGGTATCTTTGCCGGATGTTGGTGCATACGTTGCAATACTCAAATCAAAGCTTCCTGTAGAAACTGCAGATACAGCCCCATTAAAACTCTCAACTGTCCATGCGGAAACCTGCACACCTGGCACATATCTCGCGGACTGAACCAGATAGAGATTATTGACATCAAACCGGTTGGAAGGGCTGCTGTCGTAGACCGGTATCTGATGGAGTGTATAGGTATCCGTTACTGAATCGTAAAGAACATAGGGGGCTGCCGGATTGGCCGGATCGGGTGCGGAAGCAAGTATGCTCCCGTCACCTTTGCAGAATGATGCGTGCTCGCCGATTCCCTTGAAAGAGAGCGTCACCGTCTCCGAACCATCGAGATCGAACATGCCCGCATTGAGATTGAGAAGAACCCGGTTACTCGCAGTCAACGAGCCGGAGAGAAAGCCATCAACACCAAAACTTAACGTCGGGTTCAGCAACTGGAAGCCGTTTGCAACAGGAGTAACCTGAAGGTCAAACGTAACACTTGATGGAGGGTTTTTGACCACACCCTTGTCACTGGTAGCCACCGTAAGCTTGAGGCCGTTGATGGTTCCGCTCACATAGGGTGGAGGTTCAATATAAATTGCCGGAAGCGTCGTGCCCGCCACCGGAATCCTCCATAAATTTTTTCCTGAACCGTCATCTCCAAGATTCTCGGCGAGAGCGACTGCGCCACCATAGTAAACTAAATAACCGACAGGCACATTTTCAAGAAGGGCATTGAGTATCTTTTCAGAACCTGCTGACGGCTTATCAGAATCGGTCAGTCCAAGGCCCGTAATCGGGATCGCGATTTTTGCATTTTCATTGCCAACAACGGTAATTGCGGGATCAGACAAATTTTGGTCGACGAGATGCATATCATAGCCATCATTGACCGGCGCAACGGTGATGGAGGCTGCTTGCTGCGTAACCCTGAAAAGATTTGCCGTATCATCAATCTCATGAGTCTTGAGATATGCTGTCAGTGCAACCGAACCCGAAGCATTGGCTGCCGGCACATAATACAATTGCAGGGTTTGGCCTGCGATAGATTTGATCTCAGTAAGATCGACAGCTACAACGTAGTAGGTGCCTGCATCAAGACCAGCAGGATCTGTTTCCGTTAGCACCGGGATTTGACCAGCGGCATCTGAAAACAAGCCCGCTCCGGTTGTGTCCATGAGAGAATCATCAAGCTTCAGATAGAGCTTTCCATCCGGCAACTCGGTGTAATTGCCGTCCGGCCCGATTTTTATGGTAACCGTGAACGGCGTGAACGGCGCTATAGGATCTTCATTAAAATTCTGTGTCGTGATGCTCAGCAGCGTATCGTCAGTTCTCGGTTCCACGGGTAAGTCAGCCTGAGCAAATTGATGATACTCAACGCCATTTGCACCATAAGCGGTAAGCGTCAGATCAAGAGTAAAAATATTCGGTGGCGGTGTCGATGTAATCCAATTATCATTACTGTTTGGTGGCGGTGTAACTGTAATTCCTTGCAGCAAGCGCGTCAAGGCCTCTTGTGCAGTTTCGGTTCCTGTTGGAGTCACCGATGCTGTCCAGAAAGTAAGCGCATCAACAGGACCGCTGCCATCGGGGTCAACGGTCATCTTTTCCATTCCTGTTATCACCGTTCCGTCTGGAGGGTTGGCAAGCACGATACTGAGCGGACTGGCGCCTCCGCTTAAAGAATAACTTAAAAGTGAATCGAGCGTAACCGCAGTATCCTCAACCATTGAGGTGAACAGGGGATTACTTAGTGCCTGAAAGAAAACCCCTTTTTTTTGAAAATCTGACAATCTCGCCACAATCAAAAGCGGTCTATTTTGGACCCTGCGGAGATGCTCTTACGCTTTTCAGGATATGAAACGATCAAACTACTGAATTTTGCATCGAAA
>CAIJWE010000113.1 GCA_903824295.1 uncultured Chlorobiaceae bacterium
AACTCCTGAAAGTGAGTTCATTTGAGATGACGATATTTTGTACCAGACCACATCAATGAGAAGTCCCCTTTTTTACTTCAAATTTCGATTTTTGTGGCTATCATGAATTATTCAGGATAACTTTGATTTCTGTCGGGTCGTGTAAATTTTCAGAAACGCAAGGTTATCGGCCATTTCATCCATTTTCCTTGCGCCAATACACACAGAAAAACACAACTGATTATGACATTAACAAATTTTCAGCAAACCCTTTACACTGGCAACGACAAAAAAATAACGGAGCATGCTGCAGCACTGATTATTGCTACAGCCTATAGAGCCATAGCTGATCACGGCTTTTTTTCAATAGTACTTGCAGGAGGAAACTCTCCTCGAATCCTTTATGAAAAACTTGCACAAGGGGTTTCCTCTGATATTTTTGAGCGCTACGACCTTGCGATGCCCGGCAACAACCCCGGAAGCAAGCAAACCCTCCACTCTCTTCCAGCGAACACATGGCTGTTTCAGGGGGATGAGCGGTGCGTTCCGATCGATCATCCTGACAGCAACTACCGGATGGTCAGTGAAAGTCTGCTGCGGCAGGGCTCCGGAATTGCGGATGATCACCTGTTCAGGATGGCCGCCGAAGAGAGTGATACGGATAGCTCCGCCAAAAGCTATGAAGCGGCCATCCGCACGTTTTTTGCGACCGAGGGGAGTTTGTTACCGGATGGCTATCCGCTCTTTGACCTTATTCTGCTTGGTCTTGGCGAAGATGGCCACACCGCATCACTGTTCAGAGATAATGCGGAAGCGCTGCAAGAGCGGAAACGGTGGGTGATTGCGGTTCATGCTCCACAGGCAAAGCCTCCGGGAATGCGGCTGAGCATCACTTTGCCGGTTATCAACCATGCCCGGAACGTGCTCATTTTTACCACTGGACATGAAAAATGCCAACTGGCAAAAAGAATATTTCTCGAAGAGGAGAAAAGCCTTCCTGCAAGCCTTGTCAAGCCGAAAAATGGACGGCTATACTGGTTTGCGGCTTATGAGTAAATGGCCTTTACCGCTTCCGGCCCCCATGAATGAACCGGATAGCTTGCCGGTGGTTTTGGACCGACAGCCTCCCTTATGGCATCAATAATCGCCCATGAGTATTCGACGCTGTCCTGGCGAATAAAGTTCATCTGATCACCCGCCATGGCATCAAGCAACAGGCGGTGATAGGGGGTCGCCCCAACTTCGGAAAACGAGGTCTTGTAATCAAATTTCATGAAGACAGGATCGGTAATGAGCGCGTCACCCGGACGTTTTGCGCCGAACTTTATAGCGATGGTCTCCTCCGGCTGAATACGGAGGATAACCTGGTTGGCGGTATAGCAACAGCTCTCGGCTGGGCCGAAATAGTTCTGGGGAGGACACTTGAAGGTAATGACAATCTCGGTCACCGTTTCGGCCAGATTCTTTCCAGCTTTGACCACAAAAGGGACATCCTTCCATCGCCAGTTGTCGACAAAAAACTTTATTGCGGCAAAGGTCTCAACTGTTGAGTCGGGGGCAACATTTTTTTCAGCACGGTATCCCTCATACTGACCAAGAACAACCGTCCCTTCTGCACTCCGGGAAGTAACGGAACGAATTGAACGGAGAAGCTTGGCTTTTTCATCACGAACCGCATCGGCTGAAAAATCAACCGGCGGCTCCATGGCAACTGATGCGAGAAGCTGAAGCGCGTGATTCTGCATGATATCGCGCAAGAGACCTGCCTCTTCATAAAAGGCTCCGCGATCACGGATACCAAACGCTTCGGCAATGGTAATGGCAACATTGGCAATATTGTTGCGGTTCCACAACGGCTCGAAAATTCCGTTTGAAAAGCGAAAGACCATGATATTTTGAACCGTCTCTTTGCCGAGATAGTGATCAATCCTGAAAATCCGCTCTTCATGGAAAACCTCCCCGATGACCCTGTTGAGTTCACGCGCCGTCTGCAGATTACTTCCGTATGGTTTCTCCACAATAATTTTCCGCCAACTGCCCGTTAAACCATCTTTCTCTCCAAGTCCTGCATGGTCGAGGTTACGAACTATGACCGGCGCAAGAGCTGGCGGAGTTGCAAGATAGAAGAGGAGATTGTGACTGGTGGTCAACTCTGCCGCTCCCTCCATGATCTCTTTGTGCAGGGCTTGGTACTCCTCTCTGCATGCAAAATCAACCCTCACATAAAAAAGCCTTGCGGAAAATGAGGCAAAAGCTGCTTCATCCTGCACGTTTTCAGGGAATAAAGCTGCCATTTTTTCATAAACCTTTTGACGGAACTCTTCATGAGAGAGAGCGGATCGCCCGACAGCAATAATACGGTACTCATCGGGAAGATGGCCCCAGAGGGCAAGCTCATAAAGTGATGGAAAAAGTTTGCGGGCGGCAAGGTCGCTGTGTGCACCAAAAATAATAATGGTGCAATTATCAGGTTTTAGCGGCATGAGGGTTGCCTGGGGTTATAGTTTGTCGACAAAAGCGTGCCCTCCGAACTCATGACGCAATGCGGCGACAGCACGGTCAGAGAGATTTTCGTCAGAACGCGAACGGTAACGACTGAAAAGAGATGCGGCAATCACCGGGATCGAGACCTCATGTTCAAGGGCGGCCTCGACCGTCCAGCGCCCCTCTCCTGAATCGGCAATTGAGCCTTTGAGATAACCGAGCTTCGGATCTTTTTGAAACGCCTGCGCCATCAGCTCCATCAACCAGCCACGAATCACCGATCCATGGCTCCAGACCCTGGAGAGCGCTTCAAGGTCAAAATCATACCCGCTTGCATCAAGCAGATTGAATCCCTCTCCGATGGACTGCATCATGCCATACTCAATACCGTTATGCACCATTTTGGCAAAATGGCCTGATCCGGATCGGCCCATATAACCATACCCCTTTTCCACACAGAGCACCCTCAACAGGGGCTCAATAAGGTCATAGGCCGCTTTTTCACCACCAACCATAATGCAGGCACCATGCCGAGCCCCTTCAAGGCCACCGCTTGTACCGGCGTCAAGAAAACGTATCCCCTCTTCACAAAGGCGAACCGCCCGCCGTTCAGAATCCTTGTAGTGTGAATTACCTCCATCCACAATGACGTCGCCCCGCTCAAGCAGCGGTATAAGCTGCTCAAGAGTGCTATCGACCGGAACGCCGGCCGGCACCATCAACCAGATCAGACGGGGAGAGTCGAGCTTACCAACAAGTTCCTGCAATGAAGCGGAAGCAACAGCCCCTTTGAGCGCCAAGGCAGCAACGGCCTCTTCGGCAAGATCATAAACCACAAGATCATGACCAGACTCAAGCAGATGCTCCGCCATATTGAAGCCCATTTTTCCCAAGCCAACAATTCCAGCTTTCATAATCCTCCGTCAACATTATCCACACAAAAACCGGAACTTTTCACCCCTCGGCAGCACTCAGGACTCCATCCTCACTCTTGCTTTTTGCGCGGTCAACCAGTTTCTGGTACCGTTCAATCACACAGCCATTGACTGAAGACCATGACTGCGCCTCCGCGTATGCAAGTCCGGAAGCCTTCAGTTCCTTGTAACGAATTGAATGATCAAGCAATTCCAGGCATCTGGCATAAAAATCACAGACACTCCCTTCATGAACAACAACTCCACCTGTCGATCGATCAGCAATATCGCGGCAACCGCCAACATCAGAAACAACGACAGGCAAACCTGATGCAAGAGCTTCGAGTGCAACATTGCAGAAGGCCTCGGTTGTTGAGGGAAAAAGAAAAATATCTCCGGAGGCATAGGCTTCAGGCAACTCCTCCCCGGTCAAATAGCCGGTAAAGACCGCTTCAGGCATTCTTCGCCTCATCGCCTCCTCTTCAGGTCCAGAGCCGATCATGACAAACCGTACCCTGTCGGCATACTCTCCCTGCATAAAGCGATCGTAAACCCTCATGACAACCTCAATATCCTTGTAGAGCACAAAACGTCCGGCATAGACAATTACACTCCGACCTGTTGCATTCCATGCTGAACGCAGTTTTTCAGATCGGCGACATGGATCAAAAAGCTCCTTGTCGACTCCCCTTGACCAGATTTCGATGTTTCGGATAGCATAACCAGTCAGTTTCAACCGGACACTCTCATTCGGGGCCAGAACAATATCGCAATTATTATAGAACCAGGTCAGATATTTCCAGGCATGTTTCACCGCAAATCCGAGGCGGTAATAACTGAAGTAGGAGGGGAAATCAGTATGAAATGCGGACGCAACCGGTATGTTTTTTTTTCTGGCATGGAGAAGAAACGCCCGACCGATAATATCGGGTGTCGAAATATGCACCATGTCGGGCGCAAACGCTTCGAGCTGCAAACGTGTTTCATTCGTGAAGAAACCGAGTTTGTAGTCGGGATAAAGCGGAATAGGTACAGAGGGCATACGGTGGACACTCAAACCGTTGTGGCTATCCCCGCATGAAACATCAGGAGACCAGACGGCCACCTCATGACCGTTTTTCCTCAATGACGCAACCAGTTGATAGATGGATTTTACGGCACCGTCCTTGTCCCTGACATAAGTCCCCGAGTATAAGGCAATCTTCATAAGAGACAAAAAATATAGAGACCATAGTGATTCAGCTTTCCCGTTACCGATATTCTGAATAAATTTGTCGGCCTGTCAGCAAGCATGAACCAAAGGTAACATTTCCCCGGAAAAATCCATCATCCCCCGTTTCAATCACTTCATCGGCAAGGAGAGTTTCGCGACTTTCGGTTGAACAAGCTTTCTGAAACTGTCATAGGAGAGCCGCAGCAATTCTGTATGGGCTCCGGCATTAAAGGCGATTTCATCATCTTCTTCAAGCTCTTCCGAGACATAGACCGCCATACCGTAAAGGTTTCCGAAAGGCGGCATGGCACCGATCTCGCATTCAGGAAAGAGCCCGGCAAATTCTCTCTCTCCGGCAAGCTCCACCTCCCCCGCTCCGGTCAATGCCCGTAGAAGCTTAAAATCGAGTTGACGGGAAGCCGGCAAAACAACCATAGCCATTTTTCCATCAAGAGTGACAATGACGGTCTTTGCAAGCTCTTTGCCTGGAACATGAGCGGCTGCGGCTATCTCCTGAGCCGTATAGGCGGGAGAGTGGCTCACGACAAAATACCTGACAGCGTGGCTGTCAAGAAACTCCCTTAATTTACGCAAAGGCATAATATGTATCTCCTCACTGGTTAATGCGTTTTACCGTATACGAGCAAATTGCCGCCCCCCCGCCCTTCGGGGAGGTCAGCAACAAACACTCCACTATTTTCTCATATAGTTAAAGCTTGGATCAGGCCTGCCGACAAAGCATGAATAACGGAAGCCATACTTTTTGATAATGGCGAAAGCTGTTTCCGCTTCAGCTTTTTGAGTACCGAAATCAAACATCAAGTGACTGCCGTCAACAATCTTCCATCTGCCACCGATCTCTTTGACCTCAATCGTCGCCGGATTGAAGGAAATAGCGTCCTCACCAGGAAAAGCTCCAGCGGGAGCACTGCCTGAAGCGAGCATATAGGTAAACGACGGATCAGGACGTCCAACATAGCAGATACTGTTCATCCTGTAGTAGCGTATTATGCTGAACACCTTTTCAGCCTCGGCCTTGTTGCTGCCGAAATCAAACATCCAGTGACTGCCATCAACAATCTTCCAGTTGCCGCCAATCTCTTTCACCTCAATCGTCGCAGGATTGAAGGAAATGCAATCTTCATTGACTGATGGAATAACTCTGAGTGGCGGAATAACTCTGACAGGGTGGGTTGGTACGAGGACCGGAAGCACTCCGCATCTGAGCGTTTTTGTTGCAATATTGTTGGCCTTGTTGCTCTCTGCCACAACATTCCAAAGATCAATCTCAACCTTGATGGTCGAAGGGCCAGAAACCGTGAGATTGCTGATATATTCCGCCGTTCCGCCGGGAGCCTGCAGTGCCCTCGCACCGTCAAAACCCCATATTGTTCCGCCACCCCACTTCCGTCCGTCTATGGAAAGGTAGATGCCGGCACTTTTTGGTTTGTGCACGCTCCAGACTTCGTCAGGAAGCCTGCCCGGTCCATTATTGCGGATTTTCACAACGACACGGCAGTCACTATTCAGCCTTATCTCCTCGACAGCAAGGTCAGGAAGATGTCTGAACAGCGGAGGACGATGCAGCTCCCTTACCGGAAACCGGTGAGGCTCTGCAAACGAAACACTGGCAACAGAAAAAATGGAAACAAGAAAGCCGGATAAAAGGACCGACATCCAACAAACGCGTCTTTTTTTCATAGTCAAAGAACGTTAAGGTTACTGAAAAGGGATCCACTCCCTTCAATTACGGCAAATACCACATTAAAAGCAAGACGGTTCACACCCTTTCCATGCTTTCAGCACGGGAAGGGCTGCCCGATAGCCAGCCTCCATAATATCGGGAATCTGGGCGGTATCAATCAGAGTGAATTCCGAAAGGTCGGGAGAAATCGAGAGATCTGCCACATCTGTCTGCAATGCCGTCATATTGGTAATGGTGCTGTAGAAGGCGTTCAGCAGAAGGTCGATAATATTTTCAGGTTTTTTGAAGGTATGACGGGCCAGCAGATCGACACAGAGAATCGTTTCTGCGCCACGTTCAACGAGCGGAGAAACCGGTACATTTTCCATAAGCATCCCGTCAACAAGCAGCGATCCCGCCCACTCCACCGGCTTGAAAAGACCCGGAATACAACTGCTTGCCATCACGGCAAGAGCCACACCCCCTTTGTCCAGAATAATTTTTTTTCCTGTACCGATATCAGTGGCAACGATGGAAAGAGGAATCGGAGCATCCTCAATATTTTTATTGCCCAGCAGGGCAACGACAATTCCGGCAATTTTTCGGTTTGAGAGAAGTCCATACTGCGAAAGTGCCAGACTGGTCATATCAAGCCAGTCGAGCTCAAAAACAATATCGCGAATCTCCTCCCAGCTTTTGCCAAAAGCGTGGAGCGAAGCAATAAAGGCACCAATGCTGGTACCGCTGATCATCGACACCGTGATATCGAGTTCAGCCAAGGCCCTGAGCACCCCGACATGAGCCGCGCCAAGGACGGCTCCTCCCCCGAGTGCAAGAGCTGTTTTTTTCATAAAAAGTCAATAATAAAAATGGGTTCCGGAAAATCTGCCGCGGAGGGATAACCTCACTGAAAAAAGGTGACGAGGGGTTTGAGCAGCCTGAACTTCAACCAACGGTAGGGCGGATAGCGAAGGCTGGGATCGGAAAAAAATGAGCGGCGAAGCAGACTCCGCTGAAAAGAGAAGGTATCAAACCCCGCCCGGCCATGATAAGCACCGAATCCACTGTTACCGAGGCCGCCGAAAGGAAGCCGGTGAAGCGCCGCCTGAAAAAAAAGATCGTTAATGCACACTCCACCTGAACGGGAGTTACCTACTACCCGCTCCTGTACATTCCGATCAGAAGAAAAAAGGTAAAGCGCAAGAGGCTCATCCTGGTGACGAATGAAGTCGAGTGCTTCTGAAAGATCCGAATAGGCAATGACCGGAAGAAGGGGACCAAAAATCTCCAACTGCATGAGTGGAGAGTCTGACGTCACTCCCCGGAGAATGGTGGGCGCGATGTAACGCTCACTCTGGTCGCTCTGGCCCCCGCACCAGGCTGAAGAGCCATCAAGCAGCTTTTTAAGCCGATGGAAGCTATCCAGGTTGACAATGCGGGGATAATCACGACTCAACCGGGGCTCATCACCATAAAAGTCGGTAATGGCCTCCTGCATGAAATGAAGCAGCTCCTCCTCCCGATGCTCATGTACCAGAACATAATCAGGAGCGAGGCAGGTCTGGCCAGCATTCAAAAACTTGGCCCAGACAATCCTGCGCGCCGCCACGCGGATATCAACACTTTCTTCGACAATACAGGGAGATTTTCCTCCAAGTTCAAGCGTCAACGGAGTGAGATGGCGGGCTGCTGCAAGCATCACCTCCCGACCAATCTCCGGGCTGCCGGTATAAAATATGTAGCCAAACCGCTCATCAAGCAGAGCCTTTGCCTCTTCCGCCCCCCCCGTAACCACCCTGATCGCACTCTGGTCCATATAGCGACCCACCCCTTCGGCAATAAGTGCCGAACTGCGTGGGGCGTGTTCCGAGGGCTTGACTACCGCGCAGTTTCCTGCAGCGATGGCGCTGATGAGGGGTGCAAGAGAGAGGTTAAAGGGATAGTTCCACGCCCCGATGATAAGGACAACGCCATAGGGTTCAGGAGAGTAAGAGGCTTTTGCGGGCTGATAGATGAGCGGTATGGAAACCCGGCGAGGCTTCATCCAGGAGGTGAGGTGCTTCAGTGCAAAACGGATTTCGCCACGCAAAAATCCCGTTTCGGTCAAAAAGGTCTCTGCCGCAGACTTCCTGAAATCATGATGCACGGCGGCGGCAATATCGCGTTCGCGCTCAACAAGAAATGTCTGCAGTGCAAGAAGCTGGGCAATCCGCCACGACAGATCACGGGTTACGCCGCTCTCAAAGGTCTCCCGCAAGAGCACCAACTCCGAAAACCGCTGATCATGCTGCATAAAGAGAATGAGATGGCAAAACATTATCACTGAACTTCACCGGGCTCTCAGGAAAAGAGATCATTATGAATGTAACGAAAAAGAGCTTCAACAGTGCCCCTCCCCGCTTTCATCATCCCTGATTTTTTGCCAGAGCGCAATCCGTTCACTACATTACTCTCTGAAATTGCGCTTTTGCAAAAAACAGTTACCCTTACTTTACCAATGATGGAATGGATTACACAGCCTGAAGCCTGGATTGCTCTGGCAACCTTGACGGCTCTCGAAATTGTGCTCGGTATCGACAACATTATCTTTCTTTCGATCATCGTCGGACGTCTGCCAAAAGAGCAGCAGGCCAAAGGACGGGTTATCGGGCTGGGGCTCGCCATGCTGAGCAGAGTCGCCCTTCTGCTCTCGATAACCTGGGTTATGGGACTCACCTCCGGCCTCTTTACCCTGCTCGATCATGCGGTTTCAGGACGCGACCTCATCCTGATTGGCGGCGGACTCTTTTTGCTTGCAAAAAGCACCCAGGAGATCCACCAGAGCCTTGAAGGAGCTGAAGAGGAGGGCAAAAAAAGGGGTTCCGCCAGCACGTTTGCCGTCACCATGCTGCAGATTGCCATCATTGATATTGTCTTTTCGCTCGACTCAGTCATTACCGCCGTCGGCCTTGCCAAAGATGTCGAAGTGATGATCATCGCCATCATGATCTCCATTGCCATCATGATGCTTGCGGCCAAATCAATCAGCGATTTTGTTGAAGCGCACCCGACCATCAAAATGCTCGCCCTCAGTTTTCTTATTCTTGTCGGAGTCACCCTGCTTGCCGAAGGAGCCGGTTTTGAAATTCCGAGAGGGTACATCTATTTTGCCATGACCTTTTCCATTTCGGTTGAAATGCTGAACATCCGTCTGCGCAAAAAAGCGGCGAAACCTGTCCATCTTCATCCAACCATGAATATTGACGGCGACGCTGCCTGAAGAGGGGTGATTGTACCGCAAAAAGGGGCTGCTCGCACCTTTTTGCGGCTTCAGGATAGCGCCAGCCGTTCCATCAGGATGGCCGCAGAGACTGCGGCGTTGAGCGATTCAACCCGCACGACTGCGCCGCTGTGGGGTATGCGCACCAGCCGGTCGGCCAGTGCCCTGACCGCATCACTGATGCCGTTGGCTTCATTACCGATCACGAGCACCTGTTTTTCTGGCCAGGAGCTGAACTCCCTGAAATCTTTTCCCTCAAGCGAGGAACAGACAATGCAATAACCCTGCTCCTGAAGCCGCCGGAGTTCACCCTCAAGACCATCAACACCGTAGTGGCGGATGGCATAGATGCTCCCGGCACATGATCGGAGCACCTTGGCATTGTACCGGTCGGCTGTGCCGGAACTGCAAACCATGGCATCGGCCCCGAACCAGACCGCTGTTCTCAGTATGGTACCCACATTGCCCGGATCCTGGACATCATCGAGCGCAACAATGAATGATCTGACGGACGTTGCCAAAACAGCTTCTGCTGCGGTGTCTGCGGGATGCTGCTGACGAAAAACGCCGAATATCCCTTGGGACGTTGCGGTTTCGGCAAGCTGCGAGCACTCTTTTTCTCCTATTGAAAAAAGCTTCCCTTTCCAGGCCTGAGCAAAGCTGGCAGCTTCGGCTTCCCCATCCCTGACAAGCAGGGCAACAAGCATCTCCTCTGCGGGCAGGTTCTGGCAGAGTTCCCTGACCGTACGAAGCCCTTCGGCAAGAAAGAGCCCCTCCTGATCCCTGAATTTTTTCTGATGAAGTCTGGTGTAATGCTTGAGCTTCGACTTGCTTAACAAGGGGGCGATTTCAACAGGCTTCATGACTGCGATCCCGCTCTTTTCAGACTGGAAATCATCGATTTCGGGTCATGAGAAAAATCTGCCGGAGGCACACCGGAGCCTTTTGAGAGAGCGTCTCCATCAAGTTCAACGGAAAAGCCCTTGTCGGCGCACTCTGTATCATCCCCGGCGCCGGTCATACAGCGGCGGATATAGTCGTCAAAACTCTCTTTGTCCATAGAGTGGCCTTCCAGAATAGAGGGCCTCTCCCGATCAGCTTCGCCAGCGGCTCCACATGAACGAGAATCCTTTTCAACCATGAGCGTGATCTTGAGCGTTACCTCATCCCGTGAAAGATTACCAAGACCGGCCTTTTGTACGAGACGCCCGAAAGAGGCATCATCAATTTTTTCAATAAGTTGCAACAACTGCCCAAATCCACCGTACATCTCGGCATGAGCCCTGATTGCCTCGTCAATCGTGACCGTAACCGGAGCCGCCGAATACGTGCTGCGAGCATCCAGTTGCTCATGGAGAGCCGTAGCGGATGCATTTCCTTTTGGACGCTTCAGGGTTTTTCGTCCGATAAACTCCTCATCAACACCATAATCCTTGAGGCGATCCTGCATGATACCGCCATTTTTCTCTCTTGCACGCCGCATCGAAACCGAGTCAATCTCCCGGCGCTCCCCCAGCAGCAGCCGGACGACAACCGCAATACCCGTAAAAGCAGCCACAATAATAAAGCAGAGAAGAATCAGCTCGAGACGCAACCCGAAAAGTGCAACAACCAGCACTTCAGCCGCAATGAGTCCGGCAAAAAGGAGAAGCAGAAGCTTCAGAAAAAAACGTTCATTCATATAATTGCAGGCTTTGTAGTTATATCTCTGGAAGCATGCCCCCACCCCGGTTGAGAATTCCGGGTTAATTTAACTGTTCTTGACGAAACAAAAGCAGAGAGATTTGCAAGAGATTTCTCATTCCGCTTATATAACGCTGCAAGCATCCATTAAGGGTCAAACCGTCACAAGGCAATGACCATCCTGATCGGTTGCCCTGCTTGAAGAGAGAGAGCAAAGCGCCCTACCCACAAAGCAGTTGCGGTGTATTTGTGCCATATTTTTTCAATAATTGAAATCCGTTTTTTACCTTGACACTTATGAGAGAAAAAAACGCAGTTAATACTGGATATTGCAATTATTATCAAATAATGTTAAAACACAGGAGGGGCAAATGAACAAAAAATTTGATTTTACAAGACTCTTCAGGGTTACCGCTCTGTTAGCCTTCTTTTTGTGTGTAGCGGGCATTGCCCATGCGAACAACTTTTTTGCCGCATATAATGGTGTTCAGCAGGGAGTCACAGTAAGAACGTTGAATCTGCAGCAAGTCTCTTTTATACAGACTCCACATCCGGTAAATGGCATTGCGGCCGGGCCGAATAATGATCTCTATATGGTTTGCAATAATCATATTTACAACTACTCGGCAAGTGGCGCTCTGATCAGGGATATGAATTTTCCTGACGCCGGTGTCAACTATACGGATATCTCCGTCCGGGGTAACCGTGTCTATGCGTCCTATAATGGTTCTCAACAGGGGTTCACTGTCCGCAATCTGGCTCTGAATCAACTTGCGTTTTTCCCCACAAACTTCAGTATCAGTGGTATTGCTGCGGGAACAAATAATGATGTTTATCTGGCTTCCGGGAACAGGTTGTACCGTTATGGAACCAATGGCGCTCTCCTGAAAGTGATGACATTTCCTGATGCCGGCGTTGTCTATACTGATGTTGCTGTAATCTGTGGCAGATTATTGGCCACCTACTCTGGTTCACAGCATGGTTTCACAATCAGGGATTTGATTACCCTGAATCAGTACTCATTTGTCCAGACCCCTTTTGACATTGGCGGGATTGTCGGCGGTTCAGATAATGACGTCTATGTGAGTTCTGCCAACCATCTTTACAATTACTCTCTCACCGGTGTACAAAAGCAGGGATTTACCTGGCCTCAGGCCAACCTTGTTTATGGTGATCTGACTCGTTAGTCATAAGGTTACCGTGCCCCGGGAATGGCAGGTCACCACAAGCAAAAAACGCCATATATCGTTATGATATATGGCGTTACTATTTATCCAACAATTATTTTTAAATCCAAATCACACACATCATTCCCGTTTTGATTTATTATATTGCCGCCTTGAATGGCTGATTCAAAATTTCAGAATAAAAAACCAGAATTAGCGGTTAAATAAGCTGAAGTTTTTCTGCTGTTTGCACATGATGCCCGGTGACGCAATGGATGGTTTTTTCTGCCGTACAGGAACGGCCAACTTGTTTTCGCTGGTATTCGAAAGAATTTATCGTACATCTAACATCTTATCAAGTGGAGCTATCATAAAGAGAATCATTGATATAACTGAGCTTGCCCTGCGGGATGCACACCAGAGCCTGATCGCCACCAGGCTTGGAATTGAAGATATGACCGGAGCTTGCCAGGAGCTCGACGAGGCTGGCTACTGGTCACTGGAGTGCTGGGGCGGAGCAACCTACGACTCATGCATCCGCTTTCTGAACGAGGACCCGTGGGAGCGTTTACGCACCTTTAAACGGCTTATGCCCAAAACCCCGCTGCAGATGTTGTTGCGCGGCCAGAATTTACTGGGATATCGCCACTACCAGGATGAAGTGGTGGAACGCTTCTGCAACAAGTCGGCAGAAAACGGCATCGACATCTTTCGTATTTTCGATGCCCTTAATGACCTGCGAAACATAGAGAGCTCGGTGAGGGCCGTCAAAAAGGCGGGCGGGCATGCACAGGGGACAATCTCTTATACCGTCAGCCCCATTCACACCACAGCTCTCTTTGTTGACCAGGCTCGAAGACTGCAGGATATGGGGATCGACTCCCTCTGCATCAAAGACATGGCGGCTCTCCTCAAACCCCAGGCAGCTTATGATATCGTGAGGGGAATAAAAGAGGCTTGCGGAAAGGATTTGCGGGTTCATCTCCATGTTCATGCCACCACCGGTGTTACGCTTGTAAGCCTGATGAAGGCTGTTGAGGCTGGTGTGGATTGTGTCGATACCGCAATCAGTTCCATGAGTCTTGGACCTGGGCACAACCCCACGGAGAGCTTCATCGAAATGCTTGAAGGCACGGAATTTACCACACGGGTTGACCTTGAACGGGTACACAAGGTAAAGACTCATTTCATGACGGTACTGAGACGTTACAGCGAGTTTCTCTCTCAGGTTACCGGCGTGGAGACAGAGATATTCAAAAGCCAGATCCCCGGTGGCATGCTTTCGAACATGGAAAGCCAGCTTAAGCAGCAGGGTGCGGGTGACCGGATGGAAGAGGTGCTGACGGAAATCCCCCTTGTCCGCAAGGATACCGGGTACGTCCCCCTTGTGACCCCCAGCAGTCAGATCGTAGGCACTCAGGCGGTACTGAATGTCCTCATGGGAAGATACAAGGTACTGACCGGAGAATTTGCCGACCTTATGCTCGGTTATTATGGCGCAGTACCTGGCGAAAAAAATCCCGATGTGGTAAAACTGGCACACGAGCATGCCCATAAAAAGCAAATCCACTGCCGACCGGCAAATCTCCTGAAACCGGAGTGGGACAAACTCCGCTCGGCAGCCCTGGCTCTGACCGGATGCAACGGGACAACTGAAGATGTACTGACATACGCCATGTTCCCGCAGGTGGCACCCAAATTTTTTGCTGAACGCCACGAAGGTCCTCGCAACCTTGGACGGAACCCTGCAACCGGCGAGTCGGAAACACAACCGGCAGAGGGGCACCAGGGAGCGATCACCGGCCCCATCACCTATTCCGTAACCTTGAGCGGTCGGCAGCATAAGGTAACCGTAACTCCTTACCAGTAATTACAATATGAAAAATCAGCGCATAGTCGGAACACCATGAATATTGAAGAGATAGTACAGGATCTGAACCAGCGAAAAGAAAAATTACAATTGGGAGGCGGCCAGGAGAAGCTCGACCGCCAGCATGAGGCCGGCAGCCTCAGTGCACGTGAACGCATCAGCGCACTCCTTGATCAGGACAGTTTCCAGGAATCAGGACTTTTTGCCAAACACCGCTGCACCAACTTCGGCATGACGGACAAGGAGATGGCGGCGGATGGCGTAGTCACCGGGGCTGGCAGTATAAACGGTCGGCTGGTGCATCTTGCCAGTCAGGATTTCACTGTCGTCGGCGGATCAGCCGGTGAGGCACACTGCAACAAAATTGTGCAGATGATGCAGTCTTCGCTGAAGACCGGATCGCCCTTTGTCATGATCAACGACTCAGGCGGCGCGCGTATCCAAGAGGGTATCGACAGCCTCTCCGGGTACGGCAAAGTATTCTACAACAACGTCATGCTTTCCGGAGTTGTTCCCCAAATCTCGATCATCTGCGGCCCCTGTGCCGGTGGCGCGGCCTACAGCCCCGCCTTGACCGACTTCATCATCCAAACCCGTTCGGCACTGATGTTCATTACCGGTCCCTCGGTCATCAAGGCCGTAACCGGAGAGGTGGTTACCGCTGAAGAGCTGGGAGGAGCGACTGCGCAGATGAATAACTCGGGGGTGGTACACTTCATTGCCGAGGACGATCTGGATGCCGTTGCCATCTGCAAACGCCTCCTCTCATTTCTCCCTTCCAACAATCTTGAGGACTCACCCCAGTTGGAGGCCAACGATATTATCATTCCTGACAAGCGTCTGAACTCCGTCATTCCCCTTGACCCGAAACAGCGATACGATGTCCGGGAGGTTATCGGCCATATCGTTGACCATGCCGATTTCATGGAGGTGCAGTCCTCCTTTGCTCCCAATATTGTCATAGGTTTTGCCCGGATTCAGGGCCGAGCCATTGGAATCGTGGCCAACCAGCCGAACTTCATGGCCGGTGTGCTCGACATCAACGCATCAGACAAGGCGGCGCGTTTCATCCGATTCTGCAACGCCTTCAACATACCGCTCGTCACCTTTGTCGATGTACCCGGCTTCCTGCCCGGCGTCGAGCAGGAGCATGGCGGAATCATCCGTCACGGCGCAAAGATGCTCTTCGCCTACGCCGCCGCCACCGTACCGAAAATCACCGTGGTGCTGCGCAAAGCTTATGGTGGAGCCTATCTTGCCATGTGCAGCAAGGACCTCGACGCCGACCGGGTTGTCTCCTGGCCTTCGGCCGAAATTGCCGTCATGGGCGCCGATGGTGCCGTAGACGTTATCTTTCGCAACGAAATCAAAAACGCCGGCGATCCCGCATTACGCCGTCAGGAACTGGTCAAGGAATACCGCGAAACCTTTGCCACCCCCTATGCCGCCGCCGCCCACTTTCAGGTTGATGACATCATCGAACCGGCTGAAACGCGCCGGTATCTGGCCATGTCACTCGATTTTCTTCATTCCAAACGAGAATTCAGGCCCCAGAAGAAACATGGCCTGATTCCACTTTAACGCTATTGCAATGAAAGCACCCATCTCTGAGCGCACAAACCGTGAGCCAAAAATAACCCCGGAACTGCTGGTCATCATGTCGGCGGCCATTGCCGCCTATCTGGGAAAGAACGTCCGGATCCGCCGGGCCCGCTTTATCAGCAATCAGGGACCGAGTTCCTGGTCTCAACAGGGGCGAGTCTCCATCCAGTCATCCCATACCTTCAGCACCACTAAATAAGGAATCATACCGTGCAGTTGATCTTGACCATAGACGGAAAGAAATATATCGTTGACGTGGATGTACTGGAAGGAGAGGAGATCCGGACGCCGGAATCGTTTCAGGAACTGACCTCCACCATCCAGTCGAAGCAACTTGTTGCACCCTCGCCTCAGCCTCTGGCAGTACAACCCGTTACGGACGGTCTGCCCGATGATAAGGTCTGCCGTAGTCCCATCGCCGGAATTGTGCAGCGGGTTAATGTTCAGGTGGGACAGAAGCTTCAAGTAGACGACCTGCTGGTCGTGCTGGAGGCCATGAAAATGGAGACAAATATCACCGCCCATACGGACGGTACCGTCAAAAAAATCATGGCATTGCCGGGAGAGGCCGTCAAAAGCGGCCAGGCACTCATCGAATTTGAGTAAGAGATAAACGGAAAAGGGGTTGAACTGATTGCCTCTGCTGGCGCAGGCAACTTGAGATCGACAAAAAAACCGGCAGGAGAAAACCCCTGCCGGATAGTAAGAAGCATTGAAAACAGGGTATAACCCTTAGAAGCTGTACCTGATACCAGCGAGAATGTTGCTGCCGGAAATACTGAAATCCGCAGGAACCCCTTCAAAAGAATCACTGATGTCTGATGTCCTGAAATAACGGTAGCCAAGATCAACCACAACGTTCTCTGACGCCTTGAAGCCAAGACCGGCACCAACCTGCCAGGCAAACTCAGTTGCATCAAAGCCGCCATTACTTCCACTAAATGAAGCAAAGCCAACACCTCCCGTCACATATGGAGTGATGGAGGCATCGCTCAAGGAGATATCATAATAACCGTTCGCCATGAACGACCAGACAGAAACATCACCCCAGCCAGTTACGGGAATTCCAATAACAGAATCTATGGAGTGAGACTGATAGCCAACAGACCCCTCAACACGAAACTCGTCGGCCTTGAAACCTAATTTCCCGCGCGATATATAACCATGAGAAGCATATTCTCATAAAATAGTTGGGTTTATCACAAAATAACCCTTGGTTTTGTCGTTTTTATTAGTTATAATTGTAACGATGAATTAAAAGCGAAAATCATGGCATAT
>CAIJWE010000114.1 GCA_903824295.1 uncultured Chlorobiaceae bacterium
AAGATTTTAGCTAATGATTCTAATAGTGCCGTGCGTCGGGATGTAGCGACCTCGTTACACGGTGTGTCTGCGGATAAAGCATTACCTATTTTAATCACCCTCGCTGCGAAGATTGATCACACCGACAAAAATTCCTTAACTGCTTTTGGTGTAGGTTCTGCCGGAAAGCAGGAAGAAGTTTGGGCAGCGATTAAAACCGATGCCAAGACCTGGACGCCTCAGATTGAAAAACTAGCCTGGATTTTACATCCAGCCTCCATCGTACAAGATTGTGTCACACGCGTTCGTTCCACTGAACTTTCGAAAGAGCAAAAACATCATGCGCCAGCTCTTCAGTACCTGGCAGAAGCGAACCTCCGCCTGTTATAATAGCTCCCGCATTGAGATATTCATAATAGCCTGACCGCTGCACAGAATCCCGCACCAGCTCCAGAATCTCCATCATCCTCGCTTCAATGATCATCGTCAGCGAACTTTTAGGAACCGATTTCTGCGTACGGCCCTCTATACCCTCAATAAGGAGTTCCTCATCCTCTCCGCTCATCTTGCTGAATGCACATCCATGCTTTATTTTCAGCTCTTCGGCGACCTCATAAAGAGCCCTCACCCCATGAGCAACGTCATGAGTAACATCGTTGGCAGCGACCTTGATAACCTCTGAATAGCGAATTGCTCCATCAATGTAGATGGCCACCTCGGTCGTGCCTCCGCCAATATCAATAACCACCACACCACTTTTCTTCTCGCGCTCTTTCATGACAGCCATACCCGAAGCAACCGGCTCAAAGGTAACCGCACTGATCTCAAGTCCCGCCTTCTCGACACACTGCTTGATATTACGAATCTTTGTTCTCAGACCGACCACAATATAGGCGCTCCCCCTCATCGTCGTCCCAGCCATACCTATCGGATCAAGAAGTCCCTCCTGATCGTCAACAATGAATTCCTGCGGAATGACATGAATAATTTCATGATCAATATCCAGATACCGAATATTGGTTTTGGCCTTTTCCAGAAACCGTTTCACATCAGAATCATTGACTATACCAGTCTGGTTAATGCTGATTTCTGAATTACTGTGAATACAGTGGACATGTGCGCCGGAAATGCCTACATTGACACCGTGTATACGAATAGAGGACTCTCGCTCAGCATCAGCTACCGCAGATCTGATTGCGGCAACAGTCTTGTTGATATTGACGACTGTTGCGCGTTGAAGACCGTCGGAATTAGAACGCCCTTTACCAAGAACGTTAAGCTTCCCTATTTCATCTTTTTCAGCAACCACTACACACACCTTGGTTGTGCCAATATCAAGGCCTACGGCGATATTGCTTTTCAGCATTTTTCTATTCTATACATAATTATCACAGGGAAACATCCTGAGGCACCACCGGAGATAGAGGATCCCTGGTAAAAATCCTGTCTCTGAACCTCAAATCCACGGTCTCATAGGAGTCAAAACCTTTTTTAGAAACCACCTTTTGCCAGAATATCTCGAATTTTTTCAACTTTTCCTTGTAATTCCCGTCATTGCCGACAATAAAACGGGCGGGAGATTGAGCCGTATTGCACCATGCCATATTGTTACGGGCAAGATAAAGTTCACCGATAAGAAGGCTTGCATAATCAGTCTGTGACAGCGCATAAAGGAAATCCCTCATCAATGCGATGTCGCACCGGTCAAGTTGCCGCAAACCGTTGCTGGCAATGTGCAATCGGGTTATTCCTGAAATTTTCAGTAACTTTGGAGCATGCTCCGACAAATCCTTTCTCTCCGGCAAAAGAAACCCGTCACCATCAATAGCCATAACCTGTCCATCAAAAACCGTTAACGCGACAGGCTCCCGCTCGAAAATCTTGATCCGGACGACTCCATTCATCTCCTTGCCAATCTCGGCATTCCTGAGATACGGAATGGTCATGATCCTCTTTTTCAGCTCTCCAATGTCAAGATTCTGTAAATTTCTACCCTTAAAGAGATTCAGGCGCAATATAAGCTCCCTTTCTGAAATAATTGAGGCCCCATCGATAACAAAATCCCTGACAACAACCTCCTTTTTCCACTGCGAGGCATAGGATGCCAGAACGACAAGAGCGGCAAGAAGTATTATAAAAATAAACAGCCGGGCAAACCAACTTCCACTTGAGGCTGGTAAATGACGAGGCTCTTCCTTGTATTCGCAATCAGACATAAAAAAATGCGTTTTCGAATCCGTTCATAGCACCGTTTAACCCAATATTGAAAGAGTGCTACACTGAGCTGAATCGCCCGTTCTGCAAACGTCAGCAACTCTTGATGCAAGGTGGGTAATATCGCCAGCACCCATAAAAAGAAGCATATTTCCGTTGACGCATAACTCCTTGAGAGATAAAAAAAGAGTCTCCATATCGTCAATAAACTCAACATGCTTTCCTCCTGCCTTACGGACTGCAACAGCTACCAGCTCCCCGTTAACTCCCGGATAATCCACACCCTTTTCACGGGCAGGATAGACATCAGCAATATAAACCATGTCCGCCCTTGAAAGAGCCCAGCCGTATTCGTGCGCAAACTCCCTTGTTCTTGAAAAAAGATGCGGCTGAAAAATTGCGACAACGTTAGAGGTTGACCATCCGCTTTTGGCCGCCTTGACCGTTGCCTTGACTTCTGACGGATGGTGAGCATAATCGTCTACAACCAGAAGCCCCTGACCATTATCATATTTTATCTGGAACCGTCTTCTCATGCCGCTGTACCTTCCAAGCCCGGCAATCAGCCGCTCAGGCATGATTCCCAGCTCAAGACCTGTCGAAAACGCGGCCAGGGCATTGAGCACATTGTGGCGTCCCGGCACATTGATGCAAATATCACGATACTCATGGCCATAAGCATGAATAGAAAAGCTGCTGCGCTGTTTTTCAAGAACAATATCGGAAGCCATCACATCAGCAGGCTCATCAATGCCAAATGTGGTATAGAGGCGGTTCATCGATGGAATGATCGTTCTGATTTCCGGCCAATCGACACAACAGATCACCCGTCCATAAAAAGGCACTTTATTGGCAAAAGTAACAAACGCCTGCTTCAGCTCATCAAGCGTACCATAAGTATCCATATGCTCCGACTCAAGACTATTGATAACCGCTATGGTAGGAGTAAGCCGTAAAAAGGCACGATCATACTCATCGGCCTCAATAACCATAAATTTTCCCTCCCCAACAACGGTACTGCCTTTGAGATAGTCTGAAATTCCGCCAATCATGACTGTCGGCGACTCACCGGACTCAATCAGCATGGTCGCGATCATGGCAGTTGTCGTTGTTTTGCCATGCGTACCTGCAATGCATATTCCGTATTTATAGCGCATGAGTTCACCAAGCATCTCATCCCGCTTGATCACAGGAATACCTGCTTTTGCGGCGGCAATGACTTCAACGTTTTCTTCTGGCCTGATCGCAGAGGAGTAGACAACAACGTCACTCGACGTAACCTGCTCTGCCCGGTGTCCATGATAAATTATGGCACCATGCTCGGCAAGCTTCTCGGTCACCTCGCCAGAAGCAAGATCAGAACCCGTCACCCTGAACCCCGACTTCAGAAGCAGTTCTGCGATCGCGCTCATACCTGCGCCACCAACCCCGACAATGTGGACGCTTTTTGTTTTCCCCAATTCCATATTTGTACGTATCCTCTTTCTTAATAAAGTTTTGCAAGGCCAACGATTCGCAAAGCAAGCTGACGAGCTGCATCAGGATATGCCAGTTTCCGTGAAGCTGCTCCCATATATTCAAGCTTCTCTCTATCATGCAGCAACCCAAGAATGCCTTCTATTGAGGCATGCTGACCGAGATGGTCATCCTCAATCAGCATGGCTGCCCCGCTCGTAACAAGTGCCCGTGCATTATGACGCTGATGGTCGCCGGTTGCGTAAGGGTAAGGAACAAGAACCGAGGGCTTTCCAAGATTGGTCAGCTCGGCAATGGATGATGCGCCCGCCCGGCACAAAACAAGATCAGCAGCACTGTAAGCCGATCCCATCTCCGCAATGTACGGAGAAATCCATAAATAAGGGGAGCGCTTCACCTGACTGTTTATGCGTTCAAAATCGAGCGATCCGGTCTGCCATATCAGATTTGCTGATTCCGTAATGGCAGCAAGCCCGTCAAGCACCGCGTTGTTTATTGAGCGCGCACCACGACTTCCTCCAAAAACAAGAAGAGTTGGACGCGCCTCATGCAGAGAGAAGCGATCCCTCGCCGCTGCGGAGTGCTGCAACGCAAACGAGCGTGCCGGGTTACCGGAAACAAAAATCTGCTTTTTTTTTCTTATAAACCCGCGAGCCTCCTCAAACGAAAGGTGCACCTCACTGGCCAGCGCAGCAAGAAGTTTTGTAGTTACACCGGGAAAAGCATTTTGCTCCTGAATAAGTGTTTTTTTTCCCATAAGTTGAGCCGCAAGCAGCAGTGGAGCACTGACAAATCCCCCTGTACCGACAACAACATCAGGAGCTTCCCTGCTGATCAGGGCAACTGCACCTCCCAGAGCCGCAACAAAATCAGCGATAACACCAACATTTGCCAACAAAGCAGCAAGCGACCGTCCTCTTTTCAAGCCTCTGACAGGAATAAGATGCAACCGGTAACCAAGTCGTGGCACTTCGGTCGCCTCAATGCCACTGGTCGTACCAGCAAACGAAATAGCGGCATCCGGCACCAGTTTCCGGAGCTCTTCAGCCATAGCTACAGCCGGATACAAATGGCCGCCAGTCCCGCCGCCAGCAAAAAGTACGTTCATGCACTCCTCCCTTCAGTGACGTTTGGCCGAATGCCTTTATCAAGCCCCGAACTCTTGTACCCGGATATACTCATGAGGATACCAACCCCGAGAGAGTTAAACAGAAGCGCTGTACCTCCATAACTGATAAAAGGAAGAGCCACACCGGTTGTCGGGAGCAGGTGACAGGCAACAGCGATATTAACAAATGCAAAAAGAGAGATCGCCATCGTAATTCCTGTGGCAACATATTTACCAAAATTATCGGGCGCATGTTTGGCGATAAGAAGACCGCAGACTAAAAATCCCGCAAAAAGAGCAATGACGGCAAGCGCCCCGACAAACCCGTACTCCTCACCGATAATGACAAAAACAAAGTCGTTATAGGAGAGTGGAAGATAGAGCTCCCTCTGCTTGCTGGCCCCGATACCGAGGCCAAACAACCCCCCGTTGCCCAAACCAATCAATGCCTGCGTAACCTGATACGTAGCACCCTTTTCATTGCCGCTGGTAAAAGAAAGCAAACGGGCAAGCCGGTACGGTGCGGCGATTGCAAAAACCCCCGCAAGAGGAATAAGCAGCAAGCCGGTAGCCATGAGATGGCGAACACTGACACCCCCGATAAACATAAGCGTAAAACCAGTAATGGCAATAAGCGTCGCCGTACTGAAATTCGGCTCAATAGCCACAAGAAAGACAACGACCAGCAAAAGGAGGAGCATGGGATAATAGGAATTATAAAGATCCTTTATATATCCCTGTTTTTCGCTGATAAGTCTTGAAAAGTGAAAGATAACGGCATATTTTGCAAAATCAGATACCTGAAATTTGAGCGGACCATAGCCTATCCAGCGTGCAGCTCCAGAGATAAGGCCGACCACTTTCATGGCAAAAAGAAGCATCAAAAGCAGAATACTGGCAAACAGAATGATTTTGCTGGTCTTCCAGAAAATATGATAGTCAAGCTGGGCCACAACGAGCACCGTGCCTATTCCAAGCAAAGAAAAAATAATCTGGCGCCACAAAAAATACTCGGAGCTTGAGTACTTCGTAACCGCCCATCCCGCTCCGCTGCTATAGACGACAACAATGCCGACGCTCATGAGAATGGCGACAATCAGTACCAGAAGCTTTCCAACAACCCCCTCCCTGCCCGAGTGCGGTGAGAGTTCGCTCTGTGCGGAAACCCCTGCTGGCTCCGCAGTATAATCCGTATTCACCATGGTGATAGCTGATGAACGCATTGTTTAAACTGCATACCGCGATCCTCAAAATTGTTAAACATATCAAAGCTCGCACACCCGGGAGAAAAAAGCACCGTCTGACCGGGCCTGACAGCATGATGTGCAAATAAAACAGCATCATTCAATGACGCCACCGATTCAACAGGAACGACTCCCTGAAAAGCTGCGGTTATTTTTTCCCGTGATTCGCCGATAGCGATGATCAAAGATATCTTTTTTCGGGCAAGCCCGGTAATCGAAGCGTAATCATTCCCTTTATCCCTTCCTCCAGCAATAAGTACCGCCGTATCGGGAAGCGCTTCAAGCGCCTGACGCATGGCATTGATATTGGTCGCCTTTGAATCATTGACCCAATCAGCCCCGTTGATCGTCATGACATACTCCTGACGATGCTCAACGCCCCTGAACTCCCTGAGTACCCGGCGAACCACGTCATTGTCGATACCCAATGCCCTCGCTACAGCAACAGCCGCAAGCACGTTCGAGATATTATGGCGACCGCGAAAACTGTTTTTCAGAAACTCTGATGTCTCAATAACACGGTCATCCCCGTCAACAGTGCGGACACACAGTGCGTCGCCCTCAAGAAAAACGATACAAGAGGCTGACTTTGCTCCAACGACCAACTCCATACCAAACGGCATAATCCTGAATGGCAAACGCCCCGTACCATCGATAAAATGTTCCCTGAGCAGCGGATCATCCTCATTATAGACCAGCGTATCGACTGCCCTCTGGTTGGCATAAATCCTGAATTTCGCCGCCGCATACCTGTTCATATCTCCGCCGTAACGATCGAGATGGTCAGGAGTAATGTTCGTAATAACAGCGACATCAGGCCTGAATGTGGGGGAGCGCTCCAACTGGTAACTGCTCAACTCGACGACCGCAATATCACCGATCTTCATATCCAGAACCATCGAAGAAAACGGCACTCCTATATTGCCGACACTGAACGCCCGATACCCATGCCGAAGACCATCCTCCTCACAGATACGATGAACCAGTGTCGATGTGGTGGTTTTTCCATCCGTACCGGTAATCCCGACAATCCTTGCCTTGCAGAACCAACTTGCAATCTCAATCTCACTATAGAGAGGAATTCCCTTTGCCTGCATGGTTGTAACAACTTCTGCGTGGGGTGGAATGCCTGGACTAAGGACACAAAAATCCGCATCGTACACCCGCGCCGAATGACCCTCCTGTTCAAAGGAGAGCGGCATATCCTCGAGACGCAACCGGTCAACGGCACCGATCTGTCCAAACTCGCTGACCAGCACCTTCGCGCCTTTACGACAGAGCAGTTCCGCTGCCGCCATTCCGCTTTTCCCTGCACCAATGACCGATACTTTTTTACCCGTTAGATCCATGTCGCTCTTATCTGAGTTTTAAGGTCATGAGACTGGCAAGAAAAAAAAGAATGGTCAAAATCCAGAACCTGATCACAATCTTCTGTTCAGCCCACCCTTTCAACTGAAAATGGTGATGCAGTGGCGCCATCAAAAAAATTCTCTGACCCTGACCGTACCTCATTTTTGTGTACTTGAAATAGAGTACCTGAAGAGAAACCGAGAGTGTTTCAAGAAAAAATATCCCTGCAATCAATGGCAGAAGCAGTTCCTGCTTGATCAAAAGCGCAATGACAGCAATGGCACTGCCAAGGGCAAGAGATCCGGTATCTCCCATGATAATCTCAGCAGGATTGGAGTTGAACCACAAAAAACCCACACACGCCATAACAATGGCAATGCAGACTACCGCAATTTCACCGCCACCAGGAATAAAAGGAATATTAAGGTATGCCGCATAGACGGCATTTCCTGCCAGATAGGAAAAAGCGCCAAGACCCATGACCACAATAGCCGAACTTCCGGCAGCAAGACCGTCAAGACCGTCAGTCAGATTAACCGCATTCGATACCGCTGTGATAATAAAGATGACGATTGGAATATAAAAATAACCGTAATCAAGGGTCAGATTCTTGAAAAAAGGAACCGTGGTCGTAGACAGAAGTACAGAAAAAGCAGGATCAAACCAGGTATACAGCCCGACCAGCAAGCCCAGAGAGAACTGTCCAATCAGCTTGTAACGAGCCGAAAGCCCACCCTTGATTTTCAGAACAACCTTCCGGTAATCATCAATAAGACCAATGACGCCCATCCAGAGCATGGCAAGCATAATCAGCCAGACATGCGGATCAGTGAATTTCGACCAGAGCAGCACAGAAATCTCAATGGAAAAAATAATAAGCACTCCTCCCATGGTAGGCAGCGCTTTTTTCTTTTTATGCTCCGGAGGTGCTTCCTCCTTGATCGGCTCAATGAACCTTGATTTCAAATATCTGATAAATCCTGGGCCGGCAAAAAGAATAATCAGCAATGCCGTAATCCCTGCCGCACTTGCCCTGAAAGTCAGATACTCAATGACATGGAGCCCGGGAGGATCAAAAAGATCCTCGATATATTTCAGTAAATAGTAAAGCATACCGTATTCTTATCTGGTTATAGTTCTTGCATCAATGAGCGCATCAACAACCTGCTCAAGCTTCATTCCCCTGGATCCTTTAAAAAGCAGTGTATCACCCTCCTCCAACACGCGGAGTAATGCTGCAAGAAGTTTTTCACGGCACTCGAAATGGCCCTGAAAAAGTTCTGGAGCCTCACGGCCAATAATCAAGGCCTTCTCTCCAAAAGTAAACAACACGTCAACCGAGCTTTTTTTGATATACCGTCCAATTGCCTCATGTTCAGCCTCTCCTGCCACTCCAAGTTCAAGCATATCACCCAAAACAGCAACCCTTTTACCGTTACAGGGCATATCGCAAAGGGCGTCAATCGCACCGCGCATGGAGTCTGAATTGGCATTGTAGGTATCATTGAGGATTTTCAGACCGCATGAGTCGAGTACTTCAAGCCGTTTCCACCCAGGAGCAGGAGCAAGACGCTCAAGTCCCTCCCGGATCAGGGGGAGTGAAAGTCCAAAATGCTGCCCGACGGCAGCGGCGGCAATGGCATTAACGACATTATGCTTCCCGGTAAAGTTCAAACTGACCGACTCCGTCCCGGCCGTGGAACAGAAAAGAAAAGAGAGCGTGCCAGCCATGTTTACCGAAATATCGCGAGCCCAACAGCTAATTCCCAGGCTTTTTTCAACTCCATAATTCACCGTACTCTCAAGCCCGACGGCTGCCTCGCAGAGCCGTGAATCATCGGTATTGACAAAGGCGGTACCTCCATGCTGGCGCAGATAGTCGAAAAGCTGTGCTTCAGCCTTCGCAACCCCGTCAAGATCAAGCAGAAACTCCAGATGCTCATGACCGATATTGGTCAGCAAAGCATGAGTCGGCATGGCGATACGAGCAAGCAATTCCATCTCTCCGGGATGATTAATGCCCATCTCAACAACGGCGATATCGGTGTCATGACGAAGCTGCAAGAGCGTCAGCGGAACCCCAAGATGGTTATTTCTGTTACCCTGGCTCATCTGAACCTTGAAACCTCTACCCAGTACCGACGCAACCATCTCCTTCGTTGTGGTCTTTCCATTACTGCCGCCGATAGCCACAACAGGAATGGAAAATTTGCTTCTGTAAATCGCAGCAAGCTGCTGCAGCCCTGCAACGGGGTCATCCGTAACAATAAACCCCTTGCCCAGCGGAGGCTCAACTGAACCCTGCGCCTCATACCATTGACGGCTTACCATTGCCCAGCATGCACCCTTCTCAAACACCGTGCCAATAAAGCCATGACCGTCTGCATTCTCACCTTTCAGAGCAATAAAAATCTCACCACCATTCACCTCTCTTGAATCAATGACCACCACCGGAGACAAAATCTCACCTGGCGGGGGCACGCCATGGCCTGTCCCTACGACAACCTCTCCAACATTTCGGAAATCATCAATCGTCAACACGCCTTTCACCCTTACCTGCACACAAACTCCTTCTCCGGATGTCCGGATATATTTTCCTGCATATATGTTTTAATAAGCTCCTGATCCGAAAAATAATGTTTCCGTCCTGCAATCTCCTGATACTTTTCGTGCCCTTTTCCTGCAACAAGAAGAACATCTCCCTTTTTAAGCATCAACACCGCCCTTCTGATAGCTTCCGCCCGGTCGGAGATTCTCAGATAATGATCACCGGTAATACCTCGCTCAATCTCATCAAGAATTACCTCTGGCTCTTCATTGCGGGGATTGTCAGAGGTAAGGATAACCTCATCGGCTATTTCGGAAGCAATTCGACCCATTTCTGACCGCTTGGTGCGGTCCCTGTTGCCTCCACACCCGAAAACCACGATAAGACGTGATCCGTCAGGCTTGAGTTGGCGTAAAACTTCGAGCACCTTGAACAGCGCATCCGGAGTATGAGCATAATCAACAAACGCACACCATCCCTGACTACTCTCACCAACTCTTTCCATACGCCCCTCAACCGTGAAAATCGAAGAGAGTGAGCGGCAGATCTCTTCGGGAGCCAGTCCCATGCCG
This sequence comes from uncultured Chlorobiaceae bacterium, assembly GCA_903824295.1. Classification (GTDB taxonomy): domain Bacteria; phylum Bacteroidota; class Chlorobiia; order Chlorobiales; family Chlorobiaceae; genus Chlorobium. The sequence goes on from CAIJWE010000114.1 coordinate 10,492, forward strand.
TTACCGATTGCCGCAGCCTCAAGCACATTCATAACATTGAAGCGTCCCGGAAGCCCGACCTTCACCTTCATAACCGTATCAGGAAAATGGAGATCGACCGTGCTTGACTCAAGAGTGCTTTCAAGAACCTCTGCCTCAAAAATCCTGCTGCACAAAAGCGCAGGCAGAGTTACCTGACGTAACGTACAACAATATACTTTATCATGAGCTACGCGCTCAGCCATCTGCGCGGCATAGGGGTCGTCACTATTGAAAACCGCAAACCCTTGAGGTGCAAGCTGGTCAAACAGTTGCTGCTTGGCGGCAGCATACTCCTCCATGGATAGATGAAAGTCAAGATGCTCCCGGGTCAGATTGGTAAAAAGTGCCGCATGAAAGCGGATGCCAAAGACCCTCTGCAGCACAAGGGCATGAGAGGAAACCTCCATCACTGCCGCCCGGCATCCCGCATCCACCATCTGGCGGAAGAGCGCATGCAGACCGTGAGCCTCAGGGGTGGTACGATCAAGCGGAATATCAAGCTCTCCGATCCTGCAAAGATTGGTACCGATATAACCGGCAGGAATGCCGCCGGCGTTGAGCATTGCCGTTATCAGTTTTGCGGTCGTTGTTTTGCCGTTGGTACCGGTAACGCCGATAACCAGCAACTGATCAGAGGCATTTCCATAAAAAATCCGGGCCGCTTCAGCAAGCGCCTTTCGTGCATCAGAAACCTTTATATAGCAGCAGGAATCGGAGATAGCATTCGGAAACTCCTCACAGATAACCGCCACAGCTCCTCGCTCTATAGCACTGCTGATAAAACGGGAGCCATCGTCACAATAGCCTTTTATTGCAACAAAAAGTGAACTGGCACAAACCTCTCGAGAATCACTGGTAACCAGGCGAACCACGCCATGCTCGCAGCTTTTTCCCGCAAGCGCCAAAAAGGCAACTCCTTTAAGCAACTCCTCAAGTTGCACCCCCTCGGTACGCTCTCCTGAAACCATCATGGCGATTTTCTGTTAATGTGTTTTACAGCCAGCGCCACCCTTATCACTTTCTTTTTCACAACCCTGCTGCCGGGAGCAACGCTCTGGCGGACAACAACCCCCTCAAAATCTCCCGAATAATCCATCTCCAGATCGAGCCATTTCAACAGACGCTGGGCATCAGCTCCCTTAAGCCCACGAAGTTCAGGCACTGCCACCGTTACAATCGAATCAAGAAGCGACTTCTCCGTAGAACGGATAGAAAGATTTTTCTGCATCTCCTCGGAGCAGGCAATGATCCTTGATGCAATACAGGAAAAGACCGGAGCCGCAACCGTAGCGGCATAATAGGCCGTCTTGGGATTTTCAACAATCACGATAATCGCATAACGGGGAGTCTCTACCGGAAAATAGCCGACAAATGAAGAGACATAGACCGGGTTGGCATACGAACCACCCGCAGCACGCCTCGCCGTTCCGGTCTTGCCAGCAACGGTCACACCTGGAACTGCCGCATTTTTTGCCGTTCCACTGTCAACAACAGCCTTAAAATACTCCTTTCCGAGATATCGCGCCGTCTCTGCAGAAACCACTCGCCGGACTTTTTCAGGAGTGCACTCCCGAACAACCTGACCGGCAGCATCAGTAACCCGTTTTATAATGTATGGCTTCATTAAATCGCCATCATTGGCAATGGCCGCATAGGCCTGCAATGTCTGCAGTGGGGTGGCCATAACCTGATAGCCGTACCCCATCCAGGGAAGCGTGGTACGATCCCAGTGGGAAAGCGTTCGGACAAGTCCCGGTGCTTCTCCAACAAGTCCAACACCGGTTCTCTTTCCAAACCCGAAATTTCTTGTATAGGCATTGAACTGCTCACGCCCGATCTCCATTGCCGTCTTGGCTGCGACAATATTGCTTGAAAACATGATCGCCTCACGGAATGTGATGTTACCATAAGGCTCATGATCCCGGATCTTGAGATTATAGATGGGCAGAACCCCATTATTGGCGAACACCTTATCATCAGCTTTTCTATTCAGGAGTTCCGTTGCCCCGGCGGCCATGACCAGCTTGAACGTTGAGCCTGGTTCGTACATCTCTGTCACCGCGCGGTTTCGAGAATTCTGGCGAGTCCAGGTCGATCTCTGGTTCAGATCAAACGAGGGATTATTGGCCATGGCAAGAATCTCTCCGGTACGAACATCCATGACAATACTTGACGCCGCATCAGCATTGAATGAATTGACCGCCTTTGCAAGTTCGTCTTCAACAATACTTTGAATATTCCCATCAATAGTCAACTGTACTGTATTGCCTTTTATCGCATCTTGCTGCTCGGCATCGGGCGATGGATAACGGATACCCGTAGCCGATCTCTGGAAAATTCTCGTTCCATCACGACCTTTTAACTCCTTGTCAAGCTGCAATTCGAGACCGCTGCTTCCCCATATTTCGCTCGATGCGCTCCCTATAGAGCCGATAACCTGAGCCGCAACATTCAGATAATAACGCTGCTGCTGGCGATCATACCAGACGCCGGGAATTTTTTTCTGCATAAGCTGCATCAGCGGCAACGCCTTTGCAACAGGTATTTTACGACCAAGCACCGCAACGCCTTTGCGGCGACTCAGTTGCTGAAGACAAGCCGACCTGTCAGAGCCCAGATACCTGGAAAACAGCGTGGCAACAGCACCGGAATTATCGTAAGTCTTCTGTTTATTGCTCTTCCTGAACTTTACCGGCTTACCGTTTTTATCGAACAGAGGAGTATTGCGAACAATCAAAGGGTCGGCATAGAAGGAGATGGATTCGATACTTTCAGCAAGCATACGTGAATGGCGGTCAAGAATAGCACCCCGCTGGGCACGTTCCGTGACCACCCGCTCATACTGTTTCGACGCTTTTATGTGGTATTTACCGGCATTAACCACCTGAATACTGAGCAGCATCCCAATAATAGCGATAATAAAAATCGAAAACAGAGCAACGACAATACCCAGCCGCTTGCCAAACTCCCGATCGCTGGGTTTCCTGATCTCCTGCTGGTCATTCATGGTTCAAGTTCAACAGGAGGAATGCTTGAAGATACAAGTCCAAGTGCTGATGCATCTTGAGCAATATTACGAATACTATGCAGTTCATCCATTTTGAGCTCCTGTGACGTTATGACGCTGGAGGTCATCTGTATCTGTTCTCTGAGCCTTTCGTTCTGCAATGCAAGATTGTTAATGGCAAGATTGTTGTGTGTCTGGAAAAGAATAATCCCCACCCCGACCAGAATGTACAAAAAAGAGCTTGGGCGCAACAACGAACCAATATCGAACTCAAGCGTATTGCTGACCAACTCCCTGAGCCCTGAATTCTGCCACCCCCTGGCCTCACCAAAACGAGCAACAACCGGCCGATCACCAAACATTTTATTTCCAAATCCCTTTATATGCCGTAAAATATTATGCAGATAAGGGCTAATCGCACTAAGGGCGTCCACAGCTTCCTCCCTGATAAATTTTTTCAATAACTCTCAACTTTGCACTTCTTGCCCTTGAATTTGACGCAATCTCCTCAGGGGATGCAATCATGGGCTTCCGGGTAATTGGAGTAACCGATCCCCATGCAAGAGGCTCCCTCAAGCCCACCCCTTTAGGACCCCAGTCACTCCGGGATTTTTCGGCAAAAACCCTTTTCACGATTCGATCCTCAAGAGAGTGATAGCTGATGACCGCCATTCGGCCATACTCATCAAGACAATCAATCCCATCATCAAGCGCCCTGCTGAGCACATCAAGTTCAGCATTCACCTCAATTCTCAATGCCTGAAACACCCTTGAAAGCGTCTTGATCACCCGCTCTCCGCCATGCGCATTGCCACGAATAATATCGGCAAGCTCCTGCGTACTGTTAACGGCCCCATTGCTCTGACGATACGCCACAATAGCCCTCGCAATACTTCGACTCCTGGGCTCTTCACCGTATCGGTAAAAAAGCTGCGCAAGTTGCTTTTCTTCATAAGTATTGACTATATCACAAGCACTTATGGCAGCATTCATATCCATCCGCATATCAAGCGGCCCCTCCCTCATATAACTGAACCCTCGCTCCGCCGTATCAATCTGAAACGATGAAACCCCGAGATCAAGCAGGATTCCGGCAACTTTCGGCTCCACCCCTTTTTCACGGCAAACCCTTGTGATAATGCCCCCAATATCAAGAAAATTTCCTTTAACCAGAACGGCCCGAGCGTCGAACTCCCTGAGCTTTTCGCGAGCCGTCCTCAAAGCCGCATCGTCCTGATCAATGCCAATCAGCAGCGATCCTTCAAAAAAACCGCGATCAAAAAGCGCGCGCAAAATCGCCAGAGAGTGGCCTCCGCCACCAAGAGTCCCATCAACATAAATACCAGGTTTTCTGACCAGGAAAGCAACAATTTCGGTGACAAGCACCGGATCATGGAATAGATCCCGCGTTATAGCCATCAAAAGTACCTTCCTGCAAGAGATGCAAAACGACCGGCACTCTCCTGCAAGAGAGAAAAAAGGCGCTCCGGTTCCCAGATAATCATTTTTGTATCAGCCCCAATAATCACAACATCCTTAGTTATACCAGCATGCTCCAGAAATTCCCTCGACAGTGCAACCCTCCCGTGACGATCCAGTTCGACCGTTTCAAGACTTTCATACATTAACGTCTTCAACAGACGCTCTTCCGGATTGAAATCCGAAAGCCCGGAGATCGACTTCCTCATCCCCGCCCAGATAAACGGCTCATACAGCTCAATAGAGCGATCGGGTGCCTTCAAAATATAAAGCACTTCCACAGGCTCCGAAACCACAGGCTCAAACTTCCGGCGAAACCTTGCAGGAATCATCAGACGTCCTTTCTCATCTACGGAATGCCTCTCTTTTCCGATGAAGCCTGCCATAATGGCAATCCCATTAATTCCTGTTGTGCATATACGGAGAAAAACAGACGTTTTTTACACCTTCAGAGGTAAAAAGATAGCTTAAAACAAAAATGCTCCCACTTTTTACCACTTTCCTCCACCATAAAATGTATAAAAAAGGATGCACTAAAAAAATATTAGTCTATTTTATTACTTCATTTGAAAAAGATTTTTTGAATAAGAGAGAGCACGATGAAAACCGGAGCAAAAGAGATCGTGGTCGATGGATATAACCTGATTCACAAGCTTTATCCCTCTCTGACCTCATCATCACTCACTGTTCTGCGCCAAAAAACAGAAAAACAGCTCCTCTGTTTTCAGCAGCAAAGCCGTTGCCCGATCACCATTGTATACGACGGTAAAGGGAGTCACCATGAGTGTGCTTTTGGCGCCCCGCTGCACATTGTTTTTACTCCAGCCTCAAAAAGTGCCGACCTCTGGATCATTGATTACGTAAAGTCGTTGAACACAAAGGTAAAAATGGTTACTATTGTAAGTTCGGATGATGAGATTCGACGGTACACAACGGCATTCGGTGCCCGATGCGTCAAGTCTGAGGTGTTTGCCCTGCAACTGAGCGAGATGGCCTATTCTGGTTCCATGCAGAGCGATAATGAACGCTCGAACGGCAGAACGACCAAAGAAAATAACGGTAAGAGCGAATTGCTGAGCGACAGGGAAGTCGCCCGATGGATGACGCTCTTCTCCCGCGAAAAAGAATAGCAACAACACGACTGATTTTCTATATACTCCTTTTGTTTGACAACAACGCATCACTCTTAACAACCGTCATTATGATGACAGACAGCACCGTCAATAATAGAGCACATTGGCAGGAACTTGACGAATGGAGAAAAAAAATCGATACTCTCGACCAGCAATTATCCTCCTTGCTCTGCGAAAGGCTCCATTGCGCTCAAAATATCAGCTCACTGAAGTCAAGAATTGGAGAGCAGGTACTTCAGCCTGAGCGCGAAAGAGAGGTATTGAGCAATGTTCTCAGCCATGCCGACTCGCCGTTGAAAGCCCATGCACTGGAAAAAATCTATCAATGTATCATTGAAGAGACCAGGCTGTTTCAACATGAGTGGAAAAACAGCCAGCCAGGTATTCAGGTCAGCTAAACAAGCTCTCTTTAGACATGGCGTCAAAAAAAACGTTTCCGCGTAACCCGCTTATCGTAAGCATGGCCGCTCTACTGACGGTGTTGGCTTGCTTTTTATTTCTGCCAGGACTTAATACGGCTTCCAGTACAACCAGCCTGATTGTTCACCGCAATATGGGAGTGAGAGCCATTGTGGATGAATTATACCGCAACGGTACGATCAACCGTAAATGGCCGGCACTCGTAACCGTCAGCATTATTCCACGGCTGCACCATATCAAGCCGGGGAGATACACCATTGCGCCGGGAATGTCGAATTTCATGCTTATGTACTACCTCCACTCGCATCGCCAGGATGAGGTTCGTGTCACCCTCCCCGAAGGACTTGATCTTAAAAAGGTTGCCCGCATTCTGTCGCGAAACCTTGATTTTGACTCAACATCCTTCATGGCCGCGGCTTCCAGCCCCAGCCTGCTCATGAGACGAGGCATTATGGCAAAAAATGCGGAAGGCTACCTGCTTCCCGGAACATACGACTTCGCTTGGGCAAGCACGCCTGAGGAGGCCGCAGGATTTCTTATTGGCAGATTTCGCCATTTTTATACCGACAGCCTGAAGAGTATTGCTACCAAAAGGGGACTCAACGAAACCGGATTACTGACCCTCGCCTCCATTGTAGAAGCAGAGACCCCCCTTGATCGGGAAAAAAATCTTGTTGCAAGCGTCTATCTCAACCGGCTGAAAAAAAACATGCGGCTTCAGGCAGATCCAACAGTACAGTATGCCCTTGGAGGAGAGGCCCGCCGACTCTATTACAAGGACCTTGCGGCGGACTCTCCCTACAACACCTATCGCCATAACGGACTTCCTCCGGGGCCGATCTGTAACCCCGGAGCAGCATCAATCCTCGCTGTACTCAACCCTGCAGAGAGCAACTTTCTCTACTTTGTTGCCACAGGAAAAGGAGGGCATAACTTTGCAGAATCCCTTGCAGAACATTATGCAAACATAAAAACATACAAAAGCGCCCTCCACAACACACCGTGAGCCAGAGAGAGCGGTCACATCGCAGTTGAGGAGATTGATATTAATTGCCTATAATACGGTACGGACGCCGATCATTTTTTCAATAAATCATCAGAGCAATGCAGAAAAAAAGTTTATCAGACATATCGATTCAAGGAAAACGGGTGTTGATGCGTGTTGACTTCAACGTTCCTCTCGACGGTAGCAAAAAAATTACTGACGATAAAAGAATTGTTGAATCCCTTCCTTCCATCAAAAAAATCATGGAAAACGGGGGACGCCTTATTTTAATGTCCCACCTTGGACGACCAAAAGGAAAGGTAAATAGTGACTACTCGCTTGCACCCGTTGCGTTGCGGCTTGCTGAACTGCTCGATTGCCCGGTTACCATGGCCAAAGAGTGCATCGGTACCGAAGTGATGCAGCAGGTGCTCGCACTGCAGGATGGAGAGGTGATGCTGCTTGAAAACCTCAGATTTCACCCCGAGGAAGAGGCCAATGACCCCGATTTTTCCCGTGAGCTTGCTTCACTCGGCGAGGTCTACGTCAACGACGCATTCGGCACCGCACACCGGGCCCATGCCTCAACAGAGGGAATTACACACTACGTCCAGACCGCCGTTGCCGGTTTTCTCATAGAGCGCGAGCTCCTCTATCTTGGCAAAGCACTGCAGGAACCCGAGCGCCCCTTTGTGGCAATTCTTGGCGGCTCAAAAATATCAGGCAAAATAGATGTCCTCGAAAACCTCTTCAAAAAGGTCGATACCGTCCTTATCGGCGGAGCCATGGTCTTCACCTTCTTCAAAGCTCAGGGTTACGAAATCGGCAACTCTCTGGTCGAAGAGAGCAAGATTGAACTGGCACTGAAAATTCTTGCAGAAGCAAAAGCCAAAGGCATCAAACTGCTGCTCCCGACAGATGTCATTCTTACGGCTGAAATTTCAGCAACTGCCGACTGCCACGCAGAGATGATTACCGCCATACCTGAAGGGATGATCGGCGTCGATATCGGTCCCCTCACGATAGAAGCCTACCGGAACGAAATTCTCTCCGCACGAACCGTACTCTGGAACGGCCCGATGGGCATCTTTGAAATCGACAATTTTGCTGCCGGCACCATGGCCGTCGCAAATGCGATGGCTGAAGCCACCGCAAAAGGGGCCACAACGATTATCGGTGGCGGCGACTCTGCTGCTGCCGTTGCCAAAGCTGGTCTGGCACAGGAGATGACCCATATCTCAACCGGAGGTGGCGCAAGCCTTGAGTTCCTTGAAGGCAAGGAGCTTCCGGGGATTGCCGCCCTGAACGATTGAGCGGCTCGATACAACAAGCGGATTAACGTAATTTACCACTTTGACGCTCATGCCCGCTGCTGGTCGGCAGCGGGATGTGCAGAACAATATCTCTTGATGAACTACTCCAACCAGCCATACAGCCCCGGCGGCTTTCAGTTTATACCTCCGGCAATTAAAACCATCATCATCGCCAATGTTGCGGTTTTTTTACTGCAATTCTTTACCCCATTCGGCGCAATCATTCAAGGGCTTGGTGCACTCTGGCCTGTCGGCTCCGAAAACTTCCGGCTCTGGCAGCCTGTGACCTACATGTTTCTGCATGGCAGCGGTACCCATCTCTTTTTCAACATGTTCGCACTCTGGATGTTCGGAGCTGAAATAGAAAACCAGTGGGGCACAAGGCAATTCAACATCTACTATTTTACCTGCGGTATCGGTGCTGCAATCATCAACCTGCTTGCCACCATAGGCGACCCCTACCCAACCGTCGGCGCTTCCGGCGCCATTTACGGTGTCCTGCTCGCCTTCGGTATGATGTTCCCCAACCGCTACATCTTTCTCTATTTCCTCTTTCCCGTCAAGGCAAAATATTTTATTGCCGGCTATGCCCTTATTGAGTTTATCTCCGGTTTCGGCAGCCGGGCCATGGGAAGCGGTAGCAACATCGCCCATTTCGCCCACCTCGGCGGCATGTTGATCGGCTTTATCTTTATCACCATCAAACGGGCAGAGTGGTCGTTTTCCGGGCTCTTCAGCAAATTCCGTCTATCTGGAAAAAAGAAAAGCGGTCCGCGACTCCATACACAAAACAGGGTGGCGCCAACGGTTTCCGAAGCCGAAATCAACGCCATACTCGACAAGATTTCCGAGCGTGGTTATGGATCACTGACTGCAGAAGAGCGCCGGAAACTGCTCAAGGCTGGCGGAAAATAGTGGCGGAACCGGGAACTATACCCAAGCGAGGGAACGAAGATGAAAAGAACATTGGATAAAGCTACACACAACGCAGAATCGATCATCAGCAACTCCCGGAAGAGAGGCAAACTTCTCGATACCGCAACGAGAATTGCCTCATCCGGAAAATACGCCCTGCAGTTTTCCGCCATAAAAGAAAAAATAAGCCCGCTCATACGCATGGTACGCTGCACGGTCAGCAAGGAGTACCTCGATACTCCCTGGCAGACCGTTGTATCCATTACCGCCGCCCTCATCTATTTTGTATCTCCGTTTGATGCCATTGCCGATTTCCTCCCGCTCATCGGCTTTGTCGACGACGCCGCCGTCATCTCGGTGGTTTTTGCCTCAATCAGCAAGGATGTTGAAAAATTCATCACATGGGAAGCGACAAAATCACCATCTGACGCGGTGTTAATCAGCTCTGCAAAGCCTGAGTAACCGGCACAGAATCGTCTCTCTCAAAACAGGCAACACTCTCGATATGGCTGGTATGCGGGAACATGTCAACCGGCTGCACGGACAGAAGCTTGTAACCCTGGATGCAGATCTCCTTGCCGTCACGGGCAAGACTTGCCGGATTGCAACTGACATAGATAATTCTCCTCGGCTTGAGCTGAAGCATGGTGGAGAGCGCCTTAGGGTGCATACCTGCACGCGGAGGATCGGTGATAATCACACCCGGAGCATCATAGCTTGCAAGCTTATCGTGCATGGCATGAAAATCCTTGAGATCAACCTGGAAAAAAGCCGCGTTGTCAATCCCGTTAAAGGCCGCATTGGAACGAGCATCACTGATAGAACTCTCAACCACCTCAAGGCCCACAACCTGACAGCAATGCTTTGCCATATAAAGGGTGATCGTTCCCGTGCCGCAATAGAGATCATAAACCGTATCCTCCGGCCTCAGCCCGGCAACCTCCAGAATGCTATGGTAGAGCACCTCCGCCTGTGAAGAGTTTGTCTGAAAAAACGAGTTCGCCGATATCCTGAAATCAAGGCCACCCAAACGCTCGGTAATATATCCCGTGCCGCTGAGCGTAAACTCCTTTTCGCCGGTAGCAACCGTATTCTTCCGCTCAGTCACATTGTTGACCACCGTCATTTTCTGACCAGGCATACCTGATTCAAGATGCATCCGGTACCGCTCCATCAGCGCTTCGTCATACCATGAGGTAACAAGATTAACCATAACCTCCTCGCGGTTTTCACTGAACCGCACCACCAGATTGCGCAAAAAACCGGTATGAGCCTTGGCGCCGTAGGGAGCAAGAGCGTTGTCGAGCGCAAACTGGCGGGTCAGGGCGAGCACCCTGTTCATCGACTCCTTTGCCAGATAGCAGTAGTCGATATCGATCACCTTCTCAAAATTGCCGGGAGTATGAAAGCCGAGCGCAAACCCCTTGGGACGCTCGAGCTCTTCAAGCGAAAGCTCCTCCGGCAGCAGGTAGCGCATGTTTGAACACGAAAATTCAATCTTGTTCCGGTAATGAACAGGATCGTGAGAAGCAAGAGCCGCCATGACCGGAGGAGCCACAAAATCTCCGAGATGCTCCAGGGCATCCTTCACCTTTTTCTGCTTGTATAAAAGCTGTGCATCATAACGGATGTGCATCAGCTTGCACCCCCCGCAAACACCAAAATAGGAGCACACCGGCTCCGTCCTGTCGGGCGACGCCTCCAGCACTTCAACAGCAATAGCCTCAATGTAGCGCTGCTTCACTTTTTTTATTTTGGCCGACACCCGGTCACCAATCGCAAGCATACCGCTCACCATCACCGCCATACCATTATCCAGCCGCCCGAAACACTGCTCTTTCTCCGCCAGATCAGTGACCGTAAGCTCAATACTATCCCCTTTTCTTAAAATCTCTTCTGCCATGACAATCTTTTTATACCTTATAAAATCAATACGTTACAGCCACTCGGCCACAAGAGAGTCATTATCAAACATCAAAAAAAATCGCTGTTACTTGACTCTGTCCGTTTCCCCGTAACATATTTATGGAGAATACGGGTAAAAAGTGTTTGACAGGGTATCCCTTCTTCCAGAGCCTTGGTCTTCGGTATGAATGGACTGACATCAGGATTGCTTATGCAAATCCAAGCCACACTGCGAGCGCCCGGTTAACGGCAAGCATCAAGGCATCATCAAGTCTTCCGAAAGTCGGTCCAATTTTGTCACGCGGGACGGTCTGAACCTTGTCAACCATTACCTGTGATCTTTTTTTCAGATTGTTACCCTCTGTCGGCTCAATCATAATCCTGAATAACGGGACTGACCGCAATTCACTTGTCACCGGCAGAATGGTCAGCGAGGGGTGTTCAGAAAAAAAATCAGACTGAACAACAACTGCAGGGCGAGGCTTACCGTAATCACCCTGTAATGCAATGGTAACCAGATCACCTCTCTTCATGCCTCCCAACCCTCGCGGTCCGCAGCTTCATCAAGAAAATCAAGCAGTTCCTTTTCATGCGAATCATTTTTGACCAGCAGAGACTGCCGCCTGCACTCCTCCGCAAAACCGGAGCGACGTGTATCGGGAACCCATATCTGTATCGGTCGCATCCCCTCCGTGCGTAATTTCGCCCTGTACTTATGCACCCGTTCAAGAACTCCGCCCATGTGTCTCATTGTTAATTCATAGCCTTACTTGTGACATGTAACATACAAAACACAGGCGTTACATGCAACAAGATTTTCTGCAGGAACACAGTCAATCAGAGTTCACAATAATAGTATCGCTGGCTGCTCAAAATCGTCTTATCGGTGTATGCCCACGAAATAGAAAAAATGGCACTCCAAGGGATGTCCCTTCCGTGCTGACAACAGCATCCAAAAAGCAATGCTCAAACAAGCGATTTTCGATGTCTTATAAAACGGTCGTTTGATGAGACGCTGAAAAGGGGGGCGAAACACCCCTCTTTTTCGGGCTCTTTTTGTCTTATAAAACCATATCGTAAATCCGTTAAAACTGGCGCTTTTTAAGATTAGCAAGGAACTTCATGGAAGGACGACTGATCGGTTATGCCAGGGTCTCAACTTCGGGTCAGGAACTGAACCTGCAGCTTGATGCTCTCAAACATGCTGGCTGTAAAAAGCAGCATATCTTTACCGAGCAGATAAGCGGGTCGAAAGCTGAACGACCGGGACTTACCGAGTGCCTGAAAGAACTGAAAGAAGGTGACACGCTCATCATCTGGCGGCTGGACCGCCTTGGTCGCTCACTTCGGAACCTGATCGATATTGTCGAACAGTTGCAGAAAAGGGGAGTAGGCTTCTGCTCTATCAATGACGGCGGCCTTGATACCACTACGGCATCCGGTGAGATGATTTTCAACATCTTCGGCACTCTTGCCCAATTTGAGCGCGGTCTGATTCAGGTGCTTACCCATGCAGGCCTGACGGCAGCCAAGGGCAAGAGGAAGAAAAGGTGGGAGACCGAAAATTTCGAAAGACGATCCGAAAGTGCAGATGGCCAAAAAAATGAGCAAGAATATGAACATCAGCATCGGCGAGATCTGTGACACGCTGAAGATTTCACGGGCGACTTATTACCGGTATTTAGGATTGTAGGGGGAGCTATTATTATACTTGCTAAGTACGATCTTGTTCGGGAGCACTTTCAACTTTCAAATAAAAGTCAAAGGTTATTACCAATGAGGGGTCGCTTCAGGAAACGGATTTTAAAGTACGTTAAGGATTATTGGATGCCGGAATCCACCGGTAAAGCGTCGGAACAGATACCCCGAGATTTTTTGCCACATCCCGTGGTGGAATACCGTTAGCCAGCAGCTTTTTTGCTGAAAGAATTTTACTGTCCGTCATCAGGCGCTTGCGGCCACCCTTCCTGCCAAGTTGGCGGGCCATTTCCAATCCTGCACGAGTACGCTCAACCGTCAGTTCCCGCTCCATTTCAGCGAGGCTTGCCATGACGTGAAAGAAAAAACGGCCTGATGGCGTACCGGTATCAATCGCATCGGTAATACTTTTGAACTGAACCCCTTGTTTCTGAAGTCCGGCGACCAAATCAACCAAGTGCTTTACGCTACGTCCAAGTCGATCAAGTTTCCAGACAACAAGCGTGTCTCCCGTCCGCATCAGTTCCAGTGCCTTGGTAAGTCCAGGGCGTTCGGCCCGTGTACCACTCACTTTATCCTCGAAGACCTTTTCACATCCAGCCTTGGTTAATGCCTCAATCTGATGATTAAGATTTTGATCCTGTGTTGAAACCCTGGCATAACCGATCAGCATCTCTTTCTCCGTTTATTTTCTCAATACTCATTTAAAATACGATATATTAAGAATCAATATCAAGAACTATTTTCGAGAAGCCTAACTCCATTGTTTTTGATAGTTCGATTTTCCCTGACAAGTATTCTCAAAAAACCTCGTTTTTAAGAGGAGTATCAATGCCACGTCGTTCAGTTATTTCAGCATCAGAACGCGACAGATTGCTGGTTATGCCGAATGCTGAAGATGAGTTGATCCGGCACTATACTTTCAATGATTCGGATCTGTCGATTATTTTTCAGCATCGGGGTGCTGAAAATCGCTTGGGGTTTGCCGTGCAACTCTGCTATATGCGTTATCATGGAATGATAATACCTCCAGACGTTGAACCGTTCGCTCCACTGCTTCGTATTGTTGCAAAACAGCTTAAGGGAAAAATATGGCCGACGCGCTGAAACACGCAGAGATCATTTAATAGAATTGCCATCATTTTTTGGCTTCAAGGCATTTACTAATAGGCATTTTTGCCCTTCTGTACAAGGGTTAGATAATTTGGCATGGCAAACCGATAAGGGTATTGTGCTTGGCTGAAAAACTTCTCGATAGTTTACGCCATCAGCATATCATTATTCCAGCGATAGATACTTCGGATTGATGTGACCGGTACATTATCCATGGTTACCAGCCTTGAATCGCTGTCCATCCGATGATGATGTCGTACCGTCACCCCAGTTTTGTGCAAACGGATGCTGGAGTTGAGCATTGACCAGTTCAGCAAGAGCAGCGGAGTATGTTTCATCTCGAATGTGCCAAGCTTGCAACCAAGAGAGCTTTGAGTATGTCGTGCCCGGACAGCATTCAGCCATTTTCGTCAGACAGAGGTTTATCGCATCTGCCAGAATGGCTGTCAGAAGCAGTGAGGTATCTTTGGCCATATCGCCAATCTTGAGGTATGTAAACCGGCGGGAGCAGCCAGTTCACGCATCAACTATGTGTTTTTCTTGTAGACAATTTTTTGAAAAGAAAGAAGAAATTTTTAATATTGACAGTGTTATAATTGCATGAAAAGAGTAAACTTCATATTCAAATGGAAAGTATTAGTCAGAAGAAAGAACAGAAAAAATGGCACGCCCCATTAGTGATTACGTTAAAGAAAGCCACTCATGGAAAGGCACAGGTGCTTAGCCAATGCCGGGCATCATTACAGCAATCCACCACATCCAGTAATTATTACGGGTGGTGTACTGCCCATTATTACGGATGCTCTTATTGTTCTTCCTGATCAGGATAAATTATTAATAAATATTGAATTAACATTCAATCACGGTGTCATGGTCGCTTGTGTTTGCGTTTTTTTTTACGGGTAAGTCTGGAGAGACTTTACATCTAAAACTTAAGTTTTAGTAACTATTGTTCACCTGTATAAGGTTCTTCTTGTTTGAAAAAAGGAACGTCAAATGCGCGAGGTAAATTCGGCGTATTTAGACTCTTTTTTTTGATGTATATCATGAAACAGTGTAAAACCAAACAAACGGTATGTACCATTGAGCCAAGGAAGTGGCAGAAGCGGGGGATTACGGTCGTGAAGGGGCGAGATGTTAAAAGGCAAGACGTCTGAAGAACGTGTCGGTATAGGGAGAACATGAGTACATCAGGCTAGACATATGGCGGATGCAATGGGAAAGCTTGGGGAAACCAGAACTGTACTGAATTCCAATGGTAAGGCCAGTGCGGCTCGTTATTAATGGTGAGTGGGCTAGTTATTGGCCATAAAGCCTGTTGAGAATTCGTATTCATTTTAAGCCGTCAGTCAAGGGCTGGCGGCCTATATTTTTATTTAGTTGGTTCGCATCAATAATGTTGAGGTGCTTCAAAATATATATACAGTATCTGTTGATGCTGGGTTTGGTTGTTACCAGATCTTCGAGACCGCTACGGAGCCAGTAGTGCAAGTTGGAGAATTACCGGTGGGCACTTTCTTTGATGCGCTGCAGGCTCACTGCTCAAGGTCGGAGCCACTGTACGTGGCATTTTATATCTAACCTTCAGCACTTTATTATGTCAAAGCAACTTGTCGATTATCGCCTGCCTCTTGAGGTGCATTTCGATCTGACATACCGATGTAACAATAACTGCCGTCATTGCTGGCTGAGAATTCCAGCTTCTGACCCTGAAAAAAGCAGGGAACTATCATTTGAAGAGATCAGGCGGATTGTGGATGAAGCGAGGGCTCTCGGGACGCGCCGCTGGTCACTTTCTGGCGGCGAACCAATGCTTCGATCTGATTTTGTTGACATTTTTGACTATATCACGTCCAAAGCTATCTCCTATTCTCTCAATACTAACGGTACGTTGATGACGCCAGCTCTTGCCCGGCTGCTCAAGCGCAAAGGCAAGGTGATGGTTGCTCTCTACGGGGCTACCAGAGAGACCTATGACCATGTTGCCCGTCATCCCGGTGGCTTTGAGCTGGCAATGCAGGGGTTTCGCTACCTTCAGGAGGCAGGTGCCGACTTTATCGTGCAACTTGTTCCCATGAAGGCGAACTGGCATGAATGGGAGCAGATGACAGAGTTTGCAAAATCATTAAGCACGGTTTGGCGTGTCGGGGCGCCCTGGTTCTATCTCTCCTCTTCTCAGGACACTGAGATCAATGCTGCAATTGCCCGCCAGCGTCTTGATCCCCGCGACGTGGTGGCGCTCGACAAACCTAGCCTTGCTGAAGATGATGATGAACAAGACCACCAGTGCGGCCATACTCAAGGTGACGGACGGCTGTTTGCCAGTTGCATAGCTGGCCGGCGCGATTTCCATATAGATCCTTATGGAGGTATGAGCTTCTGCTCGTTTGTAAAAGAACCCTCCATGCGCTACAATCTTCGCTCCGGAACCGTTCGTGAAGGGTGGGAAGAGTTTATTCCATCGCTTGCCAACCGGGTGTTTGACGGTGCCGAGCACCGGGAAAACTGCGGTTCCTGCGATCTCCGCAACTATTGCCGCTGGTGTGCCGTCTATGGCTGGCTGGAGCATGGCCGCTTTTCAGCGCCGGTGGAGCATCTCTGCGACGTTGCCCGTGAGAACAAACGCTTCAAGCAGGAACTGCGCACGCACCACCGCCGCTTTTTCACTATTGCCGGCATGACCATCAGGCTTGACAGTGACCTGCCGATTGGTGAAGAAACCTTTCACCCAACGCTTGATGCCTTTTGTACGGATGAGCCCGGTGATGATATGGTGACCATACACCACCATTTCGATTTGCCTGATCTCAAGAGCAAAGAGTTTGGCATCGAGGTGTACCGCAAGGCGCCATGGGCGATTTTTGAACAGGGAGGCTCCTTTGTCTATCTGGGCATAGCTGATCAGCCTGATGACCATGCGCTTCATGGCGCAGCGACGATTTCCGATACCCATACCGAGCTGCGCATCTACAATGACGAGGTACAGAAGGAGTTGTGGCATCGCGGCGGCCTCCGTTCGCTCACCATGTTTCTTTCCGACCAGCTTGTTCTTGCAAGGCTGCTGGCCGATCGCCAGGGGTGTCTCTTCACGGCGGCAGCCGTCAACATCAATGGCCGCGGCCTGCTTATTGTGGGAAGTGAAGCTGACCAGACATCCATCATCAAGCACCAGATGGATGCCGCATCAACAGGCGGCGGAACGCTGGAAATCCTCTCTGACCGCACTGCTCTTGTGCGTCGTACCGAGGTTGGCTGGCAATTGTATGGTGCTTGGTGCCACGGCGATGAAGAGCAGGTGTCGGCAGGTTCGGCTCGGCTGTGTGCCATCTGTTGTGTTAAAAACGGTGCAGAAAACAGCATAATTCTCCTCACCGATGGTGAAGAGGTGCTTCGCCGCCTGCTTGCATGCCTTGTTGTACCTCTGGTGATCGGCGCATGGTGGCAGCATACAGTTGACGGCGTCAGGTCGATGGTCGAGCAGATTCCATGCGCTGCGGTCTGCTTCGACATGAGTGGCACCATTGACGCTGACCTCCATACACTGGCGGAGGAGTGCGATTCCCTCCTATCTTCTGAATCAATAACCGAATAAGGAAACAATGAGTTACGTACAAAGGCTGGAGCCACACGAGTTCACGCTTGGGGGTGGTAAAAAGCTGCTCTTGGGCCAGATTGATATTGAGCTGACCGAGCGCTGCAACAACAACTGCGTACACTGCTGCATTAACCTGCCGGAACATGATCCTGATGCTCTCAAGCGCGAAATGAGCACGGATGTGGTCAAAAAAATCTTGACGGATGCTGCAAATCTTGCCTGCATGACGGTCCGTTTTACCGGTGGAGAGCCGCTTCTGCGTCCCGATCTGGCGGAACTCTATCTCTTTGCCCGGCGTCTTGGGATGATGGTTGTTCTTTTTACAAACGGCCGTCTGATTACCCGTGAGCTTGCTGAGCTACTCGCAAAATATCCGCCGGGGCGTGTTGTGGAAATTTCGGTATATGGCATGAGTGCCGAATCGTACGATCGGGTTGCCGGTCATGCCGGAGCTTTTGTTGAGTTTCGCCGGGGTATTGAGCTGCTGCTTGAGTACAAGATTCCCTTTATTGTCAAAGCTCCAAAGCTCCAGTTCCTGAACGATGAACATGAGCAGTTTGAAGCGTGGGCAGCAACAATTCCGGCTATGGACAACATTCCCGGCTACTCCATTAATTTTGATCTTCGCTCCCGTCGAGATAATCTGGCAAAAAATACCCATATCATCACGCTTCGTGCCACACCCGAAAAGACGGTGGCTTTGCTCTCCCGTAATCCGGGTTACTTGAGCGATATGGGGCAGTTTTGCGCAAAGTTTATGAGGCCTGCGGGCGACAGGCTCTTCAGTTGCGGCGCTGGACACGGAACCTGTATTGATGCTTATGGCCAGGCGCAGGTTTGCCTGCCTCTACGCCATAAACACTACAGTGTTGATCTCCAAGAGGTAAGCCTGAAGCGAACTCTCGAAGAGATGTTTCCTGCCATGTGTGAGATGAAAGTAACCAACCCTGACTATCTTCGCCGCTGCGCCGTCTGTTTTTTGCACGGGCTTTGCGAGCAGTGCCCGGCAAAGTCGTGGGCGGAGTATGGCACCCTCGACACACCGGTGGAGTACCTCTGCGAGGTTGCCCATGCTCAGGCACGTTTTCTTGGTCTCCTGAACGAGCATGAACGGGCTTGGGAGGTCGGGGATGCAAAGGAGCGCGTCGCCGCTTTTGTTGCCCAACACTGGCCGGATGGTCAAACGGCAGAAGGATAATAGTTTTCATATCATGAATTATTAAAACAACATACTACTTATGGAACTGACACTTGAGCAGATCATTGTACCCTCAGAGGATATTGTGGCTCGTCTTATTGAAGATGACCTGATTATTGTTCCTCTGGTTGCCGGCATTGGCGATGCAGATGATGAACTTTATACCCTGAACGAAACCGGCAAGGCTATATGGTCGCTCCTTGATGGAGAAAAAACATTGGGAAGTATTGCTGAAGAGCTGAGCCGGGAGTTCAATGCAGCTCCCGGTGAAATTGAGCAGGATCTGCTTGGACTGGCAGGTGAGCTGCTTCTACGGAATATTGTTGTTGCCCGTTGAGGCTCCCTCTCTGAGGCAGTTCGTCATGAGCAGCGCTTCCTATGTACAGACGGGGAAAAAGCCCTATACGCTTTCGGGTCTCGGGCTTGCCATGATGATGAAGGAGGTGCTTAAAAAACGGGCGCAGTTCCGCTTTATTGCGCTTGGTTTGAGTATGTCGCCCTTTATTCGCGACGGCGATGTGCTGACCATTTCAGCGATTGCATCTCCGCTCTGCGTGGGAGATGTTGTTGCCTTTATCAGCACAGATCGCACAAACCTTGTTGTGCACCGCATTGTGCAGCTCTCGTCAGCGGGCTATTGCATCAAGGGCGATAACAACAGGAGGGCGGATGGATGGATAGAGGCTTCAAGTATTCTTGGCCGTGTTGTTCGGGTAGAACATCGTGACCGTCAGGTAAGGGGTGGCCTTGGTGTTGAGCGCTGTCTCATTGCATGGCTGTCGTATCGTGGCTTGCTGTCGCCGATCACCCGGCTGTTGTGGGGCAAAATAAAGAGGTGTAACGAGATCATGATGAACAAAAATAATTAAACCTTGTTATGAGACAGCTTACAACCATTGACATTAAAGATTTTCCTCTCTGGGAAAAAATGAAAGAGCATCGTAGGCTTTTTTCGTTTGATCTTGAAATTACAGCCCGGTGCAATAATCATTGCCACCATTGCTATATCAATTTGCCATCCGGTGACCGCGAGGCACGGGCAAAAGAGTTGACAGCGCAGGAAATCAACGACATTGCCGATCAGTCCGTGGCGCTTGGTGCTGTATGGGTGCTTATTTCCGGTGGCGAACCACTGCTTCGCGATGATTTTGAGGAGATTTATCTGCTGCTTAAAAGAAAAGGGCTGCTGGTTTCGGTCTATACCAATGCCACCCTGATTCGTGATGAACATATTGCGCTGTTTAAAAAATATCCCCCACTGAATATTGAAGTGACCATTTATGGCGTTACAAAGGAGACGTATGAACGGGTGAGCGGCAGGCCAGGCTCTTATGATGCGTTTATGCGTGGCTTGAACCTTCTTTTGGAGGGTGGTATCAAGGTGCGTCTCAAGGCAATGGCGCTTCGCTCAAATTTTCATGAACTTCCGGCTATGGCTGCGTTTGGCCGTTACTATACCAAAGATTATTTCCGCTTTGATTTTCAACTCCACTTCCGGTTTGACCGTAACGAAGCGCGTAATCTTGACATCAAATCGGAACGGCTTACTCCTGACGAGATTGTAGCGCTTGAACGCGGTGACGATGAGCGTTTTCCGGTGCTGGTTGAAGGTTGCAACGAGCTGATCAATGAAGAGTTCAGCCATGTTGGCTGCGATCACCTGTTTCATTGCGGGTTAGGTAACGGTGGGTTTAACGTCAGTTATGATGGTAAGTTCCGGCTTTGCCATTCGCTCTGGGCAGCTGGTACCATCTATGATCTTCGTCAGGGCACAGTGCGCGAAGCATGGGAGAAGTTTGTACCAAAGGTGAGGGATATGCGTTCACGCCGGGCTGAATATCTGGAAAAGTGTCGTCGCTGCTCCATTGTCAATCTCTGCCTCTGGTGCCCCGCTCATTCCGACCTTGAGACCGGTGAGCTTGATTCGCCAATAGAGTATTTCTGTCAGGTTGCCCATGCAAGGTCGGCAGCAATTCAGGAAGCTGATGCTGCACGTCAGGAGCAAGCCTGATTGGCCTCTCTTGTCAACAATCAACCGTTATGAGTACTTTCCGGTCGAAACTCGCCCAACTGCGTCGGCAGCTTCCCTTTATTCCTGCGACAGTGAGACTTGTCTGGCAAGCATCTGGTTTCTGGGTGCTGGTGTGGGTGATGCTCCTGTTGTTGCAGGGAGTGTTGCCGGTAGCCATTGTTTCCATGACAAAGTCTGTTCTTGATACCTTGACGGCAGTGTTCAAAAAGGGAGGCGGCAACGTACCGGCAAGCAGTAGCATGTTATTGCAAGTTGTTGTGCTTGGTGCTCTGTTGCTTGGTGAAAAAATTCTGAGCAGTGTGGGGCAGTGGATTCGTACAATCCAGAATGAACGTCTTCAGGATTATATGACAGGATTGATCCACGACAAGGCGCTGGAACTGGATCTTGGCTATTACGATTCACCGGACTTTTACGATCGTCTCCATCGGGTACGGATAGATGCGATGCACCGGCCGCTTGAGCTTCTTGAAGGGATGGGGAATCTTGTGCAGCACAGCCTTACGCTGGCTGGTATGGCTGTGCTGCTTGTTGCGTATGCACCATGGATTCCTTTGCTGCTGCTTGCAGGAACCATCCCTGCCCTATGGGTCACGTTTAGTTATACAGGCAGGCTTGACCAATGGTGGCAACGCAACATTGCTGATCATCGCAGGAGTGATTACTTTGATTGGCTTATTGTCATGCGTGAGGCTGCTCAGGAGCTGCGGCTGTTTGATTTGGGCAATCATTACCGGGCATCGTATCAGCAATTACGTGCACACCTGAGGGGAGAAAAGCTTGGGATGGAAAAGCGCAAACTTCTTTCGGAACTTGGTGCGGAAGCTTTTGCCTTGATGACAACAGCCTTTGCCATGTTCTGGATGATCACCCGAACCATTGCCGGTCTGGCTGGTGTTGGAGACATTGTTCTTTTCTATCAGGCTTTTGCACAAGGGCAGCAACTGATGGCAAATCTGTTGCGCCATACAGGTGAAATCTACCGGAACGTGCTTTTCCTTGAGAATTTTTTTGACTTGATGCATACACAGTCCAGAATTTCTGATCCTGTAGCTCCTCTTCCCGTGCCCGTCATAAAAGAGAGTATTCGGTTTGAAGGAGTTGAGTTTCATTATCCTGAGAGTGATCGTCAGCTTCTCCACGATTTTAGTCTGACGCTTAAAGCGGGCGAGATCGCCGCGATTGTTGGTGAAAATGGAGAGGGTAAAACAACACTGATTAAGCTTCTTTGTCGATTTTATGATCCTGAACAGGGAAGGGTTACTGTTGATGGTTGTGACCTGCGTGAGTTACGGCAATCGGAGTGGCGACGTCAGGTAACCGTACTCTTTCAGGAACCGGTTCGCTATAATGTGACAGTGGGTGAGAATATTGCTCATGGTGATATTACCGGCAATCCGCTTCCGGCGGATATTCTGAGGGCTGCTGATGCTTCCGGAGCCTATGATATTATCACTCGGTTGCCGAATGGTTTTGATACGCTTCTTGGCAAGTGGTTTGGTGGTGCCGAGCTGAGTGCCGGAGAGTGGCAACGGGTAGCGCTTGCCAGAGCTTTTCTGCGCAATGCACAACTTATCATTCTTGATGAACCCACCAGTATGCTTGATGTATGGGCTGAAGCCAGATGGTTTTCGCGGTTTCGTGAGCTTGCCGCTGGATGCACCGTGTTGATTATCAGCCATCGACTCACCACAACCATGCAGGCAGACGTTATTCATATTATGCGTGAAGGAGGAATAACGGAATCAGGGACCCATAAAGAGCTGATGAACTTGAAGGGGAGCTACTATAAGGCGTGGGAAAGCAGGGGTGATACACCGTCATCATGAAATCAAAAAAAATAATTAAAACAAAAATCCTATGAAACTTATGGCAAAAGAACACATCCGGCGTTTATGGGGGGCGCTTCAGAAAAGGGAAAAAATAACACGTTTAGGAATCCGTTGAGACTCAGGGTTCTGCTCACGAAAGTCGGGTAACAGCAGCGCATTACTACACCGCCGTCCCCTAAGAACCGTGCTTGCGACTTTCACCGCACACGGCTCAAGCCTCTGCAAAGGCGCCTTGCGGCACCCGACAACACCACTGTGTTGATTTGGTTCTCTGTTTGTTTCGACGGGCCTCAAAGTATTGCGTCCACGCTGGGTCGTGTGGGTTCGCCATGCCCTTGATCTGAACGTGTCGCTTTATAGGGGTGTCAGCTTCCAGGGGTCTGCTCACGAAACGGAAAAAATAGCACGTTAAGCAGTTTTAGTAAAATCCAAAAGCCGGGTACGGGTCGGCAAAGGCGGAATTGGTTGCCGTCCACATTTTAGGTTCCAGTATGCCCATGAGCGCACATCAAAAACGCCAGGTGGAGCATGCTCCAAAACCTCACAGAATTCGTCATTCCCCACGATGCCTTTCAGCGCTTTTAAATCTTCAGGCGTACCAAAAGTCATAACATGCGCAAGAAAATGCACTGGATCAGCAAGTTCTTCCTCTGGCGTATTGAACCATACA
>CAIJWE010000115.1 GCA_903824295.1 uncultured Chlorobiaceae bacterium
TAAAAATATCTTTATATCTTTGAGTAAGACAATTTCCAGAAATATACAAAATAATACTGTTTGATACTCAAAATATTACGAAAGTCAAATTTTAAACACCAATGAATTCAAGGTGTACGGGCCAAATCGGGAATTGCTGGATACAAGGTTGATAACCTCTTTACGGCACTCATCAGCCACTCCCTGAAGTTCCGCAATGGTGAGTTTTTTCAGATCATCAGGCGAGCGAACCAGAGAGAGATGGGTCATTGGCGTACCGATGGCAACCGGGAGGGAATCAGGCATGGGATTTTAAGGATACTGGTTTAATGCATAGTCAGCATGTGTAACCACGTCTGAGGCTTGCTGGTTCCATCTCTTGTAATTTTACAGTTAGTTCCAGGTCAAATGCCTGAAATCTGAAGGAGGATGCTCCGCTCTTCGCGTGGGCCGTCAAGTTCAACGAAAAAGAGTGATTGCCACTCTCCGAGGAGCAGTTTCCCTTCTGCGAAGGGAATGGTTTCGGAGCTGTTCATAAAGAGACCGAGGAGATGCGAGTGGGCATTGTGGCGGCCATCAACGGGATTGATGTTGTGCTGGTAGTTGCCATCTTTTGGCACCAGACGCTTGAGGTATGTCTCCATATCATCAAGGAGCCGCTCCTCTTTTTCGTTGATGTTGACAAAGGCGGTCGTGTGGCGGCTTATGACGGTTACCTGCCCCCTCTCAAGCCCTGATGAAAGCAGGGCTGCGCTTACCTCAGCAGTAATATCGATGATTTCAATCGGCTTTGTGGTTTGCCTTCTGACGGTATGGGTAATGATCTGCATAAACGATAAAAAGTCAATAGTGTTCCCGGGCAGGATAGAACCCTGGTTTTATTCTTGATGAAATGCTGGCACTGTGGTCATGCAGGTTATGACGATTGCTTCGTGTGCTGAGAGGGTTATTTTCATCACCTTCTCAGCATAGTGAATGCTCGTTTTGTTTTTGTTTTGTGTGCTGAGTACAGTGAGCTTTTTCATGGCACCATGTTCAAGGGATGGGTGACTGAATTCGAGAGAAATGCCGGTTCCGCTGAAATTGGCCAGAACGTAGGCACTCTCTTTTGCAGTAAAGCGGTGAAATCCCAAGCAATGCGAATTATTTGGTGCGTTGAGGTTGAGCCATTCGATTCGCCCCTCCTGAAACACCTCTCTCTCTTGAAGCAAAAAGAGCTTTTTATAGAATTCCGCCAGCTTTGGGTCGCTTGCTTCCGTTGTTTGGCGGAGCAGTTGTACCGGAATTTGCTTTTTGAAGCCATCCATCTGATCCTGATGGATAAGATGCATACCCGGAGAGGTGAGCAGTACCAGAGCTGCGGCTTTGTGGTTCAGTCCTATTTTTTCAGCAGCCCTTGGTTCGTCATGGTTTTCAAGAAAGCGGCAAAGATGTTTCTGATAGTCCCAATTGCCAAGCAGGTGACCCGTCAGTTTTTCAGTATTGATAGACGCCTCGGTGAGGTAGTCATAAAATGGTTTGTCGTAGGTATAGTCGAACCCCTGTTGCTGCAGATCCCACTCCTTGTTCCAGTAAGATTCTGCCAGAAAAAGAAATTCGGGATGGCGGAGCTTTACGGCGATGATGGCCTTATCCCAGAACTCCTCTTCCATGAAGCCACCAAGTCCGCTCCACGTGGTGTTGAAAACGTTTTTCAGAACAAGCATGGCTACATCGCACCGGACGGCATCGCAGAGTGAGCTTATCTTGAACAAGTTCTCGGTCATCATCTTGTGCGTCTCTTTTCTGGCATAGTTGAGCTGCAGGGTATCTGTCCATGGGGCAAAGTAGGGGTCTTTGCCGTAGGCCAGGTATTTCTCTTTTTTATATTCAAAGCCAGCCTGGGGATCCAGGCACCATTCTTCATTGCATATTGGAATAAAATACTCCGGGTGCTCGGGTAAAAAAGCATTGTCGAGAGCAAGGTGGTTTGGTACAAAGTCGAGCATCAGTTTAATGCCGCTTGCATGGAGCTTTTCACGGAAGGTCAGCAGTTCGGTCTCTCCACCCAGCGCTTCATTAACGGTATAGGAGGGGATGGAGTAGGGTGATGATGCAATATCCTCTGGTGCTACGGTAGGGATGTGTTTCAGGAATGATGTTCTCAGCCCCTGATGTGCCGTAGCAACTGCCTTGCTGTATTGGCTCGGTTTCCATACCCCCATCAACCAGACAACGTCAAAGCCGCAACTTGAAAAAAAGGCAAACTCTTCATCAGGTATGTTGCCGAGGGTTACTGAGCGGTTATGTTCTATGCTCAATTTATGCAGCCAGATCCTCGTATTTATTTCGTAAACAAGCGGAAACATTGTATTTATTCGTTTAGGTGGGCAATGATTCGTGCCGAAATATAGCAACTTTGAAAGCCAAAAGTGAGAGGCTGGGCTATTAAAAAAAGAGAAAAACAAGGCATGGCCCCCGCGCGTCTTTTTTTTGTGTATAGCTGGTGGTTTGTTGCGCAATATCAGCGAGGAAAGATGCACTATGGCTTATGGTTCGTCGATGGCAAACGGATTTGTTTTGCTCTGATTTGTAAAAAGGGTAAAGATGTACGAAATTCAACTGGAGATTTTGGCGCCCTTCGAAAGGAGAAAGGCGGGCGCTCTAACTGTTAACCCGGTATCAGGAAGTATTGACGGATTTTTTAAACGATCTCAATGAAGTGCAGCGTCATGCCGTGATTGCTACAACCGGTCCTGTGATGGTACTGGCGGGTGCAGGTTCCGGCAAGACACGGGTGATTACCTATCGTATTGCATATCTTATCAGAAACGAGGGGGTCTCCCCCCAGAATATTCTTGCGCTCACCTTTACCAACAAGGCCGCCGGCGAGATGCGCCACCGTGTTGATACCCTGCTGCATCAAGGCAGTTCACGTGGTTTGTGGATCGGCACCTTTCACTCGATCTTTGCCCGTCTTCTCCGTAACTCCATTGATTTGATTGGTTACGACAAAAACTTTTCCATTTTTGACAGCGAGGACAGCAAAAGCCTGATCCGCCAGTCGATGGCCGAGCTGAACATCTCCGCCGAGTCGGTGCCGGTCAATACGGTTCAGGGGCTCATCAGCCGGGCAAAAAACAGCTTTATTCTGCCTGCTGAGTTTCATCGCAATGCGAGTGACTATAATCAACAGAAGGCTTCACAGATCTACGAGTTGTACGCTAAAAAGCTGAAAGAGAACAACGCTCTCGATTTTGATGACCTGCTTATCAAGCCGCTTGAACTCTTTCATGCACATCCTGAGGTGCTGCAGGAGTTGCAGGGTACGTTCCGCTATATTATGATCGATGAGTATCAGGATACCAACCGGGCTCAGTATCTTGTCGCAAAAATGCTTGGGGCGAGGCATCGCAATATTTTTGTTGTGGGTGATGATGCTCAGTCGATCTACTCCTGGCGCGGCGCTGATATCTCCAATATCCTGAACTTTCAGGATGACTATAATGACGCACTCACGTTCAAGCTTGTTGAGAACTATCGCAGTACCGGCAATATTCTCAAGGCAGCAAACAACGTGATCAGTTGCAACCTTCGGCAGATCAAAAAAGAGCTGATTTCGCACCGCAACGAGGGTGAGCCTTTGACGCTGATTGAGGCATACAATGAGCGGAATGAGGCCGAAAGGGTTGGTGAGCAGATACGCAACCTTCGCCTGAAACAGGGCTTCGAGTTCAAAAGCTTCGCCATATTTTACCGTACCAATGCCCAGTCGAGGGTGCTTGAGGATGTCATGAGGCAACACAAGATTCCCTATAAGATTTTCGGCAGTGTCTCTTTCTACAAACGCAAGGAGATCAAGGATGCGGTTGCCTATCTTCGTTTTATTCTCAATGACCGTGATGGTGAGTCGCTTTTGCGCATTATCAATTTTCCTCCCCGGAAAATCGGTGATGTCAGTATTGCCAAGCTCAAGGAGTTTGCCGAAGAGCGCCAGATAAGCGTCTATGAAGCTATCCGGCGGGCTGATGAGGGTGGTTTTCCTGCGCGGCTGGTCAATGCTCTCGGCTCCTTCAGTACGGTTATTGAGACACTCAGAAAGACGGCCCTTAACGGGACGGTCTACGACGTGCTGACAGAGCTTTTTACCCTGACCTCCATACCAATGCTCTTGCAGGCGGAAAACACTACAGAATCGCTTGCGCGCCATGAAAACCTTCAGGAGCTGCTCTCGATGGCAAGGGATTTTTCTGACCATAATCCTGATGCAGGCTCCCTTGGTGATTTCCTCGAAAATATCTCCCTTGCGTCTGACTATGACGAAACACAGGAGTCCGATAATTTTGTCTCCCTTATGACCGTTCATGCGGCCAAAGGGCTTGAGTTCCCTGTGGTCTTTATTACCGGCCTTGAAGAGAGGCTTTTTCCCCTTCATTGCTATGAGCCTGAAGAGCTTGAGGAGGAGCGCCGGCTTTTTTATGTGGCGATGACGAGGGCGCAGGAGAAGATTTTTCTTTCGTGGGCGCAGAGCCGTTACCAGTACGGGCAGCAGCACCACTGCCTCCGCTCGATGTTTATCGGCGAAATCGACTCATCAATTGTGCAGACTGAGAGCGGAAATTTTCTTTCCGATCGTCTGGCAAAAGAGAAAGCGGCATCAGGGCTTTCATCCCCGTCAAGAGGATATCACTCGAAAACGGTAACGTCCTCCTCTGCGGCGGTGGCTGCGGGAATGTCGAAGCCCTCGCTCTTTCGTGAAGGGACAATGGTGCATCATGCAGTCTTCGGAGCTGGAGTTGTGCTTGATGTTCAGGGCAGCGGGGCAAAGCAGAAGGTGAAGATAACGTTCCGCAGTGCAGGTGAGAAGACGCTGATGGTGCAATATGCCAATCTCAAAATTCAAAAGTAACCCGTGCCACAGAGATGTTGCGTCACACATAAATGTTCAGCAGAATGAAGATTCTTTTTGGCGTTCAGGGTACGGGAAATGGTCATATCAGCCGCAGTCGTGA
>CAIJWE010000116.1 GCA_903824295.1 uncultured Chlorobiaceae bacterium
CCTTTCATGGTGGACAATAAACACATAACGGTAATCATCCCGCCCTTTCATGGTGGACAATAAACACATAACGGTAATCATCCCGCCCTTTCATGGTGGGCAATAAACACATAACGGTAACCATCCCGCCCTTTCATGGTGGGCAATAAACACATAACGGTAATCATCCCGCCCTTTCATGGTGGGCAATAAACACATAACGGCGGTCATCCCGCCCTTTCATGGTGGGCAATAGACACATAACGGTGGTCATCCCAACCCTCATTGTTCGACAATGGACAGCAGAAAGGTAAGGAGTTAAGGGAGTAAAGCCAAACTATACCCCCCTCAAGGCAGGATCCCAGATATATTTGTGCAACTGGAGCTGCATTCTTGCCCGGAGCCGGTCGCGGAGCATCCATGCTGCCAGTTCAGATGGATCAAGTTTACCGAACGAAACGCCCATCATGATGGTGCAAGAGTCCGTCAGACGGTGTTCGTGCAGAAGTGATGTTGCCCACTCATAATCCGCCTTGCTGGCAATGACAATCTTGAACTCAAAACTCTGGCGGAGGGGGAGTTCTGCTGCCAATGCAAGCTCAATGTTTTCAGGATTGTTCTGATCGCAGACCCCCGATGATGGCGGTTTAAGGTCAATAATTTTATGCACCCGGCTGTCAACTCCGGCGACAGAGAGAAAACCGCCGGTTTCAAGCAAAACCTTCTGATCGAGATCGCAGAGTTGCTGCATGAGGCTGTGCACAGCGGGCTGCAAAAGCGGCTCACCCCCGGTGACCTCGATAAACGGCGCCTGAAATGCAAGTGCTTTTTGCACGACCTCCCCTATTCCAAGCTTGACTCCGTCACGTTCAGCATAAGCGGTATCGCATCCAATGCAGCCGTGTCCGCACCCAGCAAGTCGTATAAAGGCGCAGGGCCATCCGGCAAAGGATGATTCCCCCTGGATAGAGTGAAAAATCTCACTGATATTCAGCGTTCCGGCGCTCATGAGTGCTGTTCCGCAAGCAGTTTTTCAAGGGCATCCGGGTAAAGCTGGTGTTCACATGCAAGCACTCTCGCAGCAAGAATCTCCGGCGTGTCGCCCTGTAAAACCGGTACCGCTCTTTGCAGCAAAATTTTCCCCTTGTCATACTCCTCGTTGACAAAGTGCACCGTTGCACCACTCTGCGTTTCGCCAGCCGCAATCACCGCACTGTGCACATACATACCATACATCCCCTCACCACCGAATTTCGGCAGCAGGGCAGGATGGATGTTGAGCATCTTGCCAGGAAACGCCCTGACAACCGCGTCAGGCACCTTGCGCATATAACCCGCAAGCAGGACAACGTCGATCTGCGCATCCTTGAGACGTGTGACCATCGCAGCAGCAAATTCGTCAAAGGTGCCAAACTGTTTTTCCGTGATATGCATCGTCGCAATACCGTGCTGGCGCGAAAACTCCATCGCTCCGCACTGCGAACGGTTCGACAGACAAAGCACAATTTCCGCATTAAGCGGTTTTTCTGCAATTGAGCGATAAATGGATTTGAAATTGCTGCCCCCGCCGGAGCAGAAGAGCGCAATACGGGTTTTGTGGGTAGTCATGTGGAGGTAGTATTATTCTCTGATGTTATTTTCTGCGTCACTGGTATGATCTGTTATTGCTGCCCATGCCTTATCGTACGCTTTCGGGTTGGCATAATACCTCTTTGCGTTTTCCACTACCCGTTGCCTTTGGCTTTCTCCGAAAGAGCAGCAAGCGCAGTAAATCCGCTCAAATCATTACGTATGTCACCAATTTTTTCCTGCATCAAGTTTTTGGTTTGAGAACTCGTAATGGTAGGCATGTACCGGGCCTGTGTCAACCGTTAACGGTTCAGCATGTGGATAGATTTTATCATTACTTCGATCAATTTCCAAGTTTTTCCGCTTTTCGGGCTTTCCTTTACGGATCTTCTCTCAATTCAACAGTTTCGCGCTCTATTCCTCTTATTATTGCTGGAATTATCTGTACCTTTATCGTAAGTTTTTTTCTTTCGATCGCTATTGTTGGTGGTAAGGGTATGGGTGTAAAAGAGATCAAAGTAGAGATCCAGAAGCTGGTATCCCTGCTATAGAGAATCTGATGAAGTGATCAGAATCATCTCAGCTCGAAAAGCAACCAAAAGTGAAACCAGATTCTACAGGGGTAACTGATGAAAGAAGAATACGATCTCTCAAAGATGCAGCGTAAAAAAAATCCGTTTGCTGCAAAATTGAAAAAACCCGTAACAATCCGTCTTGGTGAAGATGTTGTTGACTACTTCAAGTCACTTTCTGATGAAATGGGCCTTCCCTATCAGTCATTGATAAATCTCTATCTGAGAGATTGTGTATCAACACACAGAAAGCCAAATTTCAATTGGACTGAGTGAGCGTCAATATAGCATTCAACCTTATCGGGTTGGGCTCAACGTCCAGTTTTGCTGCGAGCGGGTGGGTTCAACCACACACAGGCAGGTTAACGTCATGTTCTGCCATAAAAAACTATTTCCCATGACCATATTCCAATTTCCCCAATTTTCGCTGGAAGCTGCCAGACTATGGGACGAAATTCCTGTAGAGTTCCAGGAGGAGATACTTGATAACGTCTTTTGTTCGCATTGTCGTGACGCTGTCAGAATTGTTGATTATTCTGGCTCGGTTGTGAGCGGTGATCTGCGTCTCAAAGGAAACTGCGCAATTTGTGGTAATCAAGTAGCTCGTCTTGTCGAAGGTTCCTGACGAATGAATATCTTGCAGGCATTGTGGAGCATTGCAACCATATCAGGACGGATCGAGTTTTGGGCTCGGGTGGGTCGGCTATATGGTGAAAATTGAAGAGAGGTGAGTTATGAAATCCTATGATGTGGTGATATCGGGCGCCGGTCCTGCTGGATGTTCCTCTGCGTTGTTTCTTGCCCAAAAAGGGTACCGTGTTTTGCTGCTCGACAAGGCTACGTTTCCAAGAGAGAAGGTTTGCGGAGATGGTATCACCGCAGCCACTTCAACCCTTCTTGAAGAGATGGGTGTCATGGATCGTCTTCGCCTTAGGCTTGGCCCATTGATGGTCTGTGAAGGTGTTACCCTCTTTTCTCCTGCCGGTACGGTTGTGCAGGGGAGGATTTCGCAGGCAGGGAGTTTGGCTGGTGCTGCCTATGTTATTCCAAGAAAAGAATTTGATGACTGCCTCATTGCCAGTGTCAAAGAGCATTCCACGATCACCCTTCTCGAAAATACGACCGTTACCGATGTCATCATGGATGGTGAGAGAGCGAGAGGCGTAAGAAGTACCGGAGGTGACTGGTTCGGTCGTGTTATTATTGCTGCCGACGGGGCCTATTCTCCAATAGCTTCCCGGTTGCATCTGGCAAACAAGGAGAAAAAGCATCAGGGGTTTGCCATTCGTGCCTATTACTCAAAGGTTGAGGGGTTGACGGATTCCATAGAACTCCATTACGACAAGTCCATGGTTCCTGGTTATGGCTGGATATTTCCTTTAGGTAATCAGAGAGCCAATGTCGGGGTGGGCCTTATGACCCGTTTTAAAGATCAGCGCGCTCTCAAGCAGTTGTTTGAGCGGTTTGTTGGTGAGAATGCGTTTGCGTCGGCAAAGTTGAAACATGCTGTTATGGAGCCGGGAACACTCAAAGGGTGGCCTCTTCCTTTTGGCTCTTTTCAGGGAAAAAGAGGCCGTGGTAA
The DNA here is from genome assembly GCA_903824295.1 of uncultured Chlorobiaceae bacterium. Classification (GTDB taxonomy): domain Bacteria; phylum Bacteroidota; class Chlorobiia; order Chlorobiales; family Chlorobiaceae; genus Chlorobium. Next base: position 3,703 of record CAIJWE010000116.1, read on the forward strand.
TGTGCTGCTCACCGGGGATGCCGGCAGTTTTGTTGATCCTCTGAATGGTGAAGGGATATATTATGCGTTGAAAAGTGGACGGTATGCTGCAGAGGCTGCTGCAAAGGCTCTGGATGAAGAGGATACTCGTGCTTCAGGCTATTATGAGAAGCTCTGGCGAAAAGAGTTTTCATTTCACGAGTTTACTCTTGGGTATACTCTTCAGCCTTTGCTGAATAATGAGTTTCTACTGGAGTCGCTCATGAGGTTTGCGGCTAAAAAGCAAACACGGGCAAACCTGTTAGCCGGGGTCATTGGTCATAATTTTAAAAAACGTGATTTGCTCAAATTGATATCTCCTTTTTTGTGAAGATTGTATCGATATCATGAAAGGGGCGTGAAGAAGGTGAGTCTTCATTTGTTGTCCTGAGTGCCAGCTTGCCAGACGGCAAGTATTGCTACTTGCCGTAGAGATGGAAGGTGTTGACCGGCTTGCCTTGCAGCTTCAGGTAGTAGAAGAGCTGCGCTTTGTGCTGGTTCAGATGATCGATCATTTGCACCATGCGCAAGCCGAGATTCAGTGGGGTCGGATCCCATGGGGCTGGCGCTGGTTTTGATTCCAGCTCTTCTTCGCTGCAGTGGTTCAATGCATCAAGGGCAAGGGTTTTGTCGAAAGCGAGGAGTTTCAGGGCTTCATCAACGGTGCTGACTGCCTGAAGCTCTTTGGCCGGAGGCGGCATCTTCTTTTCCGTTTTCTTTTCGTTCATGTCACTATGGGAGGGCATATCCCAATCTCCCGTAGCGAAACCTTTCATGGGAACTCCGCATGACTTTCCCATGTGCAGAAGCAGTTGCCCTGTCGTCATCCAGTTGCTGCCTTCGGATGGTTTCCATGCAAGATCCTTCTCATCAAGAAGCCTGACCAGTCGTTCTGCCACCTTGAAGGCGTCCTCGACCTGTTTTTCAAGAAGCTGTTTCCAGTTCATAAGCGTGCAGGTTATTTGTGGAGAGATGTTTCGTTGTTTTACCATTCATAACCGCTCCGGAGTTAACAACGTAACGACCAGATGAGTTTTTCATTTTCATCTTTTATAACTTCACAGCCGGCCTATAAATTCATTGTTCAGGGGATTCTTCGCTTAACCTGAATTATCCCCGCCTGTGTGATGCTATCATGATGATGGGAGCCTTTTTTCTCATCCAGACTCGATTTTTATCCAGTGACTGATGGTCGTTCTGCAGAAGTTTTTGGGAAAGGAGCTGCTTGCCGTCGAAAGCTTCCAGACTGTTTCGGAAGGCAAAACGAAGAATGGACGGTCAGGCGGGAAGAACGATCATTGCATCCGGTAGCGTTATTTTTTTACCGGAAGAGGCCACTTAATTGGTTGATCGCTGGGTTTTTGGGTTATTGTTGATCTGACTCCTGTCGATTGGGGTTTGGTCTCATTTTCAACAGTCTTACCAAAAAATTTCTTAAATAAGGACTTAACGTGTTCAAATGCCGAATTGAGCGGCTGTTCAGTTGTTTTAATAGTCATGATGTTCTTAAACTTAAGAGTGATCCCCGGAAAAATAATTGCGTTCTCATGATTGCACTTTTTCATTTCATACCGATACATACACATAAACGGAGTGACTAACACTATTAAATAAACTCATTGGTTCCTTTTGAGAGTATCCTGGTCGATGATAACGTTTTTGTCGTCAATTCTTTGGCTGAAATCGTATCTTTGAAGTGGACTCTGAAACCATCGCCGAGCGGACCCGTTGAGATCCGATTCTATTCGTTATGAATACTCAAAACTTTGATCTTGCGGCATATTTCGCCAGAATCGGCTTTCAGGGTGCCGCTTTGGCCGATTTTGCGACGCTGAAACGCATGATGCGCTGCCAGCTCTTTTCGGTGCCCTTCGAAAACCTCGACGTTCAGGCTGGTAAAATCGTCTCTCTTGTGCCGGAAGAGATTTACCAAAAAATCGTTGATCGGCAGCGCGGGGGTTACTGCTACGAGGTGAACGGACTGTTTGCCATGGCTCTTGGTGCGTTGGGCATTCCATATCAATTTGTCGCCGCCCGCCCGATGACCTACCCTGTCCGTCGTCCGAAGACGCACATGGCGATTGTGGCAACGATTGAGGGTGAACAATGGCTCTGCGACCTGGGATTTGGCAGTTATGGAATACGGGAGCCGGTCAACCTGAGTTGGATTGATCGGGAACTCAGGCAGGATTTCGATACGTTCAAACTGACCGGGAGCGTGCAGCAAAACTATCTCTTGCAGTCATTTACCGATGGTGGATGGAAAAATCTCTATGAGTTCAATCTCTGCCCGCAGGAGTGGGTGGATTTTGAACCGGCGAACTATATGAACTCGACCCATCCGGACTCGATTTTTGTCCAGAGGCTGATGGTTGTGCTGCAGAACCCCTCGGGAAAAGAGGTGCTTCTCGGTGACCGCTTCAAGTCTGTTTCGGAAGGCAAAGCGAAGGGGTGGACGGTCAGGCGGGAAGATCTTCCCGCGTTATTGCAGGAGAAGTTTTTCCTCCGGTATCATCAACCACCAGGGGTGCAGGAAGCATGAGAAAATAGTGGTTGCCAGCCAAAGCGCTCTGGTTGGGGTTGTGCAGTTTCAGCCACTTGACCTTGTTTGCCTTGTGAACAGAAATGCAGTGGTTCATAACAATGCAAGGACGGTTCAGCTTCTTTCGTTTCGAGTTGTCATAATCCCTTCTGTAAGAAATTCGCTGATCACCTTGTTCTTTTTTGTTGAAATTATACAAGCTTTTACTGTATTATATTTCTTCCGCATCAGTACCCGATAGTGTGAAAATTCTTCTAACTGGTTGCGATTCTCGGCTTCGTGACACAGACATTGTCTGATTTTTGGAACAGGCTTGTCGGTCTGTTTTGTATCGGTAATAACGACGAAAGGAGTGATAGATGAGAGTGACGCGAGCGGCAGCGATGCTCTTTGCCATTGTTACTGCTGGAGTAGTGCTGTTTCAACTTGCACTCGCACTTGGTGCGCCTTGGGGTTCTTACGCAATGGGTGGTGTTTTTCCGGGACTCTTTCCTCCGGTCATGCGATTCGCTGCCGCAATGCAGGCCGCATTTCTTGTCGTTACTGCGCTGGTGGTGTTGACTCGGAGTGGACTGTTGCTCAAGGGGTGGTTTCGCACTTCGAAGTGGGCAGTATGGCTCGTTGTCGTCTTGGGTGCGTTTGCGGTGGTGCTGAATTCGATTACGCCGAGTGCTGATGAAAGGGTAATCTGGTTGCCGGTGGCGGTTGTGTTGTTCGCCTGCAGTCTTACCGTTGCGATTACAGGAAGGTCGCGTCCGGCATTATGAGATATCGGCTCTGTACCGGGTTGCGCCTGACAAGGGCTTCGGGTCGATGGCTGGTAACAAAGAGCAACGGTAGCCATGTGCCGAAAAATCAGGATAATTCAGTCTCTTGTTGTGGTTTGGCGTTTTTGATGATATGATGCTGTTTTATTACATTGGGGAGAGTGGGCTTATGGTCTGCTCAGGGGTATTTTCGGGCGGTTATGCGTTGCAAGCCTTCAGTATTGTGTGATGCTTTTATGTTGTCACGGTGCTGTCGTGCCCGGTGAAATCAACAACCAAATCTATTGTCCATGACAAAGAGTAATGAGGGCTACACAACGCAATCGAATTGGCGGGAAATCCAGGCCTTTCTCCCTGAAGGATTTCGGTTGGAGTCGAGTCATGAGCCCTCAGAAGAGTGGTGGCAATGGCGAGGACACCAGATACACCTTGATTGCTATCGTAATCCCGGTGCCAGGGCAAAAGTGATCTTGTTTCACGGAGTCGGCACCAATGGGCGGCAAATGTCTACCATTTTGGGCCATCCCCTTTTCAAACGTGGATTTGAAACTATTGCCATCGATATGCCCGAGTATGGCATGACCCAGGTGGCATCAGGTGCGCTCGTGACCTACGACGATTGGGTTCAGGCAGGCTGTGACCTCATTGACCGGGAGCTTGAAAAAGATGGACGCCCCATCGTGCTTTATGGTCTCAGTGCTGGAGGTATGCTTGCCTTTCACACAGCAGCGCTCAACAAAAAAGTCAAAGGTATCGTCGGCATGACCTTTCTCGACCAGCGCGAACAACAGGTTCGGGATGAAACGGCGCTGAATTTCCTGATGAGCCGTATCGGTGTGCCCTTGACCCATCTTGCGGCCAAAACGCCACTGGCAGCTCTCAGGATGCCGATGAGTCTGGCAAGCAAAATGTCGGCACTTGTCAACAATAAAGCGGCGCTCAATGCTTGTTTGAGAGACAAAACTTCAGCGGGCAAATGGGTCACCATGAAGTTCCTCAGCTCGCTCACGGCCTACAAACCGGTAGTTGAACCCGAAGCATTTGCTGTTTGCCCGATTTTACTGACCCAGCCGGAAAAAGATACCTGGACGCCCCTGCATCTCAGTAAGCTTTTTCTCGTGCGCATCAATCGTGTGCCGACAAAGGTGGTGATGCTTGAAAATGCAGGCCATTATCCACTTGAGCAACCTGGTCTTACACAGATGTGCGACGCTGTTGTCGAGTTCATCCAATTATATTGTTTCACATAATTGAACTCAGACAACACTATTTTTATGCATAGATCGCGCGCGCTATGACGAGCTGTGGCCGCAGGGCTCTGGCGGCTCAAGTTCATATCGACCAGTAACTCAGGCGGAGCGAAGATAAGGACGGTTCACTTGACACCATGCCTGGAAATACCGAGCATGACAGAGATGATTTTTTCCACTGCCTGGCCGGGCGCAATCACCTGTTCCCACCCGGCAGGGGTAAGGTGCTTATAGCTGTCTCTATCATCAATGGTTACAACCTTGCCGTCACAACCGGGAAGGGTGAGTTCCAGCAACTCACGCTTCAGCTTTTCAGGATTTGGCTCGCCGGCTGTATCTGAAGCGGTCATATGCGGTCCGACCAGCACCAGCAGGTCGAATCGGGCAACGGGAAGTCCCGTCAGCAGCACACGACCATCGCTGATGTTCAGTACTATTGCCTCGACACTCCTACTCATTGTCAGCATTTCTCCCGCAGCAAAGGGATCGATGTTCCCGTCACGTATTATTTCTCCGTTTATTCTGACGCCTGCGGTATCATGGCATCCCGCAACGACCCCTTTTTGCAATAGCTGCGCTTCGAGATCATGCACCAGAGTTCCGGATGATGGTATGCCTAAAACCAGAGCAATTGGAATACGCCCATTGTCTGGTACCAGTTTCTGCAGCATCGGGGCATATAACTTTCCGCCCATTGTCTGTCCACCCAGACAGGGTTGACCATTTACTTCACAGATAAACGCTCCGGTTTCACGCCATGATCGACTGATGTCCGGCATCAGCAAATCAATACCGGCTATATCCAGATGCAATGCCTGTGCAGCCCGGATTGCAAGACGCTGATTGTCGGGATGAATCTGATCGAATACTCCTGTCGGAGTTCCTCCAGAAGCGAGGTTGGCCGTGCGGCGCAACCGTATGAACTTGCCCGCTTCCGGTACCGATGATCTCTCCAGCCCATGTTGTTTCAGCAATGCGATTGCCTCATTATTCCAAACCAACTGCTTTAATTGCGCGTGTCGATCTGTTCCGCGACGCGGATCCGCATTGAGCTGTTCCACCAGTTCCCGAAGGGTGTGCCGACCGTCTCCAGTTACACCGCCAGGAACGCGCTCAACGGCAGAGATGACTTCGTCTTGAAAAACGGTTATGCGATAGTCTTTGCCATCGACATGTTTTTCGACGAGAATATTATTTGAGCATTTCAGGGCGCTTTTGAACGCCGTTACCAGTTCTTCACGGTTTTGCAGTCCGGCAGCCACACCGACACCTCCATCCCTGTCTGCGGGCTTTACCACCACGGGATATCCAAATTCTTCTGCAATTTTCAATGCTTCATCCGCATTACTTGCCATTTTATGGCTGGGCACTGGTATGCCAGCTTTGCGCAGGATTGCAGCCCCGAGCGGCTTGTTTCGGGACATTATGGCACCGATAACGGGTGTTTCATCGGAAAAAGTGCTCGACATCCATCGTCCCCGTTTCCCCAGTCCGTATTGAACCATCTGACCAGGTAACTCTTTGAACGGCATGCCCATTTCAAAGGCGGCTTGCATAAAAAACTTTACATTCGACCCCTGTGAACTGTTTTTTTGCAGGTCAGCTATCACTTGTGCAACTCTCTTCAGTTCTATTTGCGGGCTCTTTTCTTGAAGCTGGCTGTTCATCAATTCCAGTATGACAAGAAGCAGATCCAAGAGTAGTTTTCTGCTGGCGTGAGTAACAGGAAGGAAAAATTTTGAGCGTTCCCGGTCGAGCGAAAGAATACGACCGTATTCATAAACCGCTTGTTCAGCGATCTTCTGCACCTGATGCACGGTATCGAGTATCCATTCAAGTGATACCCTGAACGGATCACCCGCTTCCGGAGCAGATATCTGTAAGTTATTGTTAAAAGCTGGCAGTGCATCGCTCATCAGTCCTGAAAGTGATTCAAGCTGTTTCTCTGTTAACGCATAACCGCTGACAGATACAACTGTAACCGGATAACGGCTGCCAAAACCGAACCCATCGAGAAAAAGAGCTTTTTCATCGAGCTTCCATGTTGCATGAGTAAAAGAGTTGTTCATATGCCGCCTTACCTGCGTGAATCGGTCAAACGGAATACTCTTGTCCGGCTCATCTGGTTAAACGGCTTCCTTAACATGCTTTTGTTGTTTTCATAAACAGCCTCCAAAGGCGGGGAATAATGGGTGGTGTTAAAAACTTCCGGCCTCAAGCTTCAGGTTATATTCGGGGTGCTTGCCTTCGAGGTACGATGAAAACTGAACCATGTTTTCAAAGAAAGTCTCGAGTTGAAATGTTTCTTCAATAAGTTTACCTCGTTTCCAGCAGGTTAAGGTATCCGGTTTGGCAAAGTCGATCAGGCAAAGCTCGATTTTTTGATTGTGCTGGTATTCAAAACAGCCCATGCAGCCGAAACAGCGATTCCCCGGTGTTGCATCCAGCCCATCGAACTGAATTCTGCGCTCAAAGTGTTTATCCCTGGGGATGTAACGGTCTACAAGCTCTTTCAACTCCTGCAGTGTGTATGGATCCGTATCGATAAACCGCCCTACCTTGCCAACTGATCTATAATGCACATATCTGACATTTTTGTGTGTTTCAGCCAAATCCATCAACTCCGGCACAACTCCTTCATTGACACCACGGACAATAATAGCGGTAATCGCTATACGACTGATACCGACATCGTTCAGGTTTCTCAGTGCATTTATTTTTTCTTCAGCCACTTCACCATTATCAATAAACTGATACCATGCATTATTTCTACCGCCATTCATTGATAACGTGGCGATGACCGGTACGCCTGTATCTTTTACGGTCTTTGCAAAAGAGTAATCAGCAAACATGCTGCCATTAGACACAAAAGAGACCATATGACGATGTTCGTATGCTGTAGTAATAAACTCAAGAAACTGCGGGTGCAGGGTCGGTTCACCACCCATAAACCTGAATGCTACTCGATCTGGTAACCGCCTGCATACTTCCCTGAAATAGTCCAGCGTCATGTCAGGAAATGTTCTGACCGGATTGTAACAATAGTTGCAGTTGTAGTTGCAACGATGTGTCAGATCAACATATATGATTGGAAAAGGGTTGTTGTCGATGCTATGAACTATTTTTGAACCGAGTTTGCCTGATGGAAATTCCTTAAGTTTAGGCGCGGGGGATGGCGACAGCTCCATAGGTTCAATTATCTATTTACCTGAAAATCAGGGCAAACACCTGCAGGAGGTAGTTTTACGCCAACAATAAGGCGGTTATTTTCTTTCAGCGAAACGTATTGCATGGCTCCAATCTCGCTTTCTTTTCTGGAATAATCAAGCAATAAACTGATTTTTCGGGATCCCCCCCTTCCATTTGCGACTCAGGGAATATGTCAACCTTTTTGCTCCCCTGCAGTTGCAGCAGGGCTTCAGATAATGGTTTTTTTTCTTAAATTCCCGCTTCACGAACGACTCTTAAATCGATCAATAAATAAATTTTCTGCAAATGTCTGATCCTGTCATCAAGCGGGCGCTGGTTTCTGTATCTGATAAAACCGGTATTGTTGAGTTTTGCCGGGAGTTGAGTGGCATGGGCGTAGAGATTTTCTCAACAGGGGGAACCTTGAAGTCGCTGCAGGATTCAGGTGTCAGCGCAGCCTCCATCTCAACCATCACCGGATTTCCGGAAATTATGGATGGACGGGTAAAAACCCTTCACCCGAAAATACACGGCGGACTGCTTGCCGTCAGGGAGAACCCGGACCATGTCAAACAGGCAACCGAGAACGGAATCAGCTTTATTGATCTTGTTGTCGTGAACCTCTATCCTTTTGAGGCTACAGTGGCAAAGCCGGACGTAACCTTTGAAGATGCCATAGAAAATATTGATATCGGCGGCCCTTCCATGCTTCGGAGTGCAGCCAAGAATAACGAGTCGGTAACGGTGGTCACCGACAGTGCCGATTACGCGCTTGTGTTGCAGGAGATGCGGGAGAATAGCTGCGCAACAAAAAGGACAACCCGCTTGACACTTGCGCTGAAGGTTTTTGAACTTACCTCCCGTTATGACCGCGCCATTGCCTCCTACCTGGCAGGAGCTGTTGGCGAAGTGCAGCAAGAGGCGGCGGCGAAGATGACGGTCAGCCTTGAGCGTGAGCTTGATATGCGTTACGGTGAGAACCCGCACCAGAGCGCAGGGCTCTACCGCCTGACCGATGAGAACGGCACCCGCTCCTTCGGCGACTTTTTTGAGAAGCTGCATGGCAAGGAACTCTCTTACAACAACATGCTTGATATTGCCGCTGCTGTCACCCTGATTGAGGAGTTTCGTGGTGAAGAGCCGACCGTGGTCATAGTCAAACACACCAACCCTTGCGGTGTTGCGCAGGCCCCAACGCTTGCCGAAGCTTACCGCAGGGCATTTTCAACCGATACCCAGGCTCCGTTCGGTGGCATTATCGCCTTCAACCGCCCTCTTGACATGGAAGCAGCACAGGCGGTCAACGAAATCTTTACTGAAATTCTCATTGCCCCCGCGTTTGAGGATGGTGTGCTCGATATGCTGATGAAGAAAAAAGATCGCAGGCTTGTGCTGCAGACGAGCGCTTTGCCCAAAGGCGGCTGGGAGTTCAAGTCCACACCATTCGGCATGCTCGTTCAGGAGCGCGACAGCAAAATTGTTGCAAAAGAGGATTTGACCGTTGTCACTAAACGGCAGCCAACCCAGGAGGAGATTGCCGATTTGATGTTTGCCTGGAAGATTTGCAAGCATATCAAGTCGAACACCATCCTTTATGTCAAAAACCGCCAGACCTACGGTGTCGGCGCCGGTCAGATGTCGCGCGTTGACTCTTCCAAAATCGCACGCTGGAAGGCTTCTGAAGTCAATCTTGACCTTCATGGTTCAGTTGTTGCCTCCGATGCCTTTTTCCCCTTTGCTGACGGCCTGCTTGCGGCTGCCGAGGCTGGTGTGACTGCTGTGATTCAGCCAGGAGGTTCCATCCGCGATAACGAGGTGATTGAGGCCGCCGATGCCAACAACCTTGCCATGGTTTTTACCGGTATGCGCCACTTCAAGCATTGAGGCCGAAGGCTTAAAGAGTTGTTTTCAGATTATCCGCTACAGCCCGGGCGTTGCGTTTGAGACGCCTGAGGCCGATGCGGAAAATCGGGGTTCCGTAAAAAAGTTCACGGAAGCCTGATTTGGTGAGCTTCAGAATTGTCTCCGTCGTGATGTTCACCAGATTTTGCCGCAACACAAAGGATTCATTTGCCTTGATGGTGGTCTGCCAATTATGGGGGCAAAGATCCTGACAGAGATCGCATCCAAACAACCACTCACCAACCATTGCCGCCTCTTCAGCCGTAAACTCCCGTTTCAGCTCCACCGTCAGGTAGGAGATGCACCTTGACGCATCAATTTTTCCCGGTTCAAGCAGTGCGCCGGTAGGGCAGCGCTCAAGGCAGATGCTGCAACTTCCGCAATAGTTCGGCAGGGGCACTTTTGTGGCCACAATCTCCCGGTCAACAAGAATCTCTCCAAGAAAAAGATATGATCCGGCAGAGGGTACCTTCAAGAGGGTGTTTTTCCCGGTTTTTCCGATGCCAGCCTCTTCAGCCCACGCTTTTTCAAGAAGGGGAGAGCTGTCAACGGTTATTCTTGCATGGAGAGGCTCTTCAACAAGCGATTGTATTGCTGCAACAAGCGCTTCAAGTTTTGCTCTCATCACGGTGTGGTAGTCGTCGATGAGCGCATATTTCGAAATTTTTGGAACTCCGTCACCATAACTGATTGGGTAATTGTAGCTGATGGCCGCAGAGATGATGGTGTGCAGGCCCGTAAAGAGCAGGGAGGGATCGGCCCGCTCTTCCATCTGTTTTTCCATGTAGCCCATCTCACCATGCCGCCCATCGCGCAGCATGTCGGTATAGTGCTGCATGGCAACGGGTTGCGGCACCGGAGAGGAGAAGCCAATGGCGGCAAATCCGAGCAGCGCCGCCTCTTTGCGGATTTGGCGTGCAAGCGTGGTGGAAGGGTCAGGCAAATTCAATGGCGTAGCATCTCTGCATCTATCCCGGCAATTGCAGCGGCCTCCTCGGCACTCATTCCCTTCTCTACCAATCGTCTGGCAACTTCATGTTTTCCTTTTTCAATGCCCTGTTCAATGCCGATTTCAATCCCCTCTTCTTTGCCCTCCATACGGCCAAGTCCGTAGTTTGACTCTACCAAGCTTGCTTCATAGCGCAGGTCATCCTGGTAACGGGCGTATGCCAACTGCTCTTCTTCCGTCATACTCATGATGGAAAAAGATGTTTTCGCTTTCTGAATCCCCTTGGCTTTGAACTCATCTTTGATCTCTTCGTTTTTGAGAAAATAGATCCACTCATCAAGCGACGAGGTTGCCACGCGGTTAAAGTTGTTTATCCTGATGAGGTAGTATTCAGGGTAGATATGGTTTATCTGACTCTTTCCGAACTGCTTTTGTTGCTGGATATTGAGCTCCAGTTTGTCGTTGTCATGTATTCCCGTAAAGGTTGTCGTGCCATGATAGATATAGTCGGTGCCGTGGCCAAGATTGAAGTAGAGTATATTAACGGAGATGACCTTGACCAGTGTTGCGTAGGCTTCACCCTCTTTCTGATGTTCGGTGATGACTCGTGAAGTGCCGTAGAGCATCCGTTGCAGGTAATCAAGCTCCCGCTCAAACTGTATTTCAATAATGATGATTTCTTGCTTGCTGTTTTTTACCTTGAGATCG
>CAIJWE010000117.1 GCA_903824295.1 uncultured Chlorobiaceae bacterium
TGTTATTTTCACCCGACGCAAAGATGAGCTTGAACGAGAATTTTATCTTAGGGCGACGGCCAGGTTTGGCTGGACAAAGGCGGTACTTCAGCACCAGGTTGACAACAAAAGCTACGAAAAATACCTGCTCAACCAGACCAATTTTGATAAAACACTCTCTCCTGAACTGCAAGCTCAGGCTGTGCTTGCGGTCAAGGATCGGTACACTTTTGACTTTCTGGAGCTGGCTGATGAACACTCCGAGCGGGAACTGGATCAAGCATTGGTGCAGAACCTTCGCCGTTTTCTCTCCGAAATGGGCGGCGCCTTTACCTTTATTGGCAACCGCGTTCGATCAGAGGCAAACATGTATGAAAATGCAATAAAGATATGCGCAACGGAATACGGTGATTCAGGCCGCTATACTGATGTACGGCGAACCTGATTCATTGTCACCCCTCAAAAAACAGCCTTGCCAGCTCTTTCCGCGCACTTGCAAGCAGCTCCCGCACCGCTGATTCCTCTCGGTGTGTCAGTTCAGCCACCTCACTGATCCCTCTCTTTTCCTGCTCTACCATTCGGTAAATCTCCTGCTCTTCAGGGGCGAGCTTTGCAATGCAGCGCTTCATTTTCCGGTCGTCACTTTCAACGGCGCTCTTTTCTGCAACCTTTCCGCTGTCGGAAGCGCTCTCTTTCTGCCCAAAAAGCTCTTCGGCGGTTGCTGGTTGTGGCGCTCCGTCGCTGACGGCGCCGAAAAGGCGGACAAAGCCCATGAAGTCGAGGCCGACGGCTTCGCAGGGGGTGATGCGCTCTGCCAGAATATCCTCCGCGAGCTTTTGAAATTTTTCACGAATTTCAGGCAAACGGATGGCAAAGTCGAAGCTGTCGTCCTTGTCGCGGGCATCGGCGTTGTAGGGTACCTTCATGAGCACCGTTATGCCAGCCGCTTCGGCATATTTTTCGGCCATGCCGCTGCCGTCGTCGCGGTTAATGATGAGGCCGAGCAGGCGCGACTCTCCGCCGATGGTTCTGAAATAGTTGTTGGCCTGGCAGATGTTGTTGGCCGTAAAGATGGATTGTCGGTCGTTGTTGGTGACCAGAATGACCTCTTCGCTGAGTGAGCGGGCGAGGGGGGTGGCAAATCCTCCGCAAACGACGTCGCCGAGAAAGTCCATCAGGATGATGTCGATATCCCACTTGAAGATTCCCAGTTTTTCGAGCACGTCAAATCCTGAGATAATGCCCCTGCCGCCGCACCCCCGGCCAACCTGCGGGCCGCCGAGTTCGATGCCGTAGATGGGCTGTGGGAAGTCCGGAATGTCGCGGCGAAAGACGATGTCGCTGATGGTTAACGGCTCGCTGCGTGCGTTTTTTTCAGCGAAGAGGTCGGTTACCGTGGGCAGTGAAATGCCGCCGAAGAGGGAGGTGGTTGAGTCGTGCTTGGGGTCGCAGCCGAGCTGGAGCACCCGCTTGTTCATCAGGGCAAAGGTGGCGCTGAGGTTGGTGGTTGTAAAGCTTTTGCCTATGCCTCCCTTGCCGTATATCGCTATGGTTCTTGCGGCCATCGTGTGCTGCTTATGGTTGTGCTGTTTCAGGGGATGGCGTTCCCTCCTGCTGTGTGCCGGTTTTCCAGAGCAGTATCATTTTCAGGCAGTCAGGATCGGTGAATGCCTGCTGATAGGCATCGGTGATCCCCTCCTCAATCCCGTGCTGATGGGTAAAAATTCGTTCTGCATTGAGTTTGCGGCTTGCAATCAGCTCCCGTACCCGCTCCAGATCGCCTTTGGCCCACTGTTTTGCGGCAATGAAGGAGAGCTCTTTCTGGAAGGCCAGAGAGTAGTCGATGTTGATTCGCTGGTAGTAGCCGCCGAGAATCACGGTTCCCTGAAACTTCAGAAACCGCAGGCCGGTGTCGATGGCGCTCATGATGCCGGTACTGTCGATCAAAATATCAAATTCGTGGCCGGCGAGGGCTGCGGCAACATCTTCAGTGTCGGGGTTAACCTTGAGGTTGGCTGTTGAGAGGCGCAACCTCGTTTTGTTGGGTTCGGTTACCGCAACCAGTTTGGCACCCATGAGGCGAGCCAGTTCTGCGGCGAGAATACCTACTGCACCCTGACCAAGCACCAGCACCTTTTTGTTTTTAACATGCGCCAGATCGACAATGTGGAGGGCGGTTGCGCCAAGGGGCAGGGCTATGCCTGACTGGGGATTCTCAATGTTGTCGAGCACGGTGATTGCCTCGACCGGGCAGACGATGTACTCCGAAGCGCCTCCGAAAGCGGCGTTGACCCCCTCATAACCGAAGGAGCCGGCAACGTAGGCGAACTTGCCAATCAAACTCTGGTTGACATGGTCGCCTGCCTGAATAATCTTTCCAACGGTTTCATAGCCGGGAATAAAGGGAAAGATGAAGGGCCAGGAGGGAATGAGGCCATTCCAGGCCATTTTTTCTGTACCGGTGCTGATTGATGACCACCAGGTTTCAACCAGCACATCGGTTTCGGAGAGCGGTTTCAGTGTTACCTCCGAGAGTTCAATCTGGCGTACGCCGCTGAAGACTATGGCTTTTGCTTTCATAATAAGTTTGTATGATCAGGCCGACTGACGCTGCTTGAGCTTTTTTTCATTGTGCTTTTCAAGGAGCAGGCGGATGACAAATTGTGCTGCATTGACAAGATAGCTTAGATAGGCGAGAAGTGCCGTCCAAATCAGTGTCGCTTCATCAAGCCCCATGAAGAAGAGGAGGAAGTACGAGAGATGCACCACCATGGCGATGGCGCTGCCGAAATCTTCCCAGAAAAATTCAGGTGCAAAGGCAAACTGGCCAAAGACCTCTTGTTCAAAAAAGCCGCCGGTCACAAAAATCAGGACAAGCATGAGGGTTTTCAGGGTGACAAAAAAGGTGATCCATGCAAAGTTGTCGATCCCGTTGTGCGACTGGTAGAGCCAGGTGACCGTCAGGCCGGCAAGAAACATGACGAACTGGATGGGTGCGAGGATTCCCTGCACTTTTGTCCAGACTGAAGCATTTCTCCGTTCAAGTTGTTCGGGTGTGTAACGAGGCATAAAACAATGAGTTCACTGATGGTGGTGGAAATTCTTTAACTGCTTTGCAAAAAAGTAGTTGAATATAGCAAAATTCGGCACGGTCGGCAAACCCCGTGCCGAAATCCTCTTTTATTGGACGCTCCACTCAAAAGCGTTGTAGAGCGTGGAGAGCAGGTTGATATTGGTGTTTTTGATCCGCCTGTTGACTCCTTCAAGTTCATCGTAGTAGTAGAGGAAGCTTCTCGGCTGTTCATCGTGCAGAATTTTCTGGTAGCTTTTCCAGAGAGCCAGACTGCGATCCGCAGGGAGGGGGCGACTCAGTTCGGCAATGATGGTGTCGAGCTCCTTGTTCTGAAATGCCGAGGAGTTGAAGGGGCGACGGGCAAAGTCGGAACCCCAGATGATGAGCTGGAAGGGGAGTGTTTCAGCCGCCATCCCTGAAAGTGCGGCATCGTAACGGAACTCATTCTGGTTTTTGTTGAAAATGAGGCTCTCGTCAAATTTCAGGCGGCACTCAATGCCGATTTCGCGAAGGTTCTGCTGAATAATGGTTGCCGCATAGTTGCGCCGGGGGTTGCCGACCGGGGCCGCAAGTTCAAAAGAGAACTTCTTGCCGTTTTTTTGCAGAATACCATCGGGTCCGGGTGCCCATCCGGCAGAGCGCAAAAGAGCGGTAGCCTTTTGGGGATCATAAGGGTAGGGGTCGAGCGAGGTGTCGGCAATTTCGCGGTAGGCCGGTGAAAGCGAGGTGTTGACGATGGTGGCGTGCTCCGGCCCCATGAAGCCGTCAATGATCGATTGGCGATCAATGGCGAGTGTGAGCGCCTGACGTACCACCCTGTCACCAAAGAGGGCGTTGGGCACCACCTTGCGCCCATTGCGCCACGCTTCTCCATCAATGTTGAGCCAGACAATGCTGTCGAAGAAACGGTTTTTGACCGGTTTGATCATAATGGAGGGGGAGCTCTTTGCAAGCTCACTGATATCCTTGGGATTGATTCCGCCAGCCGAGATCATGGCGTCGATCTGCCCCGACTTCAGCATGGCAAGTCGGGTGGTGTATTCAGGTGCCACCACAAAAACCATCTTTTTGATCGTTGCCGGACGTGGAAGATGCGATGAAGGGTTGGTGACAAGCTCCAGTTTTTCCTGGCGGACCCATTGTTTTACCTTGAAGGGCCCTGCGCCGAGTATCGGTATTTCGGCGGCTTTGGTGCGGATTTCATCGGTGGCATAGTTTTTGAAGAGATGCTCGGCTACCGGCATCAGGTCGTTGAAATGGTCGAGTACGATCTCTTGGGCCATCGGTCTGCTGAAGTGGAGCACCAGTGTTGAGTCGTTGGGTGTTTCCACGGCGCGCTCGATATCGGCCGTTCCATCCGGGAGCAGGAGCAGGTCGTTGAGGTAGTGCTGCCTTGAACTGGCAATTTCAGGATTTTTGTAGAGGGTGTAGGAGTATTTGAAGTCGTGCGAGGTCACCCTCTTTCCATCCTCCCATACCGCATCGCTGCGCAAATTGAAGGTCGCTTGTTTGCCGTCAGCGGAGAACTCCCAGCTTTTTGCGGTATTGGGTAAAAAGCTTATCGCCCCCTTTTTCTCATCGTAGGAGGGCTTGACCAGCGAAGGGTAGAGCAGCGTGCAAACCTCACGCGACATGGAGAGCTGTATGAGCAGGGGATTGAGGTAGTCGAAGTCAGCCGAAACACCGATGACAATCTGTTCCTGGCGACTCTTGTCGTTCCTTTGCTGGCAGGCCGAGAGTCCGGCAAGCAGCATGATGAGTGTGAGCGCAGAGAGTATTTTTCGGAAGATGGTTGGACGCATACCACAGTGGTTGAACGGTTGAAAGAATAAGTTCAAGGTAGGGAAAACAATGGACAATTGGCAATTAGACAATGAGGAGAGGAGAGTGGGAAGTGACGGGTTTGTTTTGGCAGATCAGAGGGAGTGGCTGATATCGCTGCAGTGAACCGGTTCGTGCCTCATCGCTTGAGGATATGTGTAAAATGTGTACAATCGCTGTTTCATGAGTCTGATACTGTTATATTGATTTTTGGATACGCGCAAATTTTCCGCTTGAAGTTTTTCTCATTAAAACTAAAAACTGGGGGAGTCTATGGGCCAAATTCTGGAGATATCGGGAATGGGATGGTTGCCGGATTATCCTGATTTCAAGGATTATACGGTAGATCATAATGAAGTTTCATCAACGCGGAAGCAGTTGGGGCAGGGAGACTCCGTGAAGGCGATGCTTGCAAAATCGGGAGTTGCCAAACCGGCAAAGTTGACCGTGCCCGCGTCCGTCGATTTAAGGGCCTGGTGCTCTCCGATTGAAAATCAGGAGACGATTGGTTCCTGCACTGCACATGCCGGCGTCGGGATTGTCGAGTATTTTGAGAGGAGGGCATTTGGCAAGCATATTGATGCATCCCGCCTTTTTCTCTACAAGACGACGAGAAACCTGCTGCGCTGGACAGGGGATACCGGCGCATTTCTTCGCTCAACTATGGGTGCGCTCATCCTTTTTGGTGTGCCGCCTGAAGAGTATCTCCCTTATGTGGTTGCTGATTTTGACAAGGAGCCATCAGCCTTCTGCTATGCTTTTGCCCAGAGTTTCCAGTCGATAAGTTATTTTCGTCTTGATCCGATAGGAACGACAAAGGATGCACTGTTGACACAGATCAAGGCAAACCTTTCGGCAGGTATTCCTGCGATGTTTGGTTTTACGGTCTATAATTCAATATCGCAGGCGGCAACAACCGGAAAAATTCCTTACCCGACCGCTGGAGAGAAAATTGCCGGTGGCCATGCCATTGCTGCTGTCGGGTATGATGATACCATGAAGATCAAGAATACCAATCCCGGGGGAGTGGAAACCAAAGGGGCTCTGCTCATCCGAAACTCATGGGGAACAGGATGGGGCAGCGGCGGTTATGGCTGGTTGCCTTACGACTATGTATTGAAAGGATTGGCTGTTGACTGGTGGGCACTGCTCAAAAATGAGTGGATCAACACCGGCGAATTCAAGGCATGATCTTTCCTTCCGCTCGCGTCAGCCTCTCTTCCAGGTTTTAGCCGAAAGGAGGGGCGTTGATGCTGGCCGCAACACGTTTTAAACCGAGCAACCTCCCAGGTCAACTCCCTTTTGAACGAAACCGCTCCTGCCCTCAGAAATAGCGATCGCTTCTTCAAGCTGCTGTACCAAGTCATCAAACAGATTGTTTTCAATATCTTATACTGTTTGTTTTACACGTTTTCATAGAACAATACTCTCTTTTGTTTGCCAAATTATCTTTTTCTGCCAAAATAAGTTTTGTTTTTCTATAACTGATACTATATTGATATCAATTAAACGAATTTCCATGAAGGTACTGACAAAAAAGACAGATTATGCGATACGGGCGCTGTTAATGCTTGGATCGAAGAGGGGTGTTTATCTATCGGCAAAAGCCATTGCAACTGATCAGGACATCCCTTACCAGTTTTTGCGTGGACTGTTGCAGGAGATGATCCGCCATGAGTTAATTGTTTCGAAGGAGGGGGCGCAGGGAGGCTTTATGATGAAAAAAGAGCCTGATGAGATCCCGATAGCGCAGTTGATTGAGATTTTTCAGGGGAAGGTGCAGGTGTCGGAGTGCATGTTCCGCAAGCAGATTTGCGCAAACCGTTCAAGGTGTGTGCTTCGTCATGAGATCATGCGCATTGAGCAGGTTGTCAACCATGAGTTTGACAAAATCACTATAGGTAAACTGATACGGGATCTTGATGCGGCAAATGGCATGACGCAAGGTTGCGGTGAAAAAGTTGTTCATAACTCTTTGGAATCGACTGCTGTCTGATTTGTCGATTTATTGTGATTATGGCGTGTTTTTTGTGGCAGGCTTTAAAAGAGAAGAAATGGTAAACAGGCCGTTTCGCAAGACGTAACATGCTTTTGGTCAAAAAAATAAGAGGATTGTTAAAACAATATAAAATTGGAGAATAGAACGATGGGAATGTCTTGTAATCAATGTCAGGAGAGCATTCATGGTACCGGTTGTACGGTGCGTGGGGTATGCGGTAAAGATGAGCCTACCGCTCAGCTTCAGGATGTGCTGGTCTATGCAACAGAGGGGCTGGCACTGGCGGCTGAAAAGCTGACAGGAAGTGTGTCGGTGCATGTTGGGCAACTGATCAGCGAGTCGCTCTTCGTAACGGTAACTAATACCAATTTTGATGAGGATGCCATTGTCGCCCAGATCCGCAAGACCCTTGCGGTGCGTGATGAGCTGAATGCCTCGCTTGATCATAGCTCTGATCATGATGCGGCTCACTGGAGCGGCAGTTCCAAAGAGGATTTTCTTGCCAAGGCGGCATCGGTAAGTATCACGAGCCTCAGCGAGAATGAGGATTTGCGCTCCCTGAAGAGCCTTGTGCTGTATGGTTTGAAGGGGCTTGCAGCCTACACCGATCATGCGGCCGTGCTTGGCTATCATGATGACGAGATCTATGCTTTTTATGTCAAGGCTCTTGCGGCGCTTACCAACGTGCTGTCGGCGGACGAACTGACCGGACTGGTGCTCGAAACCGGTGGTGTCGCCGTCAAGGCAATGGCCCTGCTCGACAAGGCAAATACAACAACATACGGTCATCCCGAGATCACCACAGTGAGCACCGGTGTTGGTAAAAACCCAGGAATCCTTATTTCCGGCCATGACTTGCGCGATCTGGAAGAGCTGCTGAAGCAGACCGAGGGCACAGGCGTTGATGTTTATACCCACTGCGAGATGTTGCCTGCACACTACTATCCGGCATTCAAGAAGTACTCCCATTTCGTGGGTAATTATGGTGGTGCCTGGTGGTCGCAAGACAAGGAGTTTGACACCTTCAACGGTCCGATCCTGATGACGACGAACTGCATCGTTCCTGTCCGCGAAGCATACCGCAACCGGATGTTCACAACCGGTATGGCCGGTTACCCCGGACTGAAGCATATCGCCGCAAGAGCTGAGGGTGGAGCGAAGGACTTTTCGGTTCTTGTTGAAATGGCAAAAAGCTGTCAGCCGCCAAAAGAGCTTGAAAATGGCACAATCGTCGGTGGATTTGCCCATAACCAGGTTTTGGCACTTGCCGACAAGGTGGTTGCTGCTGTCAAGAGCGGCGCTATCAAGCGCTTTGTGGTGATGGCTGGCTGTGATGGGCGTCATGCGTCACGCCAGTACTATACCGATGTTGCCGCAGCCTTGCCTGAGGGTACCATCATTTTGACCGCAGGATGTGCAAAGTACCGCTACAACAAGCTTGAGCTTGGCGATATTGGCGGCATTCCCCGTGTGCTTGATGCCGGTCAGTGCAACGACTCCTACTCGCTTGCGGTGATTGCCCTGAAGCTTAAAGAGGTTTTTGAGCTCGATGATATCAATGATCTGCCAATCTCCTTCGATATTGCCTGGTATGAGCAGAAAGCCGTTACGGTGCTCCTTGCATTGCTCTTTCTTGGTGTCAAAGGTATCCGCCTCGGACCAACACTGCCCGAGTTCCTGACCCCCAATGTTGCGGCTGTTCTGGTCGAAAAATTCGGGATCAAGCCTATTGGAGCCGTTAATGCCGACATCGAAGCGATGATGGCCGGAGCATGAGCTGAGTTTTCTTGAACAAACAAAAAAGCCGTTCTGGAGTGAGACGGCTTTTTTGCGTTGGCTCTTTAGCCAAGAGCGGGGAACTGCTGGCGAGAAGCAATCAGTCAGTATCGCCCGGGTTCGGCTGTAAGGCTATTGTTCTACAAAAATGAGCCCGTGACGCAGAGCCAGTTCGGGTGTGGCTTTTTTGCCAGAATCAAGGATGGTCGAGCTGGTTACAATAGCTTCAGTAAGACGGGCTCGGCTGAGGTTGGCACGCCAGAGATTGGCTCCTCTGAGATCAGCACCTCCAAGATCGGCATGTTGCAGGTTTGTTTCCCGGAAGTCGCATCCCCGTAAATCTGCATATCGAAGATCGCTGTCGCCGAGATCGCCTGCCTTGAAGCTGGCATATCGCAGGAGTGCGTGGCTTAAATCGGCATACGAGAGGTTTTTGTGATCGAATGATGCGCCTATGAGATTTATGCGGATATCGCGGTTGCCTTTTCTCATTTTGTTCATTTTGAATACATCGCCTTTTATCTGCTCGTATTGCTCTCTGTCGTAGGCGACTCGGGCTGGGCCATCTGACTGCTGCCAGATATTGCGGAAGGTAAAACTCTTTTTTGAAGCGGTGGCATCCCGTTGCGGCACACTGCTTCCCGCAAGCCGCTGCGCTGGTGAATGAGCAGCTTCCGGCTGCAGAGGAACGATTGGTTGTCCATCCTTCTGGGTTAAATCGGAACTGACCACGCCGGCTGAAAGGGATGGTGCTGCCTCCTCAAAAAAGAATGATTGATGGTTTTGCGCCCATAAGAGTGTGGCGTATTTGCCGTTGTCAAGCACGCTTTTTTCTGATACCTTCACCCCCGTCATGTTTGCCCGGCTGAGATTTGCCCGCCAAAGGTAAGCGGCCCGTAAATCCGCTCCGCTGAGATTGGCATTCACCAGTGTTGTCTCCCGAAGATTGCTCTCCCGAAGATTTGATTCTCTCATATCAGCATTCGAGCAGTCAGCCTTTTTAAGAACTGCGGTTTCAAGCACGGCCCGATGAAGATTTGCGCCGTCAAGTTGTGCACTTTCGAGATCAGCTCCCCGTAACAGGGCGCCCTGAAGATTTGCCTTGAAGAGGATGGTGCAACTCATGTTTGCTGAATCAAGCAGCGCGTTCTGCAGGTTTGCATGGCTGAGGTCCGTCTGGCTGAGATCGGCTCCCGACAGGATGGCGTTGTGTAAATCAGCTCCTTTCAGCTTTTTGCCTTTCAGTTCGGCTCCCGAAAGGTCAGGAAGAAACTCTTGGTGAGCGCTTCTCATGCTGTTCCACGATTCCACTCCGGCTTTCAGCAGTGCCAGATGTGCAGTATTGAACGCCGAAGCCGTCGGAGAGTGTACCGGTGCCAGAGCTGCGTTGAGCAGAAGGGGCAGAAAAAAAAGCAGTGCTTTACGGTTCATGGGTTGTAATGTTTTTGTTTGATACCGAAAAGCCGTCCTGGAGTAAGACGGCTTTTTTGGTGTTGTTGTTTTCAGGCACCTGCATAAAGCCGATGCCATCGGCAAATTAATAAACGTTCACAAAACCGGTCTCGCTGATGATGCTTTTTCCCTGAGCGGTTTTTGGCAGATCGATAAACTGCTTGATAGCTCCGGTTGGCTGACCATTGGTGTAAAAGAAAAGAGGGCGGTGAACAGGGTAAGTGTTGTTCTTGACTGTTTTGATGTCGGCTTCAACGCCGTCAACAAGAACAGGCTTGACCGATGCGTCCACAAAGCCAAGACCGATATAGCTGATTGCTGCAGGGGTTGAGGCTACACGGCTCTTGATGGCGCCGTTGCTTGCCTGGGTCTCTGCTCTCTTGGAAATCGGATTATCTTTGCCCATCACCAACTCTTTAAAGGAGTCGGCTGTACCGCTGTTCGATTCACGCTGAATCATGACGATTGGAGAGTTCGGTCCTCCAACCTCGCTCCAGTTGGTGTACTTGCCCATGTAAATACCGCGGATCTGTGCTTTTGAAAGCGCATTGATGCGGTTGCTTGGATGTACAACAATGCTGAGGCCATCGAGCGCAACGACGTGCTCGACAGGGTTGACCCCTTTGCTTCTGGCTGCGGCAAGTTCCTTGTCTTTCATGGGGCGCGACATGGTGGCGATGTCGCAGGTTTTGTTGATCAGGCTTTTTGCGCCGTTACCGGAACCCGACTCGCTTACGGTTACCTGTACACCGGTGGTTTTGGTGAAATGGTCAGCAAAAGCTTTGGCAATAGGGCCAACGGTGGTTGAACCGTCAATAACGATTTTACCGGCAGCCTGGGCTGTGCCCGAAGCCATGACACCGAAAACCGTTGCACTTAAAAGTATTTTTTTGAAAAGTTTCATCGTAATGGTCATAATTGAGTTGATTGAAAACGAAAAAAAGTTTTGTAATTGTTTACCGGTTCAGCAAGGCTCTCCTTCAGCGGCAGGAGCGGCCTTGCAAACCAGCAGCACAACACACAGAGAAAGAACAGCACACAGTTTACTTAGAATTTGACAACGACATCGGCCATGAAGATGTGTGATGTTGCGGTATTATCGCCAATGGTTTTAAAGTTGAAATAGTTGACACCGAGCGTCATATTCTGTACAAGATGGTAAACTCCACCGATTTTGAATCCTTCCAGATTAGTGGCAGTTCCTCTGTTACGGTCTGAATCGGTTAGAACGGTAAGCGCATCCTGTTCGATACGGACATAGTCACCATAGAGCGACCACTGGCCGACCTGCTTGGCATCACCAATCTTTAACTCAACAAGGTAACTGTCTCTTTTGGAATCGTCAATGTTGATCCAATCGGCATGTTTTGCGGTATTAAACGCATACTGCCCAGAGACCTTCCAGGGAAGGGTATCGGTGAGTTGCCCACCAACGCTACCGAAAAACTCAACGATGTTGAAGTCTTTGCCAGTATAGTTAGGAGCTGGCTTGTACGTGCTTGCTACTTGATAATCGTAATTCACATAGTCGTAGTATGCTGCGCCAAGCTGATAGGAGATGTCGGTGACTTCACCTTTATAGGCGACCTGACCGACGACAAGGTAGGCATCCGCTTCTCTGCCCGCAGGAAGTGAATTTTTATCACCTTGATTTTCGTTGAGCATGTAGTATCCTGCAACCGCACTCAGGCCATCTTTCTCCTTGCCGTCGGCATCTTTGCCATACTGCACGGTAGCACCTTCAAAGGTCAGGTCGCTGTCCCAGACGAGATCGTTTACGACAATAAGAGATGAGGCAACCGCTCGTTTACCGAGGATGATGTTGACATTGCCGTTGAGCGCTGTCGGATGGTAATCAATGAAGGCTTCATTCAGGTAAATCGCATCCGGAAGAAACTGATCGTCGAAGGTTTCATTGCGGGATGTCGTTTCACTGGAACTGCCCGTTGAGAGCTGCACGCCGGCAGAAAGCTCTTCGTTGATCCAGGGGTAGACGCCAAGGCGGACGCGGGTACGGTAGCGGTCGCGGCTGTGTTCGCCTGTGACACCATGCGTATCGGTCAATTCAGACTGGTAACGTTCGCGGATATCTCCTTTCCAGTTCCAGTCAACGGCCTGCGCATTGTTGAACCCAAGGGAAGCGGCCAGACCGACTATTAATGCAACTTTTCTCATAACAAATATTGAGTTGGTTTGTGTGATGTGTTCTGTAAAATTCCGGAACTCCTTTCGCATATCTTCATGCGCCACACAAAGTACCATTCGTTCTGTTGAGGAATTGTTAAGGGAGTGCTACAAGATTGTGAACTTGGCTCTGGTTAAAATATTGCTTCGGAGAATGAGCAAATCACGTTCATTTTTTGCTTTTCATCATTATGATGTTTACATTTTAATGATACTTATAGGTATATAGCCATGCAGTTCCTTCGCGTGAGGTTTGGGGTATCTGGTTGGACTGTCATGTCCATGAACTGTTTTCCAGGATCGTCTGCTCCTTATTTATATAGAATGGGTTAGAGTCATGCTTCTCTGACTGTGCGCATGCTGTTGTAAAGCTTTTTTTTCTTTTCACACCAATCTTTCATAACTGATTCCTTAAATGGAGGCAAGATAATGTCAAAAAAGATCGTTGTATTGGGTGCGGGTACCGGTGGAACAATTGTTGCCAATAATCTGAGAAGGCATTTGCCTGCTGAATGGGAGATTACGGTGATTGATCGTGATGACAATCATATCTATCAACCGGGTCTGCTGTTTGTTCCTTTTGGGCTGCAAAAATCCAAGACACTGACACGCTCAAGGAAAAAGTATATCCTTCCTGGTGTGAATTTTGTGATTGATGAGATTACCAATATCAATCCTGAGAAAAGGGAGGTAAAGAGCAAAAACCACACCTTTACCTACGATTTCTTGGTTATTGCCACAGGCTGCAAAATTGCTCCCGAAGAGAATGACGGTTTGATGGATGCATGGGGCAAGAATGCTTTCTCCTTTTATACCATTGAGGCCGCAGAACAACTGCGCCAGAAATTAAAAGAGTTTAAAGGGGGCAAACTGGTGATGAATATTGCCGAACTTCCCTTTAAATGCCCGGTAGCTCCGATTGAGTTTGTTTTTATGGCGGACTGGTTCTGCCGCAATAACGGCATCAGGGAGAAGACCGAGATTGAACTGGTTACGCCTCTGGCAGGAGCGTTTACAAAACCAAAGGCCTCTGCGGTCTTTACTGAGTCGGCCAAGAGCAAAAACATCAAGATCAGTACAAGTTTCGAACTCAGTTCTGTGAATGGAAAAGAGAAGTATATCGAGTCTGTAAAAGGTGACAGGATAAATTATGACACGCTGGTTATTGTTCCGACCACCATTGGTGATGAGGTAATCAGCAAATCGGGCATTGACGACAGCATCGGTTATGTACCAACCCACCAGAACACACTCAAGGCGCTCAAGCATGACAGGGTCTACGTTATTGGTGATGCCACCAACGTACCTACCTCAAAGGCAGGATCGGTTGCCCATTATGAGGCTGATGTTGTGGTCTTCAATATCATGTCTGAAATACATGGCGTCAAGCCGGAGGAGATTTATGACGGTCACTCAACCTGTTTTATTGTCTATTCCAAAGGCACCTCCTCGCTGATTGACTTCAACTACAAGATTGAGCCGCTTCATGGCAAGTTCCCGATGCCAAAACTGGGACCATTCACGCTGCTCCACGAGACCAAGATGAACTGGTATGGAAAACTCGGCTTTGAATGGCTCTACTGGAATGTTCTTCTTGGTGGACGTCATCTTGGAGCTCCTCCAACTCTCGTTATGGCAGGAAAAGAGGTAGGATAAGCCGGGAACCCCCGGGGTCATTCAATACTGCAGGTGCAAACACCAGCGTTGAATGACCCGGGCTTATTCAGTGGCTCCAGCTCTCTTTTCGGTAGATTTCTTTTTGAATAGTCGATATCTTTTGTTAAAATCAAAACTGTATAACTATACAGTCGTTTTTTGTGTTTTTGCGGGCGGTAAGAAGAGAGCTGTCACATAGGTCATGCTGTGCCTGGACGTCGAGTGAGTTGGTTATCGAGAGTAAACAACTGCGGCGGTATTATAATATTTAGAGCAAAATTAATGAATTACGGTTTTGTTATTGATGCCCGGAAATGTATCGGATGCCATGCCTGCACGGTCGCATGCAAATCCGAAAACCAGGTACCACTTGGAGTAAACCGCACTTGGGTGAAATATGTTGAAAAGGGAGTATTCCCTGACAGCAGGCGATATTTTACCGTTCTCCGCTGTAACCATTGCGCTGAACCACCCTGTGTTGCTATCTGTCCGGTTGAGGCGCTGCATCGGCGGGATGATGGTATTGTTGACTTTGACCAGCGTCGATGTATCGGCTGTAAAGCCTGTTCCCAAGCCTGCCCCTACGGTGCTCTCTATATGGATCCAGAGACGCACACCTCCGCAAAATGCAATTATTGTGCCCATAGAAAAGAGGTTGGCCTCAAGCCGGCCTGTGTATCGATTTGTCCCCAGCAGGCAATCGTTGCTGGTGATCTTGATGACCCCCGCAGCGAGATAGCTCGTCTTGTGGCCAAAGAGCAGACCATGGTGCGCAAGCCGGAAAAGGGTACGTCGCCCAAACTCTTTTATATTAATGGAGATGGAGCTTCGCTTGATCCGTTTGAAGTTTCGGAAGTCAATGGATACCTCTGGAGTGAACAGTCTCGCGGGGTTGGTCACTTTGCAGGGAAACACTTTACGAAACCTGCAAAAAAATTGCTTCCATCATCCGGGATTGATGGAAAGCCAAAGGCCCGAAAGGTGTATGATATTCCTGCCAAAGGAGTGGTCTGGGGCTGGGAGGTTCCTGCTTATGTCGCTTCAAAGGCTTTGGCCTCAGGATTGTTTTTGCTGATGTTTGTTCTGCAGACCCTGCTGATGCACCCCCTCTCCGATTCGCTGCAGTGGGCTGTATGGGCAACTTCGCTGCTCTTTCTTGCCCTTACGGGAGGATTTCTTGTCATGGATCTTGATCGTCCCGAGCGCTTCTCTTCCGTCATGCTTCGTCCGCAATTTGGTTCATGGCTTGTAAAGGGTGGTTTGACGATTGCCGGATTCGGCGCATTTCTTGCCCTGTGGGGAGTTGCCAAATATCTCCAGTTGCCTCTCCTCGAACAGGTTTCGCTCTGGTGTGGAGCACTCTTTGCCTTGATGACGGCGATCTATACAGTATTTCTCTTTGGCTCGGCCAAGGCAAGGGATTTCTGGCAAAGCCCTATGCTCCTCTTGCACATGTTCCTGAACTCGCTGCTCGCGGGTGGCTCTGCAATGGTTGTGCTTGGCGTGCTGACCTCCAGTGACCCTGATCTTTTTGAACTGCTCAGGCCAGCTCTTGCGGGTGGTTTTATCCTTCACATCCTTGTGATGCTTTCTGAACTCTATGGCAAACACCCTTCGAAGTCTGCGGAACGTGCGGCTGAGGCTATCCTGCATGGATCACTGAAAAAGCCGTTCTGGTTTGGCAGTTTCATTGCGGGTAATGTGCTTCCGCTTCTGTTGTGCCTTGCTCTTTCCTCGCCACTGATGCTTGCTGTAGCCGCCATTTTGGGACTTTGTGGTGTCTTCTACACAGAAAAAGTCTGGATTCATGCACCGCAAACCGTTCCGTTAAGTTAATCAAGTGCTGGAGTAAATATGAGTTATACCCATAAACCAACGGTTATAGAAACGATAGCAGAAAAACTGCACCTCATTGCTGATCTCCACACGGAAGGGAGTGGTCCGGCAACGAAAAGTGCAACTGTTGATGGTACCCAGGTGAACTGTCCGCCTCCCGATCAGTGGGATAATTGGGTGGAATATGATTCGAAAAGCTGGCCTGAGCGCAAGTCGAAAGAGTATATGCTGATTCCGACCGCCTGTTTTAACTGTGAGGCTGGTTGCGGACTGCTCGCTTATGTTGATAAAGAGACCATGACGATGCGCAAGCTGGTCGGTAATCCCTATCATCCTGCAAGTCGTGGAAGAAATTGTGCCAAAGGCCCCGCAACCCTTAACCAGATTGAGGATACCGACAGGGTGCTCTACCCGATGAAACGATCGGGCAAGAGAGGTGGCGGCAAGTGGGACAGGGTAAGCTGGGACAGCGTGCTGGACGATATTGCCGGAAGAATGCGCAAGGCCATACAGGAGGGTCGCAACAACGAAATTTCATACCATGTCGGTCGCCCCGGCCATGAAGGGTTCATGGAGTGGGTGCTCAGGGCATGGAATGTAGATGGTCATAACAGCCACACCAATGTTTGTTCATCAGGAGCGCGTTTCGGCTACGCGATATGGGAAGGGCTTGATCGTCCTTCTCCTGATTATACCAATGCCAAGTTCATGCTTTTGGTCAGTGCTCACCTTGAGTCGGGACACTATTTTAACCCTCATGCCCAGCGTATTGTTGAGGCGAGAATGAAGGGTGCCAAACTTGCGGTGCTCGACCCTCGTCTTTCGAATACAGCGAGCATGTCGGATTACTGGATGCCAAGTTTTCCAGGCAGCGAGCCTGCGATTTTGCTTGCCATGGCCAAGGTGATTCTTGATGAAGGGATCTACAACCGCGACTACCTTGAAAACTGGGTGAACTGGAAAGAGTATCTGAAGCAGGATTACCCGAACACTCCTGTCACCTTTGAGAATTTCATTGAGGCACTGAAAAAAGAGTACATCGCATATACGCCGGAGTATGCAGAAAAAGAGAGTGGCGTCAAGGCAGAAATGATTGTTGAGGTTGCCCGCAAAATAGGTGAGGCTGGTACGCAGTTTGCCACGCATGTATGGCGAAGCGCAAGCAGCGGGAACCTTGGTGGCTGGGCAGTGTCGCGCACCCTTCATTTCCTCAATGTTTTGACGGGCAGTGTTGGTACACCGGGCGGAACCTCGCCAAGTGCATGGAACAAATTCCACCCCGATGTTCATGCCAAGCCAAAACCACAGACTTACTGGAACACACTCCAGTTGCCGGACGAGTATCCGCTTGCTCATTTTGAGCTGAGCTTTTTGCTGCCCCATTTTCTCAAAGAGGGTCGTGGCAAACTTGATGTCTACTTTACCCGTGTGTTCAATCCGGTCTGGACCTATCCCGATGGATTTTCCTGGATTGAGGCGCTGGAGGATGAATCAAAAATCGGTCTTCATGCGGCGCTTACGCCAACCTGGAGTGAAACTGCCTATTTTGCCGATTATGTGTTGCCGATGGGCCACTCTGCCGAGCGGCATGATATTATCAGTTATGAAACCCATGCTGGCAAATGGATTGCTTTCCGTCAGCCGGTTCTTCGTGTTGCTCATGCAAAGATGGGCAAACCGGTGGAATATACCTGGCAGGCAAATGTTGGCGAAGTATGGGAAGAGGATGAATTCTGGATTGAGCTTACCTGGCGGATTGATCCTGATGGAAGCCTCGGCATAAAGCAGTACTGCATGTCGCCTTACCGTCCTGGTGAGAAGATCACCATTGAGGAGTATTACCGCTATATCTTTGAGCGTGTGCCCGGGTTGCCGGAAAAGGCGGCCAAAGAGGGGTTGACGGCTCTGGGATATATGCAGAAGTATGGAGCCTTTGAGGTTGAAACCAATGTCTACAAGGTCAATGAGAGAGTGCTGTCGCCGGCTGATTTTCAGGGCTCAACCGTGCAGCCGGAAACTGGCCTTATAACGAAAAATGGCAAGTCAATCGGTGTTCAGGTCAAGGGTGCAAATTGCACCGGATTTCCAACACCGTCGCGCAAGCAGGAGCTCTATTCACAGACGATGGTCGACTGGAAGTGGCCTGAGTACCGCATCCCGGTCTACATCAAAAGCCATGTGCATCAGGAGATCATGAACCGGAGCAAGGGTGAGTTTGCGCTTGTCCCTACCTTCCGTCTTCCGGTGTTGATTCACTCTCGTTCCGGCAACGCCAAATGGCTTGCTGAGATTGCACATCGTAATCCAGTCTGGATCAATGCTTCAGACGCAAAGAGTCTCGGTTTTGAAGATGGTGTCCTCATTCGCGTGAATACCGATATCGGATTTTTCATTAACCGGGCATGG
Source organism: uncultured Chlorobiaceae bacterium (assembly GCA_903824295.1). Classification (GTDB taxonomy): domain Bacteria; phylum Bacteroidota; class Chlorobiia; order Chlorobiales; family Chlorobiaceae; genus Chlorobium. Next base: position 18,183 of record CAIJWE010000117.1, read on the forward strand.
GTTACCGAGGGGATTCGTCCCGGCGTGGTTGCCTGCTCACATCACATTGGTCGCTGGCGTCGCGAGCAGGATCCGGCGGCTAACCGCTGGTCAACCAACCGTGTAGAGATCAAGCGTGAGGGTGGCGGAAAATGGAAAATGCGTGTTGATGAGGGTATTGAGCCCTATGAGAGCAGCGACGCGGATTCATCAAGAATTTTCTGGTCTGATGGCGGCGTACACCAGAACATTACCTTTCCGGTACACCCCGATCCTATCAGCGGCATGCATTGCTGGCATCAGAAGGTGCGTATTGAGCGTGCGCATGAGGGTGATCGTTATGGTGACGTTTTTGTCGATACGGAGCGTTCACACCAGATTTACAAGGAGTGGCTTGCCATGACGAGGCCCGCACCGGGACCGGATGGACTCCGTCGCCCTCTCTGGATGGGGCGTCCCTTCAGGCCCGATGAAAAAACTTTCTATATTTCTAAACCATGAGAGAAAGTGTGATGCATCAAAGATGTTATAGAACGATTGGCTCCATTTTTCTTTTGAGCGTACTCACGGGTCTGCTGCTTTTTTCTCCAGCAGTGGCCTTTGCAGTACAATCCCAGACTCCCGTACAGACGGAGTGGTGGGTTTGGGAAATTGCGCTCTTCGTTTTCTCTTTTTTTCTGGGCATTATCGCCGTTATTGCCGGAGTCGGAGGTGGAGTACTGTTTGTGCCCATCGTAAGCAGCTTTTTCCCTTTTCATATTGATTTTGTGCGGGGAGCTGGATTGCTTGTGGCGCTTTCCGGAGCGCTTTCAGCGGGCTCTCCCTTGCTGAAAAAGGGGCTGGCCAATCTCAAGCTTGCTCTTTCGATGGCGCTTATTGCCTCCGTCAGCTCAATAGCCGGTGCCATGGTCGGCCTTGCCATGCCGGAAAATGTGGTGCAGTTATCTCTTGGAGCGACCATTCTTGGTATTTCGGTGATCATGCTGCTTTCAAAAAATTCGGCCTATCCTGAAATAAAGGAGCCGGATACCCTGTCCAAAATATTGCACATCTATGGTATCTACTACGATGAACAGCTTAAAAAAGATGTCAGTTGGCAGATTCATCGTACCCCCATCGGCCTTTTGCTATTCATTGTCATTGGATTCATGGCAGGAATGTTCGGGCTTGGCGCTGGCTGGGCAAATGTGCCGGTCTTCAACCTTGTGCTGGGTGCTCCGCTGAGAGTGTCGGTGGCCACAAGCATTTTTGTGCTCTCTATCAATGATACTGCCGCGGCCTGGGTCTATCTGCACAAGGGTGCGGTTCTTCCTCTTATCGCAGTACCATCGGTCGCAGGCATGATGCTTGGTACAAAAATCGGAGCCAGACTGCTTACAAAGGTCCACACCCGTGTTGTGAGAAAGCTTGTCATCACCCTCCTTGCTGGTGCCGGATTGAGGGCTCTTTTAAAAGGATTCGGAATCTGACGCTAACGACACTATGAAACCAAAACTTCACGCAAACAGGATTCAGTTGACCTACGCCACGGTACTCTCCTGGACCTCTACCTTGGGAATTATCTTTATCGTAGCAGGCTATTTTGTTTATGTCTTTCAATTGCTTCCCTCCACGGTTTCTCCTGCAGAGGTCGCCATGCATTGGAGTCTTCGGGCAGCAGAATTGCACAAGATTGTTCCGGTTCCTTCAGGATGGGATTGGATTTATCAATTGGGTCGAGGTGATGTTCTCAGCTATGCATCTGTCGTCTATCTTTCATCGGTAACCATGCTCTGCCTTGCGGTTATCATTCCGCTTTTTTTGAAAGAAAAAGATATGATTTATGCGGTTATGACCTTGCTTCAGGTGCTGGTACTTGTTTTTGCCGCAGCGGGAATCGTCTCCGGTGGCCATTGAAGAGAGCATATCCGGCCACTTGTTTTGCACGGAATATTTTTACTGTCTGTTTTTCAGAAAAGCGTAATCGGGAAATTAAAAAGTTATGTCTGATACAAAAAAACTTGCAATCATTGCATCCCAGGGAACACTCGACTGGGGATATCCTCCGTTCATTCTGGCCTCAACTGCTGCGGCCATGGATATGGAAGCGGTTATTTTCTTCACTTTTTATGGTCTTCCATTGCTTAAAAAGGAGATTGATGCCAAAGTCTCTCCTCACAGTAACCCGGCCATGCCAATGAAAATGCCCTTTGGCAGCAAGGATTTTCAGTCAATCAACTGGCCCATTCCGAATGCTATCTCCGGCAATGTTCCCGGTTTCGACAACATGGCAACCATGTTGATGAAGGAGACTTTCAAAAAGAAAGGCGTTGCCACCATTGAGCAACTTCGTGGCATGTGTCAGGAGTTTGGTGTTCGCTTTATTGCCTGCCAGATGACCATGGAGGTTTTCGGGTTTGAAAAGGAGGAGTTCATTGACGGTGTTGAATATGGTGGCGCGGCAACCTTTCTTGAGTATGCTGCCGACGCTGATATCTCGCTTTTTATCTGACAGAAAAGGGTTCTGATCATGCTGAGTTACAGAGAGCTTGTCAAGAATTGTTTGCCTGGGGTTAAAGAGATTATGCCGTGGGATCTTGTTGAACGCATGAAGGAGAATTCAGATTTGCTTATTCTTGATGTGCGTGAGCCTTATGAATTTGATACCCTGCATATCAAGGGCTCCATCAATGTTCCAAGGGGCATTCTGGAATCTGCTTGTGAATGGGATTATGAGGATACTGTGCCGGAATTGGTGCAAGCAAGGATGCGTGAAATTGTTGTGGTTTGCCGATCAGGTTCCCGCAGTGCTCTTGCCGTCCAATCCATGCAGTGGCTCGGCTATGAACATGCTTTTTCGCTGCGGACAGGGTTGAGAGGATGGAATGATTATGAAGAACGCCTTTGGAGCAGTGCCGGTGCTCTTGTAGACGAGGAGGTGGCGGACGATTATTTTACGGTAAAGCTGCGACCGGAGCAAATGGCTCCGAGGTCCAACCAGAGAGATTTGAAGTAATAACATATTATCAGGAGTTTTTTATGAGTGAAATAGCGAGCAACCTTGAGCTGAATTGTGAAGGTTTGAATTGTCCCTTACCGATTTTGAAAACCAAAAAAGCGATTGATTCACTGAACAGTGGCGAGATATTGAAAATGATTGCGACCGATCCCGGATCAGTCAATGACATGGCTTCATGGGCAAACCGTACCGGCCATGAACTTGTCGCTCATACGGAATCAGCCGGTGTTCATACCTTTTTTATCAAGAAAAAGTAAATCATTGATGAAGCCGCACCGGGCGGAGGTGAAATGGAGGTAGTAAAGGTGCCTCGTTTGATGCTATCTGCGCCCCACAAGAGTTCAGGGAAGACAACGGTCACTCTTGCTCTCTTGCGATATTTTGCGGATCAGGGCTTTGCGGTAAGCAGTTTCAAGAAAGGGCCGGATTATATCGACCCCGAGTGGCACAGGTTGGCCAGTAGAGCAGAGTGCTCCAATCTCGACCCCTGGCTGATGGGAAGAGAGGCATGTATTGCATTGTTTCAGGCAAAGAGCGCTGGCAAAAGTGCAAGCCTCGCTCTCATAGAAGGCAATCATGGGCTGCACGACGGAATCTCTCTTGATGGTTCTGACAGCAGTGCAGCAGTTGCCCAAATGCTTGAAGCTCCGGTGGTGCTGGTGGTTGACAGCCGAAAAATGAACAGGGGGATCGCAGCACTGGTTATGGGTATGCAGGCGATGACACCCAGGGCGGATATCAGGGGAGTGATACTCAATCAGGTAAAAAGTTTGCGGCATGCAGAAAAGCAGACGCAGGCGATTGAACATTATTGCGGAGTGCCAGTCCTTGGAGCGATTCCTCATGATCCGGAGTTGCTTCTTGCCGAAAGGCACCTTGGCTTGACAACTGTGGCTGAAACGGCCGAGGCTGAAAAATTTATTCAGGCTGCGGCAGAGAAGGTTGGGCGTTATTGTGACATGGCCGCTCTCCTTGCCCTCTTTCATGAGGCACCCCCGATGGAGGTGCGCAGGCAAGGGAGTTTTGGGAAGCATGTTGCGGCAAGAGTAAAGATCGGGGTATTCATGGATGCAGCCTTCTGTTTTTACTATCCGGAAAATCTCGAAGCATTGAGGAACAACGGCGCAGAGATCTGTTTCATTAACACCTTTCAGGAGAGTTCATTGCCTGATGTTGATGCACTCTATCTCGGCGGTGGTTTTCCAGAATCGTTCTTTGAAGTCTTGAGTTCAAACAAGGGATTGTTGGGTGATGTCCGTGAAAAAATTGAGGGAGATATGCCCGTATACGCTGAGTGCGGGGGGTTGATTTACCTTTGCCAACATGCCACATGGAAAGGGAAACGCTATCAACTGGCAGGTGTTCTGCCCTTTGAAATCAGCTTTGGCCAAACTCCTGCTGGGCATGGATATGTTGATTTGAAAAGCAGGGAAGATTCACCCTGGTTCAGGAAAGGGGAGTGTGTCAAGGCCCATGAATTTCATTATTCACGGGTGCTTTTGCCGACTGTTGATCACTCCTTTCAGTTTGACGTTATTCGGGGGTATGGAATAACCGGAAAAAGTGATGGGGCGCTGTATCGGAATGTGTTTGCATCGTTTGCGCACCTGCACGCTCTGGCCAACCCTCTTTGGGCTGAAACATTCGTCTCACTGGCCTCTGCATATAAAGCCCGTGAGCAGAGACATAGTGGTTTGTTGTAAAAAAAATTCCGGAATTTGAAGTCTGGTGTGTAAATTCGTGATCGTCAGTGCGTGTAATTGTAACGCTCTTTCGCTATCGTTTCCATCTCACCCTTCTGTTGAAGTTTAAATAGACGTAACTCACAATATAATATTGTATTAACCAGTAAAGGAGCAAATTATGCCGATTGAAGTCAATGGTGTCCGTTATGAAACCGATGAGAATGGATATCTCGTGAATCTCGAAGACTGGACAGAGGATATCGCCAAGGTGCTGGCAGTGGGTGAGGAGATTGAAATGACTGAAGCGCATTGGGATCTCATCAACTTTCTCAGAGGCTATTATGAGGAGTATCAGATTGCCCCTGCTGTAAAGGTACTTACCAAGGCTATTGCCAACGAAAAGGATATGGACAAAAAAGCGGCATCCGAATTTTTGTACGGGCTTTTTCCAAAAGGACCAGGTTTGCAGGCCTGTAAAATTGCGGGATTGCCAAAACCTACGGGTTGCGTTTAATGGACGGAGAGAGGTTTGCTGATCCCAATTTTACTGTGAATCAAAGGAGGTCATGATGGATGAGGCTCAAAAGGCTGCTTCGGATGAAGTAATGCGAGAAAAAGAGGGTGGCACGGATGGAAACGGGAAGTTTCTGCATCCGACACCAATGCTTGATGAACTTGAAAAAGGGCCATGGCCAAGTTTCATTTCAGGGTTCAAAGAGCTTGCTGAAAGAACAGAAAAGCCCATGCTGCGCGGAGTTATGGATCAGCTTGAGTACTCCTACAATACCAAAATGGGGTACTGGAAAGGCGGTCTCGTCACTGTGGATGGTTATGGTGCAGGCGTTATTACGCGCTACTCAATGATAAAAGACAAGATTCCGGAAGCTGCCGAATTTCACACCATGAGAATTCAGCCAGCACCGGGACTTCACTACAATACCGAGATGCTCAGGGGGCTTTGTGATACCTGGGAGAAGTATGGCAGCGGAATCATCACCATGCACGGACAGACGGGTGACATCATGTTGCAGGGTATTGAGCAGGAGAAGGTTCAGGAGTGTTTTGATGAGCTGAACCAGGCCGGATGGGATCTTGGTGGTGCCGGTGCCGGTATGCGTACGGCGGTCTCCTGTATTGGACCTGGTCGCTGCGAGAATGCCTGTTACGATGATCTCAAGGCTCATCTCAAGCTGCTCAAACATTTTGTTGGACCACTGCATCGTCCCGAGTGGAACTATAAAATCAAACTGAAGTTTTCAGGATGTCCGAACGACTGCACGAATGCAATCATGCGTTCTGATTTGGCGGTTGTTGGAACCTGGAAGGATGCTATCCAGATTGAACCTGAAGAGGTCACCGCATGGGTCGAAAAGAATGGTCTGGATGCTGTGGTCAATCAGGTGATCAATCTTTGCCCGACCAAGGCTATATCGCTGAAAGATGGTGAAATGGTCATTGACAGCAGGGACTGTGTGCGTTGCATGCACTGCCTGAACGTCATGCCAAAAGCACTCTCTCCTGGCAAGGAGCGGGGAATTTCCCTCTTGATGGGCGGAAAGAATACCCTGAAGGTCGGCGTCAATATGGGCTCGTTGATTGTCCCCTTCATGAAGATGGAGAGTGACGAAGATATGGATGAGTTTATCGAACTGGTTGAGGGAATTATCGACTGGTGGGATGACAATGGCCTCGATCATGAGCGTATCGGCGAAACGATTGAGCGTGTCGGTTTGAAGCTCTTCCTTGAGGGTGTCGGTCTTGAAGCAAACATCAATATGGTGACAAGGCCTCGTGACAATCCCTATTTCAAGGCAAGGTACTGAGCCCGGTTGATTGAATGCTACTCATGCAGGAAGGAAAAATTTATAAGGAACTAACACTATGAGCAGTCCTGAAAAAAAGTGGAAAACCGTGGAGTCGGGGCCTCACAGCTATGAGGAGGCCTTGCATCCGGTTGTAAGAAAAAACTACGGGCAGTGGAAATATCACGAAATTCCCAAGCCCGGAGTTCTGAAGCATGTGGCACAGAGTGGTGACACCATCTACACGGTCCGGGCAGGAACGCCCCGTCAGGATACGGTTGATATGCTCCGGAGGCTGTGTGATGTTGCCGACAAGTACTGTGACGGTTATCTTCGCTTCACCGTACGCAACAACGTTGAGTTTTTGACGCCTAACGAGGCGAATGTAGAGCCGATGATCCGTGAACTCGAAGAGATGGGCTTTCCTGTCGGTGGAACAGGGATGTGTGTCTCCTCCGTGTCGCATACCCAAGGGTGGCTTCATTGTGATATTCCGGCGACTGATGCGTCAGGAGTTGTGAAGTCGATGATGGATACGCTTTATAATGAATTCAGGGGGATGGAGATGCCCAACAAGGTGAGGCTTTCGACCTCCTGTTGTGCAATCAACTGTGGCGGCCAGGCCGATATCGCTGTTGTTATCAAACACACACGCCCTCCAAGAATCAACCACGATCATCTCGCAACCATCTGTGAATTACCCAAAGCGGTTACCCGTTGTCCTGTTGCGGCTATTCGGCCGACAGTGGTCAATGGCAAGAAATCGCTCATGGTTGATGAGGCAAAATGTATCTGCTGCGGTGCCTGTTTCGGTGCTTGCCCGGCCATGGAAATCAACCATCCTGAGCACTCTAAATTTGCGATCTGGGTCGGCGGCAAAAACAGTAATGCCCGCTCCAAACCATCAACAATGAGTATTGTTGCTCATAATCTGCCAAACAATCCGCCAAGATGGCCTGAGGTCACCGAGGTAGTCGGCAAAATCCTTACCGCATACAAAGCAGGCGGACGTCCCTGGGAACGAGTAGGGGAGTGGATTAACCGGATTGGATGGAAACGCTTTTTTGATGAAACAGGACTTGTTTTTGATGATGACATGATCGACAGCTACCGTCATGCAAGAACCACGTTCAATCAGTCTGCTCATGTCCGCTTTTAGACTTACAGGAGATAATTCATGAAGGTAGAATCCAATCCTATCCTTGATTTTGCGACATCTTATGTCTTCCCGCCATTCAGTGAACTGAAGGGAACAGACAAGATTGTTGCATTTGGAGACCATAGTCACAAATGTCCGGTCTATGTCAGGCAGCTTGCGCCCTGTATGGCGGAGTGCCCGGCCGGGGAGGACATCCGTGGTTATCACCGTTTACTGAATGGTGTTGACAAGTCTGACAATGCACTGAAAGCTGCATGGGAAACCATTGTTGATGCGAACCCCTTTCCTGCCGTTATGGGCAGGATATGTCCGCACCCCTGTGAAAATGCCTGCAATCGCCAGCACCACGACGAAAGTGTGGCCATCAATGCCGTTGAGCAGGTGATTGGCAATTACGGCATTGAAGCTGGCCTGCAACTTCCTGGAGCGGGTGTTGACACCGGCAAAAGGGTTGCTGTCATCGGAGGTGGACCGGCAGGACTTTCGGCCGCATATCAGCTTCGCCGCAAAGGTCACGGCGTAACGATTTACGATGCCAATGAAAAATTGGGTGGCATGGTGCTGTACGGTATCATGGGCTACCGTGTTGACCGCGCCATTCTTGAGGCTGAAATCCAGCGGATTATCGACCTTGGAGTTGAAACGAAAATGGGTGTCTGCGTTGGAGTCGATATCACCCTTGCACAACTTGAAGAAGAGTACGATGCGATTTTTATTGCTCCAGGAGCCCAAAAGGGCCGTGCTCTTCCGGTTCCCGGCTCTGCAGGGATTCCCGGAGTGACCAATGCCATTGACTTCCTGAGAAACTACGAAGTGCAGGGTGATGACATTTCCATCGGGAAAAAGGTGCTGGTTATCGGCGATGGTAACGTCGCGATGGATGTTGCGCGTCTTGCGCTCCGTCTTGGCTCTCAGGCTGCTGTGGTTGCCGGAGTTCCAAGGGAGGAGATGGCCTGCTTCCAGATTGAATTTGATGATGCTGCGAGGGAAGGAGCTGCCATGCATTACATGAGCGGGGCATTGGAGGTCATCACTGGAGAGAATGGTGTTCAGGCTCTGCGCTGTGCAAAAATGGTGAAAAAAGTGAAGGGAGAAGATGGCTGGAATTCGCCAATTCCCTTTTTCCGCTACAAAAATACCGGTGAAACTTTTGACATTGAGGCCGACATGGTTGTTGCTGCTATAGGGCAGAGCGCCGATTTGCAGGGTTTTGAAAGTGCTACTGCCGGGAGCCCGTGGCTCAAGGTTGACCGTTATTTTCGCCTGCAGGGCAAAGAGAAGCTTTTCGGAGGCGGGGATGCCATTAAGGTTGATCTCATCACCACGGCAGTCGGTCATGGACGAAAGGCTGCAAATTCCATGGATGCTTTTCTTAAGGGGCTTCCTCTTCCTGAACAGGGGTATCGGGAGATCACCAAAGTTCATAAGCAGGATGTTCTTTATTTTGTCCATTCCGAACAGGCAAAGCGGGAGACCATTGAGCTGGACAAGGTGATTGGTAACCACGATGAGCTGCTTGTCGCACTGAGTGAAGGTGAGGCCAAGGCGGAGTCAGCGCGTTGCATGAGCTGCGGTCTCTGCTTTGATTGCAAACAGTGCCTCTCTTTCTGTCCGCAGGAAGCTGTTACCCGGTACAGGGACAATCCGCAAGGAGAGATGGTTACAACCAATTACTCGAAGTGTGTCGGATGCCATCTTTGTTCACTGGTCTGCCCTTCCGGGTTTATCCAGATGGGGATGGGTGAAGGTCTTTAGGCCGGGGCGAAAAGAAACCATGAAAACAAGAGGAGATAACGGATCCATGTCAGAAGATGTCATATATCAGGTTCAGGAGGCCATTGCGAACTCCAGAAAGTGGGCTGAAACAGGATGGCCCGTTACGTTCGGGCCTCGCAATGTAGAGGTTTCATCGCTCAAGCAGGCCCAGTCACTGCCGAAAACGTTTGTTTTTCGGCAGGAGGCAGCCAACTATTGGATGCAGGCCAAGCTCACCGGAAATGATGCGGCTGATTCCGGCCAGAAGGCTCTTGATGCACTCAAAAACGGGAACCTCTCCGTTGCCGAAGATGCGCTTTACTTTTGCCAGTTTATTGAAAAGCCATTTGCTGAAAATGCAAAAACCTGGTTGCCTCTTTATGAAGCTTTTAAGGGAATGCGGGCCGGGCTCTAAGAGCGTGGCATTGCTTTTTTTTCCATAACATTTAAATTAACGCACTGGCCGTGAACATAGGAATTTTGCTTAAGGAGGGCCCGTATAACCACCAGGCCTCCGATACGGCTTTCAAATTTGCTGAAGCTGCAATGAAAAGAGGACACCGTGTTGATGCCGTCTTTCTTTACAATGATGGAGTCACCAACGTCACGAAGCTTATGGATCCACCTCAGGATGACCGCAATATTGCGGCCCGCTGGAGTGAACTGGCCAAGAAACATGGCTTTGAGATCCTTGCCTGTATTGCCGCCTCCAAACGTCGGGGTATCAGTGATGATGTTCTTGTTGAGGGGAGTGCTATCACCGGGCTTGGAACCCTTACAGACATTGCAATTCGTAACGACAGACTGGTAACCTTTGGAGATTGATGCATCTATGGAAAACGAAAATGTAAAAAAGATCATGCATGTCTTGCGCCATGCACCACACGGGACAATCTATACCTACGAAGGGTTGGAGATGATTCTGATCATGGCCGCCTACGAGCAGGACCTCTCCGTTGTTTTTATCGGCGACGGGGTCTATGCCCTCAAAAAAGGACAGGATACCAGTGCAATCGGTGTCAAGGGATTTTCCCGCACGTTCATGGCTCTTGATGGTTATGACGTAGAAAAACTTTATGTTGATCAGATCTCACTTGCAGAACGGGGTCTCTCGGAAGATGACCTGATTGTTGCTGTCGAGGTCATGAATTCTGAAAAAATCGGCAGATTGATGAAAGAGCAGGATGTCATTATTCATCACTGAACAGAACAGTATCTGAACTCATAACACATTATACGTTAAAATGTTACATACGATCAACAAATCACCGTTCGAAACCCTCACGATGGAAACCTGTTTCAGGTTTCTTCAGCCGGGTGATCCAGTTCTTTTTATTGAGGACGGCGTTTATGCTGTTCAGGCAGATAACAGGTTTTCACCGATGATAGCGTCTCTCCAGAAAAACAATCCAGTATTTGCGCTTCAGCCCGACCTGAGTGCCCGAGGCATTGCTGCTGTAGCCGAAGGGGTTGGTGCCATTGATTATGATGGTTTTGTCGGGCTGGTTGAGGAGCATCAGGTAAACAACTGGTTCTGAACAGCGGGTAGAGCATATTTTGAAAACCGTTATTACCTTGCCTTATGACTATTGAATGGGGTCGAGCAGTTCAGGAAAACAAAAAAGAGATTCTTGACGCATGGATGGAGCGGTCGTTGCACCTGTTCTCCGGAAAAATGGCGGCAGTCTCTCCGGTCGCAGAGGCACTCTGTCAGGCACTTGGCATGGTGCTTGACCATTGTGAAAAAAACAGCGAACCGCTTACGGATGCGTTGGTTCAGCTTTCACGGATTCTTGCTGTTCAGGATATGCCACCGTCAAGGACGATGTCGCTTTTTTTTGAATTAAAAAACATCATTCTGGAGCTCTCTTTGAAAGGCCGTCCAAAACAGTCGTTGAAACAGTTTGAACTTGATGCGTTGCAGAGTCGCCTTGAAGAACTGACACTTCATGCTTTTGACAGTTATATGATGCAGCGGGAAAAGATTTGTCAACTGAAACTTGATGAAAACAAACGCATGCTCTTCATGCAGTTACGGAGGGCCGAGGCATGAAAAAAGTCGTTATGCCGCTGCTTCTTACAGCTATCCTTTGCATCATTCCCTATATTGGTGTACAGTATGCCGGTCTTGGTTATCTCTTTGCCGTTGTTATTCCCTGTGCTTCACTGGTGATTCTTGTCGCTGGTTTTCTTGTCCGGCTGGTAATCTGGCTGATTCGGCCTGTTCCTTTTCGTATTCCCACAACCTGCGGGCAGGAAAAATCCCTTGACTGGATCAAGCAGGATAAGCTTGAATCCCCCTATCACTTCTGGGAGGCCGCAGCAAGAGTAATGGGGGAAGTGCTCCTCTTCCGTTCCCTTTTTCGCAACACAAAAGCTGAGCTGTACGCCGGGCCAAAACTTGCATACGGATCAACCAAGTGGCTCTGGCTTGCCGGCATGACCTTTCACTGGTCGCTGCTCATTATTGTTATCAGGCATTCCAAGTTCTTTTTTTCCACCGTTCCACCCATTGCTGATCTGCTTGATAATATGGATCGATTCTTTGACGTCACCCTTCCCGCATTTTATATGACCGATGCGCTTGTGCTCGCGGCCATCTCCATTCTGGTCATTCGAAGGCTGCGCGACCCAAAACTGCGTCTGATTTCTCTGCCAACTGATTTTTTCCCGCTCTTTTTGATTCTGGCTATTGCTCTTGCGGGCATGAGCATGCGCTACGTCACAAAAATCAATGTGCTGCCAGTTCACGATCAGATTCTGACGCTTATGGATTACAGTTTCATCCTTTCCGGAGAAATTGGCGTACTCTTTTACGTGCATCTCTTTCTTGTTTGTGTGCTTGCCATCTATTTTCCTTTCAGCAAGCTCATGCATGCCGGGGGAATCTTTTTGAGTCCGACACGTAACCTCTGCAACAACAGTCGGGCAAAGAGGCATAGCAATCCGTGGAATCCAGACATGAAATTCAAGAGCTATACGGAGTATGAGAATGATTACCGAGACAAAATGAAAAAAGCTGGTCTTCCGGTTGAAAAGGAATAACTATGTCGAAATACGTTCCAAAACTATCCGAGCTCAAACAGGAGTTCGAAAAGAAAAAACCGGCTCTGCTGAAAGAGGACTACTCCGGCAGGGAGTGGTGGGATCTGCCGGTTGAGTTCCGTGACGGCAACTGGTGCTTTCCCGGTAAACCGGAGGTCCTCGAAGATCTTGGTTTTCCGAATCCCCGTAAATGGGCGGCAACAGATGCCGATTGGCAATTGCCCGATGGATGGGAGAAGACGATCCGGGATGGGCTGAAAAGCCGCCTGAAGCGCTTCCGGTCATTCAAGCTTTTTCTTGACACCTGTGTGCGCTGCGGAGCCTGTGCCGATAAATGTCATTTTTTCCTTGGCACGGGAGACCCGAAAAATATGCCGGTCTTGAGGGCTGAGCTCATCCGATCGGTCTATCGCAACGATTTTCCACTGGCTGAAAAAATTCTCAAGGGTTTTTCCGGTTCAAGAAAGCTGACGGCGGAGGTGATCAAGGAGTGGCACATGTATTTTAACCAGTGTACCGAGTGCCGTCGTTGCTCCGTTTTTTGCCCGATGGGCATTGACACCGCCGAAATCACCATGATGGCCCGGGAACTCCTGAATCTGATCGGCGTCAACAACAACTGGATTCTTGCTCCGGTTTCCAACTGCAACCGCACCGGAAACCACCTTGGCATTGAACCACACACCTTTGTGCAGAACATTGAGTCTCTTGTCGAAGACATCGAGGATCTGACCGGCATAAAGGTGAATCCTACCTTCAACCGCAAGGGAGCTGAAATTCTCTTTATCACCCCATCCGGTGACGTTTTCGGCGATCCGGGGGTCTACACGATGATGGGCTACCTGCTTCTCTTTCATCATATCGGGCTTGACTATACCATCAGCACCTACGCATCGGAAGGAGGAAACTTCGGCATGTTCACCTCCAACGAGATGATGAAAAAGCTCAATGCCAAGATGTATCACGAAGCAGAGCGTCTCGGTGTCAAATGGATTCTGGGGGGTGAATGCGGCCACATGTGGCGGGTGGTACATCAGTATATGGATACCATGAACGGCCCGGCAAAATTTCTTGAGGAGCCGGTTTCTCCAATTACCGGTACCAGATTCACCAACGCTGCGGCAACAAAAATGGTGCATATCGCAGAGTTTACCGCGGATTTGATCCACCATAACAAACTGAACCTTGACCCAAAACGCAACGACCACCTTCTGACCACCTTTCATGACTCCTGCAACGTAGCAAGAGGAATGGGTATGTTTGAAGAGCCACGCTACGTTCTCCGCAATGTCTGCAACTCTTTTCATGAAATGGCCGAGAATACCATCAGGGAGCAGACCTTCTGTTGTGGTTCCGGAAGCGGCCTGAATGCCGAGGAGTTCATGGATATCAGGATGCGGGGCGGCTTTCCCAGAGCCAGCGCAGTCAAGCAGGTACGGGAAAAGCATAAGGTCAACAGCCTTGTTACCATCTGTGCCATCGACCGGGCCAGCCTGCCAACACTGATGAAGTACTGGAATCCGGGAGTTTCGGTTTACGGTCTGCATGAACTGGTTGGCAATGCTCTTGTGATGAAGGGGGAGAAAAAGCGAACTGAAGACTTGAGGGAGAACCCAATGGTCGGTTTTGAGGAGGAAGAGGAGTGATGAAGATTACAAAAAGAGACATTGTTATCGGCCTTCTGGTTCTTTCTGCCCTCGTGGCACTCAGGGTTTTCTGGCCAACGGCAAAAGCAGAGAAGATTGCCTCTCCAATAGCCAAGGCGACACCGATAGACAGTACGGTCTGTATTGCTCCGACAGAGTATATGCGTTCCCATCACATGCAGCTACTCAATGAATGGCGGAATACCGGAGCGAGAGATAGCCGCCCTTATGTGACTGCAGACGGCAAGAAATTTCAGAAGAGTCTGGATACTTGTCTTGGCTGTCACAGCAGCAACACCTATTTCTGCATAAGTTGCCATCAGTATGCCAATGCAAAGCCGACTTGTTGGAATTGTCATCTATCGCCTTTAGACAAACCGTAATGAACGAAGAGAGAAGAGAATTTATCAAGAAAACCAGTATCGGGTTTCTTGCAGGCATTGGAGTTTCTTCCGGGCTTTTTCTGAACTTTTTGCTGGAAAAAACGGATGCATCCCTCTGGTCTGACAAAAATATTGCCGGCACCACTCGCTGGGGTATGCTGATTGATATGCGAAAGTGCATTGATGGATGTCAAAAATGTGTTGATGCCTGTCGCCTTGCTCATAATGTACCCGACTTTGGTAATGCAACGCACCAGATCGCATGGCTGCAGAAAAGCCCTTACCGCGAAGTTTTTCCAACTTCTGGAGAGGATTTCGCAGGTAAAGAGAGAACCGGCAAATCCGTTCCCTCTCTGTGCAACCACTGTGCCGATCCGCCCTGTGCCAGTGCATGCCCTACCCAGGCAACATTCAAGCGATTTGATGGTATTGTGGCGCTTGATTATCACCGTTGTACCGGTTGCCGTTCCTGCATGGCGTCATGTCCTTATGGAGCTATCAGTTTTAACTGGAAAGAGCCGAGGCCGGCTATCAAGGCTATCAATGACATCTATCCGACAAGGGAGATGGGAGTTGTTGAAAAGTGCAATTTCTGTTCGGAGCGTCTGTTGAAGGGCAAACTGCCAGCCTGTGTCGAGTCATGCCCTGAAAAGACGCTTACATTCGGGAACCTGAATGATCCCAAATCCGAGATTCGCCTGCTTCTTGAAAAGAACCAGACCATGCAAAGAAAACCTGAGTTGGGAACACTCCCGTCAGTTTTTTACATCATATAATGACTTGCCATGATTGAGAATGCCCTGAAAGGAAATCGGCTCTACTGGATATGGATTGCACTCCTCCTGTTGGTCATTGTGTTTGGCATTTCCGCCTTTTCTCAACAACTGCGCCTTGGCCTTTCAGTTACCGGGCTGGGTGAAGGTGTTCCGTGGGGTATATCTGCCATGCAATTTACCTTTATGGCGGCTGTAGCGTCCGTGAGTGTTCTGGTCGTGTTGCCATCTTATCTTCACGACTACAAGCCTTTTGGCAACATTGTTGTCATTGCACAGTTTCTGGGGGCTTCAGCCTCAGCCATTGCGCTCCTCTCTCTTTTCATTGATACGGGCAAGCCGCAGCTTCTGCTCGGTCTTTTGCGCTATGCAACGCCCTTTTCACCCTATTCCTGGGCTTTTTTCCTGTTGAACGGCTACGTCCTCATCAATCTTGTCACAGGCTGGGCTACTCTTGGCGCTGAACGGAAGGGCGTTCCGGTCGCAGCCTGGGTTAAACCGCTCATCTATCTCTCCATTCCGTGGGCCATCGCGCTTCCGGTTGTTACAGGATTTGTCTTTACTCCTTTTTCCGGAAATCAATGGATAGCCTCTTTGCTTGTATTTCGTCTCCTTGCCTCTGCGTTTGCCGCCGGAACGGCAGTATTGCTGCTGATCATACTCATTCTGCAAAGAACAACAGGCTTTGATGCCGGCACAAAGGTCAGCGACAAGCTTGTCCTGCTCGTTGCGTATGCAGGGTCGCTTACGTTTGCGCTGATTGGCGTCGAGTGTTTTTCCAGGAGCCAGACTTCGCCGTTGCTGTGGCTGTCACTTCTTTTTGGTATAGTCTCTCTTGCTGTTTTTTTTGTACCAGCATGGAAAAGCTCTACCCGTTGGCTTATGACGGCTTCTGCCGGAGTGATTTTCTCCCTCTGGGCTGAGAAGGGAGCTCTTCTGCTCTATTCATCAACGGGGGGCATGGTTGCTTATACCCCGACTCTGAAGGAAGTTTCCATGACGCTCGGGGTTTTGGCCATTGGCATACTGTTTCTCACCATACTGCTCAAGGCAGTGGTTGTGGTCAAAAGAGCTGATTAGTGATGGGCAGTGCTTCAGCGTTTTGCCTGGTTCCTCTTTTTCCACCCGAAAAGCCTGCTGCGATACAGGCGTTCGTGCGCACTTTTTAACGCAGCAAGACAAACCTGCAATTTGGCTGCGGGGTTGCATCAATTCAATTAATAAAAGATGAAAGTTTTTTTGCCGATAAACATCAGAATTGATGACAAGAAAATCTTGTTTGTGGGTGGCGGTAAAATCGCCATGCATAAAATCAAAACCGTGGAAAAATATTCCCGCAACATCACGCTTGTCGCTCCCGAAATCCATCATGATTTGAAAGGTGCCGGATTCAGAGAGATCTATAAAGAGTACGAAAAATCAGATCTTGCCGGTTTTTTTCTGGTCTATGCCTGCACCAATAACCTTGAAATAAACCAGAGGATAAAAAAAGATGCAGCAGCGTGTGGAATTCTGGTCAATGTTGTCGATAACCGGGAGTTGTCTGATTTTATCTCACCAGCAATTATTAAAAGGGAAGAGATGACCATTGCCATCTCGTCGAATGGAGAAAATGTTAAAAAGTCAGTCGAGTGGCGTAAGAAAATACAGACCATGCTCGAAACGGCCGGTATGTAAGCAATTCAAAAATGAAAGGGCAGTACAATGAAATCGGCTGAAGAGAGCATGACAACAACGACCGGGCATTCACAGGCAGGATATGTCTACATCATCGGCGCCGGCCCCGGTGATCCGGAATTATTGACCATGAAAGCCGATCGGGTTTTGCGCGAAGCCGATGTGATTCTCTACGATGATCTGGTCTGCAGTGAACTGATGGTCAGGTTCAACGCCCTGAAAATTTATACGGGCAAAAGAAAGGATTGTCACCATTTTGAACAGGAGGCAATCAACGAAGAGATTCTTCGCCATGCCCGGGCAGGGAAAATAGTGGCGCGACTGAAAGGCGGAGACCCCTTTATTTTTGGTCGTGGAGGTGAAGAGATAGAGGTGCTGCGCCAAAACGGTATCGGCTATGAAATTATCCCCGGCATTACCGCCGCCCATGGCGCCAGTGCCTATACGGAGATACCGCTGACCATGCGAAAAGTCTCCTCCTCGGTCGCCTTTTGTACCGGCCATCCGGTCAGTAAAATTCAGGTGCCTGATGCTGATACTCTTGTCTACTATATGGTCGCATCCACCGTGCATGAGGTGCTTGATGCGGTTGCTCAAAAAGGGCGGGATGAGCAGACACCGGTAGCCATTGTGCAGAATGCAACGCGCTACAACCAGAAAATTATTACAGGCACGCTGGGGGAGTTGAGGAGAGGCGACAAGGCGGTTTATTCACCTGCACTTCTGATGATCGGTGACGCCATCAGCCTTTTTGTTGAAAATAACTGGTTCTCCAAAAAGAAAAAAGTGCTGATTGCCGGTGGCGACTCCAGAGTTTTCAATACAGGAGAGTTTATCAAGGTACATTTTTCCTGTAAAGGAGATGGCCCTGACCGGATGGAAAACGAGGAGCCTCTCGATCTCGATTTTATTGATCAGATATACTTTTCCTCACCACTCTGTGTCAGGAATTTTCAGGCATTTCATGCCGCGATTCCTGAAAGAATTGTGGTGCATGTGGCTGACGAAGGTACCCGTGCTGAATACAGCAAGCTTTTCAGGGGAGATGCTGCCACCATCATGGAATAACTGATTTGTCAGCAATTCCCGATTTACAAATGTTAAATAGAATTATATCAATTAATCCCAGCTATCAATTTTATCTCATAAAGATTTCCATTACCACAAAAAAAGTGGTTATTCGGAGAGATTAATCGAGACATAAAAATGAAATACAA
>CAIJWE010000118.1 GCA_903824295.1 uncultured Chlorobiaceae bacterium
CAGTCGAGATCGCTGAAATCGGGATACTCGTCAAGCTTGGAGAGGATGGTCAGCCGATCCTTGAGCGTTTTCTGCTCCTGCTGCAAGCTGCTGATGCGGCCAGCGAGTTTAGTCAGCTCGCTTTGCTGCTGTTTGGCCTTCCCTTCAAGGACGGCAATTTTGGCGGCATTGCTCCATCCGAGGACGTAGCGGCTGCGGTCATCCTTTTCGTGCCGTTCACCCGGCGACTTGATCTGTCCTGCCTGGGTGATGGCTTTTTTCTTCCTCCGATTAACCATAATCGTCGGTTAATCGTCCGATAATTTTCTATCTGTGTGCCGTTGACCTCGCATAAATTGTCGGTATACCTCATCATCTTGGATTCTTTCAATCGCAGTTAGCTTTTTTACTCCTGTGTGCCATAGATGGGCACGCAAATAACTTCTGCGTGTTCATTGACCGTGGCGCCTCACCACTCTATGATGTTCTGCCAGCTTATCCAGTCATGGGCAACGCACCAAAAATGCTCCCACATCAAAAGGCAAGAATGGCGATGGGTTTGTGGGGCAAGAACAAACACTACTTGTTGAAAAATATGCAGAAACAGCATCTTCTGACTACGGGCATCGAGTGTATTGGTATGTTCCGACCTTATTGATGAGATTACAGACAAGACCTCTGAGGTTATCGACCGTGTCAGCAATCAATTGAATGCAGGATTTCCTGTACAAGTTGCCGATTTAATTTTTGAAGTTGTGGGGTGCAGGGCAAAGGCGCTTGCCTGAAAAGAACGGGGGATGTCGTTATAATCCGTTTTGGGTAGATGTGTGTTTATGGCCTGAGATTGTTTATCACACGGAAAAATGCCGTTATTTCGACAAAGCAAGTACTGCTCCAGAGTCGGTTAATGGGGCATAACGATGATGAACAAACAGCCATATCTATCAGAAATCTGACTTTTCGTGAAAAGTTGACAAGTAATTTTTTGTAAATTTGAGTTAAATGAAAACCTTGGAGTGCAAAATGAATTTTACTATCGAACAGGAGCAAGAATCTGATGGGCGTTGGTTGGCAGAAGTTCCCGAGTTACCGGGAGTTCTCGCTTACGGTTCTACATCGCAGGAAGCAATGTCCAAGGCGGAAGTTCTCGCCCTTCGAGTTATTGCTGATCGGCTTGAGCATAGCGAAAGTCGCCCCTTTGCCGTAAACATTTCTATTCCGGTTATGGCATGAGCCAATGGCCGTCAATTAAAGCCAAGCGTTTGCTTGCTGTTCTGTCGCGTCTTGGCTGGAAAGTCAAACGACAAACCGGTTCGCACAAAACACTTTCCCGCGATGGCTGGCCTGATTTTGTTTTCGCCTTCCACGATGGTGATGAAATCGGCCCCAAAATGCTGACTCGCGTTGCAAAGCATACGGGCCTTTCACCAGATGACCTGTAATTTATGACTGCGACATACGAGAAGCAAAAGTCAGAAGCGCAGATACTCGCAGTTGAACAGTATTTGACCGATAATGTTTTGGGTGATGATTTTATCTGTTCACACTATAATTCGTGCAAATCATCGCACGCTGATACATTTTACGAGGGGCAACTTCACCACGTAGGGAAATATTTCGGCGTTTCATTCGATGGGAGGCCATTACGTGTCGTTGTCGTTGGGCAAGAATATGGGCATCCTCCAGCCCGTGTTGATTGTCAGGCGCGATCTCAAATGTTCAAGTTTTCTGCTCTTGACTGCCGGTTTGCTGCTGGACAAGGTTATAAGGGCCGGAATCCTCACATGAAAGGCACAACAAGCGTTCTTCGGTTGATTTTCGGCATTCCACTCGGTACCAATCATCATTCTGAATTTCTGTCGATTGAAGGCAAGCGCGTTCATATTTTCGATGCATTTGCTCTTGTCAACTATTTGCTCTGTTCAGCCGTGCGTGATGGTAGTACAAAAGGGTTATCTACGCCGACGATGAGGAGCAACTGTTGTGGGCATTTTCGTAAGGTTATGAATATTCTTGAACCGTCGGTGATAATTGTTCAGGGAAAATCATTCTAGCAGCCTGTCGGACAAACAATAGAGACGCTATTCGCAAAAAAATACTCAGCGCTCTTTTTTACGCTCATTTTAGCCGCATAAAGCCATATCAAGCGTATAGTACACAAAAAGAGAC
>CAIJWE010000119.1 GCA_903824295.1 uncultured Chlorobiaceae bacterium
CACCCGACCATTCGGTGATGGATTGTTCATCAAAAAGTTGAAACTTGCCAGAAAACGGCTGAAGGAGATTACACCATGATTGACAGCAACAAATATAGTCCCGTAGCCTTTGACCCCAAAGCTTATGCGACTCATAAAAGCTCAATCGACCCGAAGTTCAAAATAGCCTACGATGCACTTGAAGATGAGTTTGCGGTTCTTCGGGCACTTTTGCATGCCCGTACGCAGGCGGGCCTCACCCAGGCTGAAGTTGCTTCACGTATGGGAGTTTCGCAGCCTGTTCTGGCACGCATTGAGGCAAGCCTGGGCAAACAGGATCACTCTCCATCACTCAATACCCTACGCCGATATGCAAACGCCTGCGGCATGAAACTGGTCATCCAGATGGTTTTGCCCAATACCCCTTTCCCATAGAGAAATGTTCAGCATTGCACAACTCCCGTTCTCCACAACGCTTGTCGTGAAACATTCTGTTTCAGGATGTCTGGCGAATATCCGCCAACAGCCCTCTGCCTTTTTCGGTCAAACAGTATTGCTGACGGGAACTTGTCGGCTTGTCCGGGATGGTCATTACCAGAATATCCTCCTCCAATAGAGGTGTGACATATTTTTCCCTGAACTTGCTCCGGTTTTTCAATCCCATGACGGCCATTAATTCCTGAATCATGACCGGTTGTTCACA
The DNA here is from genome assembly GCA_903824295.1 of uncultured Chlorobiaceae bacterium. Taxonomy (GTDB): domain Bacteria; phylum Bacteroidota; class Chlorobiia; order Chlorobiales; family Chlorobiaceae; genus Chlorobium. Next base: position 683 of record CAIJWE010000119.1, read on the forward strand.
AGCAATCAGCATTGGTCTGACCTGCTCCAAACTTAGTCCCAACTTAGTCCCGACTTGATCCAGACTTAGTCCCGATTTTGCACAATACTGCTCCCCGGCACTCTCTCCTGCGATCACAGCGACTCCATCCGGCTTGTAATTCTTTTTCAGAAACTGAACCTGAAACTGAAGTCCACGTTCAAACCATCTGAACTCGATTTCCGGATACGCTTTCAGTTCATCAGCGATAAGCTTCAAGCCATTACCCCACTGGTCGATGATGCCAAGCTTTTTGAAAACAGGCCCTATAACCTTGTTGCGGATATCGGACTGGCGGGCATCCATTTCATTAAAGTCGATAGAGGGCAGCAACTTGCCAGGGCTTGTAATTTCAAGCATGTCGTCATATATGGCAACCTTGATATCTTTGCCAGCAAGAGAGTAATCGCGATGAACCACCGCATTGCGAAGAGCTTCCCTGATGGCTACCACAGGATACTCCCAGCGGCTTTCCGTGTAGACACCTCTTACCGTTGCTCCCCTGTTGATGTGACGGAGCACAAAATTGTATGCAGCTTCAGCCTGAACAGCAATATTTCCATCAACACTCTTCTGGTCAATAAAGTCGTGAGAGGAGATCCCTTTAAACCGGGCACACTCAATTTTTGCGTAGGGGAACAGCTCTTGTTTTACCTGGCTTTCAGAAAAAAGAACACAGGCGTTCGTCGGCAAGAGTGAGCCCTGAAAATCTTTCAGCAATTCCAGCTTTCGCAAGGTGGCGTCAGTCAATGCTTCGCCTGTTTTTTCCCTGAAAAATTCCTGAAATGGCTCAAGAGAGATGTCGGTGAGCGCTTTATCATGCACCAGCTCACTATCAAACGAAATGTTCCTGCGCTGCCGTTCAAGTGCTGCGATAATTTCCGCATCGGCTTGACGATTGGTAGAGCCAACACGAATGTAGGTGCCAGCCACTTTTCCTTTTGATTTGAGGTAATAGGGAAGATTGCTGCCCCGATAAATCTGGACTTTGATGAATCGCTTGCCCTCAATGCCATGGAAAGAGATCTCAGGGATAATGACCGGATGACAGTGGTCGTGAATGAGATTACTTATCTGCTCTTCAAGGGTCATGACATCATCTTCTGCAATGCCGGTAATCTCTCTTGGCTCATTTGTTATCCCGATAAACAGCTCCCCACCTGCATCATTGGCGAATGCCACAATGGTTTTCGCCAAGTCGGCAACCGTTGGCAGTGACTCTTTAAACTCGATTCTGCGACCTTCCGGTTGATGGATGAGTTCTGTAATCTTCATTCAGATTCGTTAGCGGCTTGTAATAGAATAATAACGGGCACCCATCGCTTTTGTAATATCCGCAAAGTTACAAGAACTTCTCATAACGCACCTACTCCGAGTGGCAACTTCCGCTGCTGCAGCAGCAGCCGAGTTTACCGGTACGGGCTTTTTCGAGCGACTCTTTTCCCTCCTTCCATGCAAACCAGGCAATGCCAAGCGACCCGGCAGCATCAACGAGACCGATATGAAAAAGCTCATAGAGGATACTGCTGGCAAGCAGTACAACCGAGAGCAAGAGGCAGGTTTTTGTGCAATTGGCATCGGCGATAATTGCATCGGAATGCAGAGCATGGCCAACCTTCATTTTGGCGCTCATGAGCCACCACATGGTGGCAATCGAGACAAGAGAGACCAGAATTCCGGGAACCGTTGTTACCGGGTTGCTTCCCTGAAGGAGGTTGAGCAGTGCGCCAATAATCATGCCTGCGGCAAGGAGGTAAAAGGCCCAGCCAGTGATACGCAAGGCTTGTCGTTCGAACTGGTCACGCGATTCCACAGGACTTTTGCGCATTCTCAGCACCGCATGGACAATACCCAGGCCGGAAATCACCTCTACAAGGCTGTCAACACCAAACCCAAGCAGCGCAAGGGTGTCATCATTGAATCCAAACCAGATACTGACGACCGCCTCAATGATATTATAGCCGACCGTCAAAAAAGCGAGGGCAAGAGCAACATTCAAGAGTGAGGGTGTTGTTGGAGCTTTCATAACGCATATTGATTTCACAAAGAGAATGGAGGCACAGAAACTGGCAACTTGTCTGTACATGGAAAAAGATAACCAATTGTTCGACCTCCACCGTGCACAATAGGAGCAGGCGCATTACACGATGTGCAAAACTTTCATTTTTTGAAAGGTACTGACATTATTTTACCATAGTCGGCGTTAAAAACCTTCGGATATCAAAATTATTTTTTCTACAGAAATAAATCAGCTATATTTTTTCTGTAGATCTTATAAACAAAGCGGAATACCCATGCAGCAATCCGTACAGTTTCATCCGAAAAACCGGCAGGCAGTGCTTTCCAAGGCCGTGCGAAATACGGCGCTCTATCTTGGCATCCCAAACACAAAACTTTCCAGAATTCTCGGACTGAGCCCGGCAACAATCAGCCGTCTCAATACAGGGACTTTTTTACTTTCTGCCGACAGAAAAGAGTGGGAATTTGCTGTGCTGCTGGTCAGGCTCTTCCGCTCGCTGGATTCGATTGTGGGTGGATCATCAGAAGCGGCCAGAGTATGGCTGAACAGTGAAAACAAGGCTCTTTTTGGCCGGAAGCCAGTTGAACTTATTGAAACAACGGAGGGACTTGTTCATGTCGTCACCTATCTGGACGCCAGTCGCGGTATTGTCTGAAGCCCGGGAACAGCAGTGCAAAATATGGAGAGTAGTTGAGGCGCAACATGTAGTATCGACCATGAAAATTGTAGACTCACTTGCTGAACAGGAGTTGCTTGAAGAGATTCTTGAACAGGGAAAACCCCCAGTGCCAACTGAAACGGCAGGACTGCACTATCTTCTCTCAACGCCATTTCGTTATAAAACCCTCTCCCCCAAAGGCTCACGTTTTCGGGCTCCGGATAATCCCGGTGTTTTTTATGGGGCAGAACGGGTAAAAACCGCTGCGGCTGAAATTGGATACCATCGCTGGCAATTTCTTCAGGACTCATTGAATCTCGACAGGCTTCCGCCCGCTCAATTCACGGCGTTTTCTGTGCCAGTAAAGGGAAAAATGGTCGATTTGCAACTGGCTCCTTTCCAGAGAGATACACTCTTCTGGAGAGATCCCGACAACTATAACGCAACACAAGCATTTGCAAAAGTTGCACGGCAAGCATCACTGACGGCAATTCTCTACCACTCTGTCCGTGACCCTGAGCCTCATTGCTGCACCGCTGTACTCACTCCCAAAGCCTTTGCTGCAAATAATCCCGACAAACATAAGCAGACACTGACGCTCACCATCCTCCAAAAGGAGGCCGTCTGGCAAGGAGAAGGAATCCAGCCCTTTGCATTCAAGACAGCATTCTGGGCCAACACACTCACTTAGCCGAGGTATAACGAGTTACCAGCCTCAAGCTCCCTCGCTGCAAAAATTGCCCTTTGTATCATTTTTCATTACCTTCATTTACAATGATATGCGGGATAACCTGCGTCGAGAAACTTCCGGTTGTTGACCCTTGACCCATGCAAATACCATGAGATTAGCTGTAAATATTGATCATATAGCCACCCTGCGAAACGCCCGGGGTGAACAGGAACCTGACCCGGTTGCAGCCGCTCTGCTTGCGGAACAGTGCGGCGCTGCGGGCATTGTTTGCCACCTGCGTGAAGACCGTCGCCATATAAAAGACCTTGATCTTGCCCGACTCCGGCTTGCGGTGACCACAAAGCTTGACCTTGAGATGGCCATGACTGAGGAGTTGCAGCAGATTGCGCTGAAAACAAAGCCGGAACTCATCACCCTTGTGCCTGAAAAAAGGGAGGAGCTGACGACCGAAGGGGGGTTCGACATTGTCCGCCACTTTAACGTACTAAATGAATATCTGAAACCGTTCCGACCTGCGGGCATAGAGGTGAGCCTCTTTATCGAACCGGAGAAAAAGGCCATCGACCTTGCCCGACAGGCAGGGGCCGACATGGTGGAGCTGCACACCGGCGCCTATGCGCAGAAACAAAGCGGCGCGGAACAATTACAGGAGCTGCAAAGAATTCGTGAGGCCGCCATCTACGCCAGAACGCTCGGGCTCAAGGTGGTCGCCGGCCACGGGCTGAACTATCTCAACATTGCGCCATTTCGGGATATTGCAGAGATTGAAGAGGTGAGCATCGGCCATGCCATTATTGCCCGTGCCGTGCTGACAGGCCTTGAAGAGGCGGTCAGGGAGATGCTCCGTATCATTCAATAAAACCACCCATGCCTGAAACTGCCGAAAACCGTATTACCATCGTCCTTGCAACCGCCAACCGTGACAAGGTCAAAGAGCTTCGTCCACTGCTTGAAACGATCTCTCCCCTCTTCAATGTCGTTACGCTGCAAGAACTTGGCGTAGAGGTGGAGATTGAGGAGACCGAGGAGACTCTGGAGGGGAATGCCCTACTCAAGGCAAGGGCTATTTTCGCCATGCTTTCTGAACGCTTCCCCTTCATGATTGCAATGGCAGACGATACCGGCCTTGAGGTGGATGCGCTGCATGGCGCTCCGGGCGTCTATTCTGCGCGATTCGCCCCTATGGCGAATGGTCAGGCTCCAACATACCGGGATAACGTGCGCCATCTGCTGCACCGCATGGAGGGAGTGAGCAACCGGGAGGCCCGCTTCAGAACCGTTGTTGCCCTGAAAGGAGCTCTGCCTTCCCCGGACGGTAACGTTTCTTTTGAGCACACTGCGGAAGGAGTGGTTCCGGGCAGCATAACTCTCGAAGAACAGGGGGATAATGGGTTTGGTTATGACCCGCTCTTTCTGGTGCAATCTACCGGAAAAACCTACGCAGACATGTGCACGAAAGAAAAAAACAGCCTCAGTCACCGCTCTCTTGCAGTTCAGCAATCCGTGGTATATCTTGAGGGTGTACTTCAGCAGAGCAGTATTCTACCAATCGCGACCAATCCACATCAATGACCCTCTTTCAAGCCATCGTGCTCGGTATAGTCCAGGGACTGACGGAGTTCCTTCCCGTCAGCAGTACCGCACATCTGAGAATTATACCAGCCCTTGCTGGATGGGCAGACCCCGGAGCCGCGTTTACCGCTATCGTGCAGATCGGCACACTTTTTGCCGTCACGATCTATTTCTGGAAAGATATCTTCATCATTGTCAGAGCAGTCATTGATGGAATCTTGCAGGGTAAGCCCCTGGAAAACGATGATTCCAGAATGGGATGGATGATTGTTGCCGGAACAGTTCCGATTGTCATTTTTGGACTGCTTTTCAAGTCAGAAATAGAGACCAGCCTGCGCTCGCTTTATTGGATAAGCGGCGCACTTCTCGGTCTTGCCCTTATTCTCTCCCTTGCGGAAGGCAAAATACAAAGCAGACTCAAAAAGGGATTGAAGCTGAAATCAATGGACGAGATCGGATGGAAAGAGGCTCTGCTGATCGGTCTGGCCCAAAGCATAGCCCTCATACCCGGTTCCTCGCGCTCAGGAGTAACGATAACCAGCGGGCTTTTATTAAATCTCTCGCGTGAAGCCGCTGCCCGTTTTTCATTCCTGCTTTCACTGCCATCGGTATTTGCCGCAGCAGTTCTGGAACTCTATAAAACATGGGGAGCAGTCACCGCATCTTCCGAAAGCATAACCAACATCGTTGTCGCAACCCTCGTCGCAGGTATTGTCGGCTATGCCTCCATCGCCTTTCTCATCAACTACCTGAAAAAGCACACAACAACAATCTTCATCGCCTACCGGCTCGTGGCTGGTGCCGCCATACTTTACCTTGTAACCACAGGAGTGTTACGGCCACAATAATGACTTCCAAAGCGAAAGCGCCACGCATCAGTAATTTTACCGAAAATGAAGCGACAGCCGCCACACTCATTTTTGAGCAGAGGTCTATCTTTAAAAATAATTAAGTTTTCTTCGAAAGCAGGCGGAAATTTTTTCTTATATATAGACAATCTAAATTAACCGCTAAATAATCCAGCCGTGCCATACAGCTTATCAGGCGTAGGGCAGAATGGTTTTGAAAAAGCAGACTTACATATACATACGAAATGTTCAGACGGGATCTTCACCCCTGCAGAGATTGTTGAAAAGGCAGCACTTGTCGGATTGAAGGCCATAAGTATTACTGACCATGATTCTGTTTTAGGTATTGACAAAGCAAAGCCATTAGCCTTAGA
>CAIJWE010000120.1 GCA_903824295.1 uncultured Chlorobiaceae bacterium
CTTTTATAACGGAGGAAAGGAGCAGTTATACCTTGGAAGTGCTGATATCATGCCGAGAAACCTTGATGATCGGGTTGAAACGCTTTTTCCTGTGTTCGACAAGGCTTTTATTCAGTCAGTCAAATCGGATCTTGAGCTAATCCTGAGTGATAACGTCAAAGCTTGGCAGATGAATGCCGACGGTATATATTCAAGGGTAAACAATGATGATCCCAAAATAAACAGTCAGGCTCTATTTTTAAATCGGGTCAATCTGAAAAAAAACTTCATGTAAATTTAAAGCGAACGAACAATGAATATTGCAGTTGGAAGCGATCATGCGGGGTTTGCATTCAAAATAACGGTACTGGCATGGCTGGAGCGTAACGGTTATGCATTCACCGACATGGGACCTTACGATGAAGGGGCAGTTGATTATCCCGATTATGCCCGTAAAGTAGCCAACGCGGTTGCCGACGGGCTTTGTGATTCAGGAGTATTGCTTTGCGGTACCGGAATAGGCGTTTCGATCTCTGCAAATAAAATCAGGGGAATCCGTGCGGCAGTTGCCTGCAATCCTGAATTTGCAACACTTGCCCGGCAGCATAATAATGCCAACATCATCTGTTTCTCCGCACGCTTTACCGATCAAGCCACCATTGAACAAAGTCTTCACAACTGGTTTTCCACCGATTTTGAAGGGGGAAGGCATCAGTTGAGGGTGAATAAAATTGAACCATGCTGCTGAATGAATGTGCAGGGAGTGCTCTTGATGTAACCGCTCCGTTTTTTGCAGATGACACTTTGGCCGTGGAGGTACTTGCCTTCATGCAAAAAGGGGGGCTCGAGTGTGCAGCGGTACTGCATGAGGGAAAAATCGCCGCAATGGTGACTCTGATGGATTTGTTGCCCCTGGAGCAGTCCAAAAAAATAAAGGGAGTCAGCCTGAGTGAGCTTAAACTCGAAAAAGCTGAAAGTATTCGGCTTGATGAGCATTTGTTTGATATTTTTGCACGGATGCGCACCTTCTCGTCATCCCTTATCCCTGTATCAGAACAGGGCGGGAGGTATTTAGGTGTTATTGAAAAAATAATCCTTCTGGATCGTATAGCCGCTATCTTTCATTTTGGTGATGAGGCCGTGACCCTTGAGCTGAATGTGCCATCATTTGACCTGAAACTCTCAGAGGTTATTGCGGCACTTGAAAAAAACGATACAACCGTGTTGAGTTTTGGTATGTACCCAGCAACTCCTGATGGTGAGGGGATTGTCGTTACCTTCAGGCTTCAGACGCATGATCTTTTTCGTCTGGTAAAGAACCTTGAAAAATATGGTTATTCGATCCGCTATACCTCTCCATCCTTTAAGGAAAGAGATGATGAGATGCGGGAGAAGGCTCTTGAATTTATTCGGTTAATGGAAATGTAGTATGGAAACAGAACACTTTACCAGGCTTGCTGCACGCATTCAGGATCGTGCCGCAGATATTTTTTCAGAAGTTGTTGCTTTGCGCCGCGATATTCATCTCCATCCTGAGCTTTCGTATGAAGAGAAAAGAACAACCGCATTGATAACCGACTATCTTGTTGATCTTGGTATCACTCCGGAAAAGCCTCTGCTGGATACCGGAGTTATCGCTCTGATCCATGGAGAGCATAAGTCGAGCAAAGGCAAGGTTGTGGCCTTAAGGGCCGATATTGATGCCCTTCCGCTTCATGAAGAGAATCTGCATGATTTTTGTTCCCTTGAATCCGGAAAAATGCATGCCTGCGGGCATGACATGCATACAGCAATGCTTCTCGGTGCAGCAAAAATCCTTTCAGGAATAAAGGATGAACTCGAAGGCGATGTGCTTCTTGTTTTTCAGCCCGCCGAGGAAAAAGCGCCTGGCGGAGCAAAACCATTTCTTGACGCAGGTCTTTTCAAGCGTTATAAACCAGCAATGATTATCGGTCAGCACTGCTTTCCGAATGTTGAAACAGGGAACGTTGCCCTTTGCAAAGGAAGTTTTATGGCTGCCACCGATGAATTGTATTTCACCGTGACAGGGCAGGGTGGTCATGCCTCTGCACCGCACAGGGCAGCCGATCCTGTTTTGGCTGCAGCTCATATCATTACCGCAGTTCAGCATCTTGTCAGCCGGGTAGTTCCCCCTCATGAACCAGCAGTGGTTTCGATAGCATCCATTCATGGAGGTAATGCACCCAATGTCATCCCGAGGCAGGTGACCATGTCGGGGACCATGAGAACCATGAACGAAGGGGTACGCTCTCTGCTGCAGGAGAGGTTACGTCAGACAGTCACGCATGTTGCAACAGGACTTGGTGTTGAGGCTGAAGTGGAAATAAGGAAGGGTTATCCGGTTCTTTTCAACGATCTTGCTATTACCGAAAAAGCAGAGAGCATCTGTTGCGAATATCTTGGCGCAGACCATGTGCTTGAGAGTGAACCCCTCATGACTGCTGAGGACTTTGCCTACTATCTGCAGGAATGTCCTGGAACATTCTGGCAGATCGGAACAGGCTCGCTGCAACATGACAAAGGCAATACCTTGCACTCCCCGACATATAACCCCGAAGAGCGTGCCCTTGAAATTGGCAGTGGTTTGCTTGCCTATTCCGCGTTACGCCTCCTGCAGAGTGTTTGAGTGGTTTCGACATCCGTAAAAAAAGCGCCTAATGGCGCTTTTTTTACGGATATCGAAAGAATCATGCTTTTCCGTTAGATCCAAGAACGTTGATGATTTTGTGAACGTAGAGCTTTTTGAGAGCATCACGGGCAGGTCCAAGATATTTCCTCGGATCAAACTCTTCTGGTTTTTCATCAAATACCTTGCGGATAGCGGCAGTCATGGCAAGACGACCGTCAGAATCGATATTGATTTTGCAGACCGCTGATTTGGCTGCAAGACGAAGTTGGTCTTCGCTGATACCAATTGCATCCTTCAGTTTTCCGCCATGCTCATTGATCGTTTTAACCAGCTCCTGAGGAACGGAGGAGGATCCATGCAGCACAATGGGAAATCCGGGAATACGGTGTTCAATTTCGGTAAGGATATCAAGGCGAATTTTCGGATCTTCACCTGGCTTGAATTTGAAGGCGCCGTGTGAGGTGCCAATTGAGATGGCCAGACTGTCAACACCGGTTTTAGCAACGAAATCCTCAACCTCTTCCGGTTGTGTATACGTATGATGGGCCGCTGAAACATCATCTTCAATTCCTGCCAGTACACCGAGTTCTCCCTCCACGGTGACATCGTACTGATGGGCGTAGGCAACAACTTTTTTAGTCAGTTCGATGTTATCCTCATAAGAAAGATGTGAGCCGTCAATCATCACCGAAGAGAAGCCGGAATCAATGCAGTCTTTGCAGAGTTCGAAGCTGTCTCCGTGATCAAGATGAAGTACGATAGGGATCGGATTGCCGAGTTCAGCGGCATAAGCGACAGCCCCCTGGGCAAGATAGCGGAGCAGGGTTTCGTTGGCATAGCTTCTGGCCCCCTTTGAAACCTGCAGAATAACGGGAGATCCGGTTTCAGCACAGGCAAGAATGATGGCCTGCATCTGCTCAAGATTATTGAAGTTGTAGGCTGGGATTGCGTAACCGCCAGTTACAGCTTTCTTGAAGAGTTCCCGACTGTTACAGAGTCCGAGCTCTTTATAACTGATTTTTTTCTTTTCCATTGAATGCTTCTCTTTTATTTATTATTATGTGCGTTAATTTTTCTTCAGAATCTCTGCCAGTAACGTTTTATCCCATGCTTGCCAATATAAATATATTCGTCCTCTTATTCAAGCAGCTTGACAGCCACCGTTAAACCTTTGAATTTCCACGAAAAAAAAATGGTTAGAAAAAATCTGCTTCTCATGATTGTTGCATTGGGAAGTACTGTGCCGTTATCTACAATACATGCCGGAACTACAACTCCAGCCGTAACCGTCGTGACCTTCAGGCCAACGGCTGCCCAGGAAGAGGCAAGTAAATATATCAGTCAATATCTGATGCAGAACCACTACAGGAAGATATCAGTCAATGACTCTCTTTCTCAGCAGATACTCAATCGATACATTGACAATCTTGACGGCAGCAAAAGCTATTTTGTGGCAAGTGAAGTTGAAAGCCTTCGGCATGTATACGGAAACCGTATTGATGATGATTTTCTTGCCGGCAAGGCAAATGTCGGATTTGGAGTCTATAACTTCTTTCTTAAACGGGCCAAAGAAAAGATGCGGTTTATGAAGGCAACCGCTGATACCGTGCGTTTCAACTTTGCACAACCAGAAACCCTTGACCTCGATCGCAAGAGCGATCCCTGGCCCGCCGACAGGCGTCAACTCACCGAGTTATGGAAAAAAGAGCTGAAATACCAGTGGCTTAACCTGAAATATTCGGGAGAAAATAACAAGGGTATCCGTGAGGCTCTCACAAAAAGCTTTACGAACCGTCTGAACCTTTTGAACCGCCAGAAACCGGAAGACGCTTTCCAGGCCTATACCTACGCCCTTACAACGTCGTTTGATCCACATACAAACTATTTTTCTCCAGACGAGTATCAAAACTTTCAGATCGATATGAGTCGCTCTCTCGAGGGAATTGGGGCAAAACTGCAGACAGAAGGGGAGTTTACCGTTGTTAACGAGATTATTGCAGGAGGACCGGCATTTAAAAGCAACACACTGAAAAAAGGGGACAAAATTATTGGAGTTAGTCAGGGACGGAACGGTGAGGTTGTTGATGTCTTTGGCTGGAGAATCAATGATGTGGTCAAATTGATACGCGGAAAGAAAAACACCATTGTCCGGCTGAAAATTCTTCCGGCAAGCCAGGGTGGACGGGGACCGGCGAAAATAGTCATGCTTTTGCGAGAGAAAGTCAACTTGCAGGAACAGGCTGCAAAGAAAAGCGTTATTCTGCAGAATGGAGAGCGGATCGGTGTTATTACGATACCTTCGTTTTATCTTGATTTCGAAGGTCAACAGCAGAACACTGGCAATTTCAACAGCACAAGCCGTGATGTTGCCCGAATTCTGAATGAACTGAATACAGAACATGTTGACGGGATTGTCATTGATCTGCGTGATAACGGAGGAGGTTCGCTTGAGGAGTCTGTGAATGTCACAGGACTGTTTATTCCTACAGGCCCTGTGGTGCAGATCAGCAACTCTTCAGGAGGAAAGATGGTGCTCAGGGACGAAGACCGAAGGGTGCTGTATAGTGGTCCGCTTGCAGTGCTTGTAAACCGTTACAGTGCATCTGCATCTGAAATATTTGCTGCAGCAATTCAGGATTACGGACGAGGTATTGTCATTGGCGAGAGAACATTCGGAAAGGGAACTGTTCAAAGCCTCAAAAAACTTTCTGAGCTCAGATCGTTTACTTTTTTTGGCAAAAAGCCTGAACTCGGAGAGATCAAACTCACTGTTGCAAAATTTTACAGGATTTCTGGAGGCAGCACTCAGCATAAAGGTGTCGTGCCTGACATTATCATGCCTTCCATGATTGATACATCGGTTGTTGGAGAGGATACCTATAGCAGCAGTCTGCCATGGAGTACGATCTCCCGTTCATTTTATCGTCCGACAGGAGAGGTCAGCCCGGAAGAGATTGCGTTGCTCCGCCAGAGGCAGCAGGAACGCACACTGAAGAGCCGTTATTACCAGAGTTATCTGCATGACTTGAATACCCTGAACCAGATTCGCAAAAAAAAGGCAGTATCCCTTCAGGACTCGGCCTTCAAATCGGAAACAGAGCGGATAAAGCAGATTGAGGGGCAATGGATTGTGGATCAGGATTCGACCAAAAGCAAAAACAAGGATGTGCTGCTCAACCAGTCAGCCGCAGTTGTTTCTGATATGGTGGGATTTAAGGTGACCCAACGGCAAACTGTTACCCGCTCGGTGCCTTCACTGAATTAATGCATATTGAGAGAAAATCAAGCATGGCGCGTATTTTATAGATGATGAGGAGGGATACGTCGTTTTTTTGAAAATTATTTTGTCAATGACATAAAATTTTTTTGGGGGATTACCATGTTTGGACTGGGTGGTCAGGAGCTGCTGCTTATCCTGTTTGTTGTTCTGTTATTTTTCGGTCCTTCAAAACTACCGGAGTTGGCCCGGGGGCTCGGCAAAGGAATGAGGGAGTTTAAAAAAGCGCAAGCTGATCTTGAAAACGAATTCAACAAGGCCGTTGATACTGTCGCTTCAAAAGATGAAGAGGAGATATCGGCTAAAAAGAAAACATAAATAAGTACATGCGTAAAAAGATATTGTTTCTGAAAAAATATTTAAAAAATCCTCAGAGTGTCGGTTCGGTTATACCCTCTTCAGAGTTTTTAGCAAAAGCTATTTTTAAATCAATTAAAGAGCTGGATCAAACCTCTGTCATCGAGATCGGGGCAGGAACCGGAGCAATCACAAAGCATATCTCAAGCTTCAATCCATTATTGGTTGAAATTGATCAGGAGTTCTGTGCCGTTCTTCGGCAAAATTATCCCCATTTAAAGACGATCAATTCCTGTGCGTTGGAACAGTTAAAAAAAGTTGATGAGCGCTTCGGGCTGGTACTCTCAATTCCACTGATCAACAATCCGTTTAAATCGTCATTTGTCCCTATCATAAGCACGCTATACGGCAACGGCCTCCTTAAATGGTGTGTCATGTACACGTATGGCCTCAAGAATCCTCTTGGTGAAGTGGATTTCCGGAGTAAAGTTAGAAAGCGGTTTGTCATCAAGAACATCCCCCCGGCTTCTGTCTGGGTTTACTCATAAGATTATCATACACGGCAATGCTAAGAAGAAGTCTCTTTTTTTTCATGATGGCATCGGGAAGTGTTTCCCCACTTTTTGCTCACAACCTGGTTGATCCAGCCGCATCTAAAAGTGCGACAGTCCTTAAGCCGACTGCTGCGCAGAAGGAGGCTGTAAACTATATCAGTAAATATCTGTTGCAGAATCACTACAGGAAGGTTTCAGTCAATGACTCCCTTTCGCAGCAGATATTTAATCGTTACATCGATAATCTTGACGGCAGTAAGAGCTCCTTTCTGGCCAGTGATGTTGAACGTCTCAGAAAGTTGTATGGCAGCAATATTGATGACGAATTTCTTGCCGGTAAAGCAACTGCCGGATTTGACATTTACAACCTCTTTCTTAAGCGGGCCAGGGCGAAAATGCGGTATATGCGGGCTGCTGCCGATACCGTACGTCTGGATTTTTCATCACCAGAAACCCTTGATCTTGATCGCAAGAGCGATCCATGGCCGGCTGACCAGCGGCAATTGAGCGAACTTTGGAGAAAAGAGCTGAAATACCAGTGGCTCAACCTGAAATATTCCGGAAAGAAAGACAAGGCCATTCGGGGTGTGCTTGCAAAAGGCTATAAAAGTCGTCTGAATCTTCTGAACCGCCAGAAGCCCGAAGATGCCTTTCACGCATACACGTATGCTTTGACAACCTCGTTCGATCCCCATACAAGCTATTTCTCTCCGGACGAATATCAAAACTTTCAGATTGGCATGAGCCGTTCACTCGAAGGGATTGGCGCAAAGCTCCAAACTGAAGGGGAGTATACCGTTGTCAATGAGCTGATTCCGGGAGGACCGGCCGTCAAAAGCAATATCCTGAAAAAAGGGGATAAAATTATTGGTGTCGGTCAGGGAAAAGTTGCTGCTGTTATTGATGTCACCGGCTGGAGAATCAATGATGTGGTAAAGTTGATCCGGGGAAAAAAAGGTACCATGGTCCGCCTGAAAATCCTCTCGGCAAGCCAGGGTGGACGCGGGCCTGAAAAAATAATCGAACTTATCCGCGACAAGGTCAACCTGCAGGAGCAGGCTGCAAAGAAACGTATTGTTGTGCAGGGCACGAAAAAAATCGGCATTATTACCATCCCGTCGTTTTACCTTGATTTTGAAGCTGAGCAGCAGAATACAGGCAATTACAACAGCACAAGCCGTGATGTCGCCCGTATTCTGGAGGAACTGAATGCTGAGCACGTTGACGGTATCGTTATTGATCTTCGTGATAATGGTGGTGGTTCGCTTGAAGAGTCTGTCAGTGTTACCGGCCTTTTTATTCCAAGTGGGCCCGTCGTTCAAATCAGTAATTCAATCGGCGGCAAAATGGTACTCAAGGACGAAGATAGCAGGGCGCAGTATGGTGGGCCGCTTGCCGTGCTGGTCAATCGTTACAGTGCTTCGGCATCAGAAATTTTTGCTGCAGCCATTCAGGATTATGGCCGCGGCGTTATTGTCGGTGAGAGAACGTTTGGCAAGGGAAGCGTTCAAAGCCTTATCAAACTCTCAAGACCAGACTCTTTGACTGGAAAACGCCCTGAGCTTGGAGAGATAAAACTTACCATTGCAAAGTTTTACAGGATATCTGGAGGCAGCACTCAGCATAAAGGGGTTGAGGCCGATATTATCATGCCGTCGATGATTGATATGGCCAGAATTGGCGAGGATACCTACACAAGCAGTCTGCCCTGGAGCACGCTCTCCCCATCTTATTATACAAGCACCTCAGAGATCACCCCTGAAAAGATTACGATGCTCCGGCAAAAATTTCAGGAACGATCGGCAAAAAATCCTCTCTATCAAAGCTATCTGCGTGATTTGGATACCCTTGATCAAATTCGTAAAAAGAAGGCGGTTTCACTTCAGGATGCGACTGCCAAATCGGAAACAGAGACGATAAAACGGATTGAGAAAGCGTGGCTCAAGGAGCCTGACTCCGCCAAAGAGCTGACGAAGGACGAAGTGCTCAACCAGTCGGTATCCGTGGTTGCCGATCTGGCAGAGATAGAGGCTTTGCACCCGCAACTCAAAACTCTGCCGTTATCGCATTAAAGCTCTTTTTTTGCCATCTCGATCTGCAGTGCAACAGATTCAAAAGAGCAACTGCCATGAGTTTTTTTTGAGTTCACACTGACATCGGCCTTGAGGCAGTCGTAGATATCCGGATCAATAGCGTCACAGAACTCCCGGAACTTTTCTACCGGGATATTCGGCAGGGTAACATCCGAGGCAATGCTCCAGGTTACAATTTTACCGGTAATGCGGTGAGCATCGCGAAATGGAATATCACGGCGCACAAGATATTCGGCTATTTCTGTAGCAAGGCTGAGATCTTCCGCTGTCAGTTTGGCCAGTCGTTCCTCCTTCAGCTTTGTATGCTCAAGCAGTTTGGCAAAAATGGAGATACTTCCGATCGTTGTCTCCGCACTGTCGAAAAGGGGTTGCTTATCTTCCTGCATGTCGCGATTGTAGGAGAGCGGGAGCCCTTTCATAATGGTCAGCATGGCCATAAGATTCCCGTAGACTCTTCCCGTTTTACCCCTTACCAACTCGGCGATATCAGCATTTTTTTTCTGCGGCATGATTGACGACCCCGTTGCAAAAGCATCGCTGATTTCAAGATAGCCGAACTCATAGGAACTCCAGAGAATCAAGTCTTCTGCAAACCGTGACAGGTGCATCATGATCACGGAACAGTCGGAGATGAACTCAATGACAACGTCGCGATCACTCACTGCGTCAATACTGTTTGAAAAAAGATCGTCAAAACCAAGCAGCACAGACGTTCTTTGTGCATTAAGCGGCAGCGTGCTGCCTGCAAAAGCTGCGGCACCGAGAGGGGAGATATTGACCCTTTTCATCAGATCACGCAGCCGCTGGCGATCGCGATTGAACATGTTAAAGTAAGCCAGATAGTAGTGTCCGGCAGAAATCGGCTGGGCTCGCTGGAGGTGGGTGTAACCGAAGATGATGGTTTGTTGGTAGCACTCTGCCTTTTCAACAAGAACCCCCAAGAGCACACCAAGAGCCTCCTGCAGTTCGGTAATCTGACGACGCATGTAAAGACGGGTATCAGTCGCAACCTGATCGTTGCGGCTCCGGCCAGAGTGAAGTTTTCCGGCGACCGCCCCAACCTTCTCCTTAAGCCGGTTTTCAATGACGGTATGAATATCCTCGTCCTCCCAATGGGGAACAAGTGTACCAGTCGAAAGCTCTTCGTCAATCTCCCTGAGTCCTGCAATAATTTGGGACGCATCAGCAACACTGACAATATTCTCTTCGGAAAGCATGGTAACATGGGCAATAGAGCCCAGAATATCCTCACGATAGAGCTTTTTATCGACATGAACCGACGACGAAAATAAAAGCGCGTCGCGGTCAAAGGGTAATGAAAATCGGCTCTGCCAGAGTAATTCTTTCTTGCTGCTCATAGAGGTATTGACTTGTTTGGTAAATTTGATTATTCGGCAAGATAGTCATTTTTGTCTTTTTGCCTTGTGCTATCAAGCGAACCCTCGGCAGGTGGGGGAGCGTTTTTTACCTGCTGATTTCAAGCGAAGTGTGTCACCCTGCAAAAATTTCACGATCCGTCCTGTTTGCCTCATTTACAGGCGAATGAATGAGGTTATTCTTGGAATTAAATGGTACTATCATGTAATGGTAATGTTGCGATTTTATTTGCTGAATCTCATAACAGCAGAGGACAGGCTGGCATCTTGCTCTTGCCTTTGGGCTACCCAAAACACTACTGAACACAGCCATGCAGGAAGAAAAAAACGATACGGTGAAAAATCGGGAGGATGTTATTCAGGCGCTCATTGATGCCTCGCCCGGAGTTATTTGTATGATTGATGGTAACGGGCGATTTATTGCCTGGAATGGGTCTATGCGTGACGAAATACTGTCTAAAACCGACAGCGAGATAGCTGGTAGTGATGCGATAGCTATTATTCATCCTGACGACCGACCACTGATCGAGAAAAAAATCCAAAATGTTTTGAATGAAGGTCTTGAAGAGTTTGCTGAAGCAAGGGTACTGTTTGGTGGTGGACCGAAATTTCGATGGTTTCTTTTGAAGGCAAAAAAGGTTGTTATCGGAGGTAACTCTTTTTTGATAGCGACAGGTACAGACATCGATGATCGCAGGCAGGCTGAATACGCTCTGGATATCAGCGAAAATAAATTCCGTTCTATCATTGATCAACTGGATGGAGAATTTTTTATATGTGATTCGGACAGAATTTTTACCTATGTGTCGCCATCTTCCGAAAAGATTTCCGGCTTTATGCCGCACGAGAAGGTTGGTAAGCGCTTTACAGAGTTTCTTGTGGAAAATGATATTCCAATGGCTCTCGAAGGGTTTTCCGATACGCTCTTGAGTTCTTCACAAAAAATGGTTTTTTTGCACCGCTTGAAAAGAAAAAACGGTTCGACTTATTGGGGAGAGGTGCATGTACAACGATATCAGGGCGGTACGATTGGCATTCTTATTGACGTTACAAGACGCAAACAGTATGAATCCCTTACCCTGTTTCGCGCGCGGATTCTAAAGATGGCAGAATCCAATTCTGTGAAGGAAATCTTGAGTGCTACACTTGAAGAAGCTGAAAAGCTTACGGAAAGTACCATTGGTTTCTTCCACATTATTAATGAGGATCCCGCCTCTCCCTCTTTTTGGGTTACCTTATCGAATATTGAGCACACGATGCATGGTGTGGACGGTTACTTGCAGCACCCGCCGCTTGCCGGCGCCGGATTATGGCGTGGCACGATACCGCAGCAAGCAGTGATTACCAACGATTACAGCGCCCTTGAACATCACCGAACCGGGTGGCCGGATGATCATCCCGAAATCAGACGCACTCTTCTTGTACCGATGCTTCAGGGTGGTACGGTCATGGCAATTCTTGGAGTAGGAAACAAGGAGGACGATTATGATGACCATGATCTCACATTGCTCAGTACCCTTGCCGCTGTTGCGTGGGATATTGTCTCTCGCAAGCGTGCAGAACTGCGCATGCAGGAGATGCAGGACGCATTGATCCAGTCACAAAAAATGGATATTGTCGGGCAACTGGCCGGAGGAGTTGCCCACGATTTCAACAATATGCTTGGGGTGATTCTCGGTAATATTGAAATGGCACTCGCTCAAAAGCCGGCTCCTAATGACTCCTTGCAATACAACTTAAAGAACATTCTTGTGGCGGTCAACCGATCTGCAGAGCTTACCCGTCAACTTCTTGCCTTTGCAAGAAAGGAGACGGTGATGCCAATAGTTCTGGAACTGAATGCTTTGATCGAAAAAATTCTCACGGTCCTGCGGCAATTGATTGGTGAAAATATCACCATTATATGGAGGCCCGATACAGTTCCTGCTTTCGTAAAAGCCGATCCCTCACAACTTGACCAGATTCTCGTCAACCTTTGCGTCAATGCCCGCGATGCCATCACCAATACAGGCCGCATTGTCATCGAAATCGGCCAATCCTGTGATGGCGATATTATTGATACGCCCCATTATTTTTGCAAGGATCCCGGTGACTACGTAACAGTTTCTGTCACTGATACGGGTAACGGTATAGAAAAAGAGCATCTCCCTCATATTTTTGAGCCCTTTTTTACCACTAAAAAAAAGGGAAAAGGTACCGGCATGGGGCTTTCGACCGTTTATGGTATTGTCAAACAGAACAAAGGATGTATTGAGTGCAGAAGCGAAAAGGGGGTGGGAACCACCTTCAGGATCCACCTGCCACGATACAAGGAGAAGATGCAGGATGAGAGTGTTGAGAATGAACAATCTTTACTCACAAAAAACTATGGTAAAGAGGTAATACTGATTGTCGAAGATGAGCCGGAAATTTTGGCTCTCTGCAAGGATGAGCTTCAAAACAAAGGATACAGGGTACTCACTGCGGCATCACCTCATGAAGCAATTTTGCTTGCC
This sequence comes from uncultured Chlorobiaceae bacterium, assembly GCA_903824295.1. Taxonomy (GTDB): domain Bacteria; phylum Bacteroidota; class Chlorobiia; order Chlorobiales; family Chlorobiaceae; genus Chlorobium. The sequence goes on from CAIJWE010000120.1 coordinate 12,722, forward strand.
GAAGAGACGTCGGGAGTTATTGATCTCCTTTTGACCGATGTCGTCATGCCAGGAATGAACGGGTGTGATCTCTTCAAAACGCTTCAACAGCCTAACCAGTCACTCAAAGTGCTCTTTATGTCAGGCTATTCAAGAGATATTGTCGCTCATAACAATCTGTTCGAAGAAGGAATCAATTTTATCCAGAAACCATTTTCTCTTAAATCGCTTTCCAGGATGGTACAGAATATGCTTAGTCAATCATGAATTTTTGTGGCAGGAGCAAGCCAGACGCCCGCGCAGGCTGGGGAAATCTGGCCTGCGCGGATGACTGATGGGTGCGGCTCTTATTTTGCGGAGTGCACTTCGCTGTAGGTTTTCAGCCCAAGTCCATAGAGGTGGATAAAGCCTGCTGCGGCCTTGTGGTTGAAGGTGTCGGCTTCGGTGTAGGTGGCAAGCTCTTCGTTGTAGAGCGAGTACGGGGAGTTGCGGCCAAGCAGGGTAACACTGCCCTTGTACAGCTTCAGGCGGACAAGACCGGTCACCGGGTTCTGTGTTTCATCGACGAAAGCGTCAAGTGCCTTTCTCATTGGCGAGAACCAGAGTCCGTTATAGATGATGTTTGCGTAGTCCTGGCTGATGTTCTTCTTGTACTGGAAAACCGATTTTTCAAGCGTGAGGCGCTCCAGTTCGCGGTGTGCGAAGTGCAGGATGGTTGCTGCCGGGGCTTCATAAATTTCCCGTGACTTGATGCCGACAACGCGGTTTTCGATCATGTCGAGGCGTCCGACGCCATTGGCTGCACCGATTTCATTGAGGCGGATGATGAGGTCAAGGCCGCTCATCTTTTTGCCGTCAAGAGAGACGGGAATACCTTTTTCAAACTCAATCTCAACAACAGCCGGAGTGTTTGGCGCATTTTCAGGTGACGTGGTGATCTGATAGGCATCTTCGGGAGGTGCAACCATCGGATCTTCGAGCACACCGCACTCAATGCTGATACCCCAGATGTTTTCGTCGATGGAGTAGGGGTTTTTCTTGGTAGCAGAGACCTGAATGTTGTGCTCAAGGGCATAGGCAATTTCAGATTCCCTTGAGGTGAACTCCCATTCACGCAGGGGAGCAAGTACCTTGAGGTGAGGTGCAAGTGAGGCAAAGGTCACTTCAAAGCGTACCTGGTCGTTTCCTTTTCCGGTGCACCCATGGGCGAGCATGGTGCATCCTTCGGCAAGGGCGGTATCGACAATCGCTTTTGCAAGCAGGGGGCGTCCAAGAGCAGTCGCAAGCGGATAGACATCCTCATAGAGGGCGCCAGCCTTGAGTGCACGCCAGATGTACTCTTCAACAAACTCCTTGCGCAAATCAACAAACTGGAATTTTGAGGCGCCTGTGGAGATCGCTTTTGATTCGAGGTTTTCGATCTCTTTCTGCTGGCCAAGATTACCGGTAACGGCAACGATTTCTGCGTCATATTTGTCTTTCAGCCACTTGATCATGATGGAGGTATCGAGTCCACCGGAATAGGCTATTGCAATTTTTTCCTTGCTCATGGTGTGTCGTGAATTATCAGTTTTTGGAAAGATTTTTATGAATATAGGATTTCAGTGCAGAAATGTTGTGCACTGAAGAGGGAATTACAAGAAGCGTGTCATCTCCCGCGATGGTGCCAAGAATCAGCGGGCTTTTGAGTTGATCGAGCCAGGATCCGACGCCGTGTGCCCTGCCTGGAAGGGTCATGATAATGATAGAGGTTTCATTGGCATTGATGGAAAGTACCTCAATCCCGACAAGCCCCTTGATAATCTTGTCGGGATCATCATCCGCCAGAACCATTTTGTAGTTTCCGTTTGTTCTGGAGCGGATAATGCCCAGTTCGGCGCAGTCACGCGAAAGGGTGGCCTGGGCTACCACCATACCGGCATTCCGGAGCAGTTGCAAAAGGTCATGCTGATTGCCGACGTCGTGCTGATGAAGAATTTCCCTGATTTTCAGTTGCCGTGCATACTTGTTCATTCTCCCCTCACCCTTTTCAACTCCTGATTCTTTTTGCGGCATTCAACAGCCGGTGGGTCAGGTGAAACTTCCTGTACTCGTCATGGTTGAGGAGCTTTACAAGAAGCGCTTTCTGGACGTGCAGGCGATTTTCGGCCTCATCAAGGATGATGGAGTGAGGCCCGTCCATCACTTCTGCGCTTATCTCCTGACCTCGGTGTGCGGGCATACAGTGCATGACCACTGCACCGGGTTTTGCCTGTGCCAGCAGGGCGCTGTTAATCTGGAAAGGGGAGAAGATCCTGATGCGCTCCTCTCTCTCTTTCTCCTGCCCCATACTGGTCCAGACATCGGTATAGAGAACGTCGGCTTTGGCTACGGCCTCTTTCGGGTCGTGCAGAATTTCGATGCGGCTGATACCCTTCTGGCGAGCGGCTTCGAGCACTCCCACGTTTGGCATGTACCCTTCCGGGCAGGCAAGCACAAAGTGAAAGGGGAGCATTCCGGCTAACTCTATCCATGAATTGGCCACATTGTTGCCATCTCCGACAAAAACCACCTTGATCCCCTCATGCCACAGCGACTTTTCGTAAAGGGTAAACGCGTCGGCCAGTACCTGGCAGGGATGCGACAGATCGGTCAGCGCATTGATGACCGGAATAGAGGCGTGCTCCGCAAGTCCTTCAATGACGGCATGATCATGCAGTCGGGCGACAATGGCGTCATTGTAGCGGGAGAGCAGTTGTGCCACATCCTGAACTGATTCGCGAGAGCCGAGGCCAATGGATTGACCATCGAGGTTGATGGCATATCCCCCAAGCTCATGGATGCCTATTTCAAAAGAGACCCTTGTTCTCAGTGAAGGCTTGCTGAAAATCATGGCTACCGTTTTGTCGCGCAGCGGCAGAAAGGGTGCATCGGCGGAGTGCTCTCTCCTTTTTTTCTTGATATAGAGGGAGTAGTCGAACAACTCAATAATCTTGCTGCCATCAAGCGGTGAAAAACCAAGAAAATCACGTTTAGCGGGGGCCTTCCTATTTTGAACCTCTTCCATGCCTTTACCTGTTTAAAAATTGATCACTCTCCTGCTCTGCAATAAACTGGGTACCAACCCCTTCATGCGTGAATATTTCGAGCAGGAGCGAATGTGTTGATTTTCCGTCAATGAGATGAACTTTTCCGACCCCGCTGTCGAGCGTTTTGAATGCCGAGAGAACTTTTGGAATCATGCCGCCAGAAATGATTCCCTGTTCAATAAAGTCTGCGGCTTCGCCCTTGGTGATGGTTTTGAGAATTCTGTCGCCCACATGAATGCCGGCGACATCACTGACGTAGATGAGCTTTTCAGCTTTCAGGGCAATGGCAATACCGCTTGCTGCATCATCAGCGTTGATGTTGTAGATATTTCCCTTATCGTCAAACCCTGTCGGGGCGATGACCGGAATCAGCCCGGCACCGCAGAGCAGATCAATGTAGCCGGTATTGATTTGCTCGACCTCACCTACCAGACCAAGCGTTTCAGCATTCGGGTGGGGCAAAGCCTTGATGGTATCGGCATCAAGGCCGGTAACACCCACAGCTTTGCCGCCATGCTCACTGATTAACTGGACAATATCCTGATTCACCTTGCCGGCAAGGGTCATCTGAATAACCGAGATCATCTCCTTGTCGGTAACCCTGCGTCCGTGCAGAAAGCGTGAAGCAATTCCAAGTTTCTCAGCCGTTTTGGTAATGGCGTCTCCTCCGCCGTGCACCAGCACAATCCTGATGCCTACTTTTCGCAGAAGGGTGACATTCTGGGCGAAACTGCTTTTAAGGCAGGAATCCTTCATGGCGGCGCCGCCATATTTAATCACAAAGGTTTTCCCTTCAAACTTGCGAATATAGGGTAACGCCTCAATAAGCACTGGCCCGATAGCGGCATGGGGGGCTTTTCTGGCCAAATTGAGTTCATTGCACGGTAACGTCTCCATTGCGGAAAAATTGCTCTTGATGGTTAAGGGAAGTATCAGCTTCTGTAGCTTCCGTTGATATCGACATACTCTTTGCTCAAGTCGCAGCTCCACACGGTTGCCCGCCCCGGGCCGCGGCCAAGACGGAGCGTGATGGTGTACGAATCTTTTGCCATAATCTCCGATGCCGCCGTTTCAGAGAAGTCGGCAATAAAACCCGGCTTGAGGATTGAGAGATCGTTAAAATGAAGTTCGAGTTCCTCCTGGTTAAAGGTCGCGCCAGAGCGACCCGCTGCGGCAATGATTCTGCCCCAGTTGGCATCCTCTCCGTGAATGGCTGTTTTGACAAGGCTCGACTGTGCTATGGTTCTGGCAGCAAGCTCAGCGTCCCGATCATCTGCCGCCCCTTCGACGGTAATGGTAACCAGTTTTGTGGCACCCTCTCCATCAATGACAATGAGCTTGGCAAGCAAGGTCATCAGCGCTTCAAGTGCCTCACAAAAATGAGCAAAATCATCACTCGCTGCCACAATTTCAGGGCCGGTGCCGCTGGCAAGAAGAGAAACCATATCGTTTGTGCTTGTGTCGCCATCGACCGTAATGGCGTTGAAACTTTTCTGGTTTGCAAGCGTCAGCGCTTTCTGAAGGAGGTCAGGAGCTATTAATGCATCAGTAGCAAGAATGGCCAGCATGGTCGCCATGTTCGGGCAAATCATGCCGGATCCTTTTGCTATGCCGCTCAAGCGGACACATCCACCCGACAGCTCAACATCAAGCGAGAAAAATTTCGGAAAGGTATCCGTGGTCATAATGGCCTGAGCTGCATCAAGAGCTGACTCATGCTGCAGACTGGACGGAAGGGCGGCAATACCTCCAAGAACCCTCTCCATTGGCAAGAGTTGGCCAATGACGCCGGTAGAAGCCACAAGCACCTCTTCCGGGCTTATGGCAAGTTCCCTTGCAACCGCTTCAGCCATGGCCAGAGCATCATCCATCCCTTTATTGCCGGTTGCCGCATTGGCATTGCCACTGTTGCATACAAGAGCACGAATTGAGGCAGGGGAGCGCTGCAGATGGTCGCGCGAAAGCAGTACCGGAGCGGCACAGCAGATGTTCCGGGTAAAAAGTGCGGCCGCGCTTGAAGGTCGATCAGAGACGAGCAGCATCATATCTTTGCGCTCAGCATACTTTACGGCGGCAGAGACCGCGCCTGCAGAAAAACCGGCAGGCCAGAAGTCAAGGGTTCCGTCACATTCCGCCGACATGGGGGTGACCGATGCCGGCCAGAGAGTTACAGCAGAAAGCTCACGGATAACTTTAAGCCCTTTATGGAATTTCTCCAATGCAGTATTGGCCTGATTAATGGTTATAAAATTAAAACGACAATCCGGTTGTTTCATCCAGGCCAAGCATAAGGTTCATGTTCTGGACTGCCTGTCCGGCGGCACCTTTCAACAAGTTGTCGATGGCAGTTACAATGACCAGCGAACCGCCCGGGGTGGCATGAGCGATGTGGATATCACAAAAATTGGTATAAGCAACGTGCCTCACCTCGGTCATGGTGTCGCGCAGCCTCACAAACGGGGCCTGCTCGTAAAACTCCCTGTAGCGTTCCTTGATGCGCTCCGCATCTGCTGGACCTTCCAACTGCACGTTAAGTATGCTGTAAATACCCCTCACCAGCGAACCGATCATCGGCGTAAAGGTAAAATCAAAAGACGGGCTGGTAGCGGAGGTACCGAGAGCCTGCATGATTTCAGGAATATGCTGATGAACACCGACCTTGTAAGCCCGCATATTTTCGCTCATCTCCGAGAATGACAACTCTGTTTTATTGCTCCGTCCCGCCCCGGAAATACCGGAAGTGGAGGTACAGTTGATGGCTCGAACCTTGATTTCACTTTCGCGGCAAGTAAAAAGCGGCGCTACACCAAGAATAATGCTTGTTGCAAAACAGCCCGGATTACTGATTGCTTTCGCCCGGATAATTTCATCACGGAACAACTCAGCCATTCCGTAGGTCATTACCGACCCGGGAGATTTGAGCTGTTTATAAAACTGCTCATGTTCGTCCCGGCTTTTCAGTCGGAAGTCGCCAGAAAGATCAATCACTGTTTTTCCTGCAGCCAGAAGGGGTGGTACAAGTTGCAACGCCTCACCGTGGGGAAGGGCAAGAAAATAAATATCACTCTCACACTCTCCGTTGTATGGCTTGTATACCTTATTGCATGAGAGGCTGGGGTAGATATCTGAAACACGTTTACCTGCCTGGGAATAGGCATAAAGCTCCTGCAGGTCGACTTTTGGATGATGCAGAAGCAGTCGTGTGAGCTCAGCACCGGAATAGCCGGAAGCTCCGATTATGGATACTGAATACATTGTTGAACTCTCCGCTACTGGTGCCGCCATGCCGGTAATATGCTTGTAATAAACGTTTTCAATAAAAAAAGATATGTTTTCCGCAATCAGGTGTTCCGGAAGGCCGAAATATTAACCTTTTTTACGTGATTTTCAAGAATGCTGATTTTTTTTTTTCATCATAGTAACATACCTGCGGTTTTTTATGGCAACATCTTTTTTCTCCGTATCTTAGCAATCAAGCATTCAGAGTGCGCAGCCAAAGCGGAAACGGGAGAAATGAGAAATGATTTTGAAAACCAAAGCCACAAAAAAAGCCATGTTCAGGGTCATAAGCGGCTTGCTCTTTTTTTGCCCTGCTTTTTTATTACTGAATTGCACACCGCAGCCAGCAGGTGAAACCGCCAAAAGCGGAAGCTTGATTCTTGCTGTTGATCGCAATCTTGAGGGTATTGCTGCAATTCAGACGGAGAATTTCAGCCGTTATTATCCGGATGCGACGGTAACACTGCGGCCTGATGCATCCGGAAAAAGTCTGAAAAATCTGCTTGACGGCTCAGTAAAGGCCGCATTAATCAGCGGGACACCTGAAGCTGCGGAAGACTCTCTTTTTGCTCAACTGCAACGACCGATTCGCCGTGAACCGGTTGCCCGCGACGCCATTGTCTGCATTGTCAATGTCCGCAACACCGTCATCACGCTCTCCATAAAAGAGCTCGGTCTCCTTTTTTCAGCACACGGGAATGGTGAAGGGATACCTCTGGTCCGGGCCGATGATTTTCGACTGCTCTCCCTTCTGGCAGCAAAAACAGGGAAAAAAAGAGGGGAGCTGCACCCCTGGTCATGCAGCAGTGACACTGAACTGATTAAAAGGGTCTCTCTTGACAGGGGAGCTGTCGGACTGCTGTTCCGTTCCTCGTTCGAAAAAGCGCTCAAAGAGGTAAACAACAACAACATCAGGATACTCCCGATCGCAACGGAGGGAAAGAAGCCATCTCTGCCGACACAGCAAAATATCTTTGAAGGCCGATACCCCCTTGTTACTCTCGTTTACTATCTCTATTATCCCGGCGATGCGCTTGCTGCAGGGTTCGGTTCATGGCTCAGCAGTGGAGCAGGGCAGAAGGCCTTCGAAAGAAGCTCCCTTGCCCCGTACAGGCTTGTTGAACGGACAATTATTCTGAATTAACGGTGAAACCTGAGTTCTACATAGCAAGACGCTTTGCCTTCAAACAGCGGTCAGCAACAAAGCCAACCTTTATTGTCATGGTTGCTGTTGTCGGCATCGCCGTGGGAACGGCGGCTCTTATTCTAACCCTCTCGATTGTGAACGGATTTGCCGGCAGCGTCGAAAAAAAGCTGATCAGTTTCAGCGCCCACCTGCAGATTCGCCATCCCGACGAACAGCTTTTTCAGGAACGCCGCACCGATCTTGCAAAAATTGCCGCTCACCCGAACATTGAGAGCACATCACCCTTTCTGGAAAAAAGTTTTGTGCTCAGGAGCCGAAGCTCAGTGGGTGCTGAAACCTGGTACAGCAAGCCGATTTTGGTCAAGGGAGTCAGCGTGGAGCAGCAAAAAATCTTTCTGAAAAAATTCCTCAAGGCAGGAAGCCTTGAAAAGAGAAACAATGGCGAAGCCATTGCACTCTATGCAGGCCAGACCCTGGCCGAAAATCTTGATCTCAAGGTAGGCAAAACGGTCATGCTTGTCGGCCTTGGAAGCAATGCAACGGGTGCCAAACTTATTGCTGGCAACAAAAACATTGTCGATATGCTCTCCTCCCTCGATCTGGAGGTAGGAGTGATACGCGGCATCTACGACACCGGGCTTCAGGAGGGATTTGATGATTTTGTGGTGATCGCCGACCTGAAAGAGCTTCAGCAGCGCTTCAATCCCATGATGATCAGCGGTTACGATGCCAATGTGCACGACCTTAACCAACTGCCGGAGACGGTCAAAGAGCTGGTCAACGCCCTCGGGTTTCCCTTTTATGGCTATACCGTTTTTGAGCGTTACGCCAACCTTTTTGAATGGCTCAAGCTCCAGAAAAACATCACGCCACTGCTCATTGTCACCATCACCATTGTGGCTGTTTTTAACATAATCTCTACGCTGCTCGTCCTGATTATTGAAAAAACCCGTGAAATCGGCATGCTCAGCGCCCTTGGCCTTGAACCCGGAAAAATCAGTGCTGTTTTTATGGCGCAGGCTTTTCTTGTCTCGCTGTCAGGGGTGGTCACCGGCAACATCCTTGCCCTTTCGCTCTCACTCTTTGAACTGCGCTTTCACCTCATCACCCTGCCTGAAAAGAGCTATTTCATCAAATACATTCCACTGCTGATCAATCCGGTCGACTACGCCGCAGTCTCCATCGCCGTGATGGCACTAACCCTGCTCTTTGCCTTTATTCCAGCAAGGATTGCCGCCTCGCTGAAACCGGGAACCGCACTGGGAACCTGAATAATGTTACTCCCGATCCTATGAAAACAGCTTTATGGATTGCCCGGCGCTTCAGCTTTGCCCGAAAACGGTTCAGGGTAATCAATATTATCTCAGCAATCAGTCTCGCCGGAATCGTTCTCGGCGTCAGCACCCTCCTTGTCGTCATGAGCGTCCTGAACGGCTTCCAGAAACTGGCCCGTGACCTCTTTATCACGATCGACAGCCCTGCCCAGATTGTTCCTGTCAGCGGCAGAACCATGCAAGTCACTGACAGCCTCCTGCAATCACTACGGGCCATTGAGGGCGTCGGATCTGCCGAGCCCTTTGCCGAAGGGGAGGCTATGATGGCAACCCGGGAAAAAAGCGAACTGGTCATGGTCAAGGGAATCAGCGAAACCGCGCATCACCGCTTGATGCGTCAAACCAACACAATCCGCCCTTTTTTCACCGCGGAAACCATTGCCGTCGGAGAGCTTCTGGCCTACCGTACCAGACTTTATCCCTTCAGGGAGGTCAAAATTTTCAGTCCGGAGCTGATCTCACTTGGCCTTGAATCGCTCTCGGAACCCTACCTGATTCCAATGCTCGCCATCCCTGAAACCTCTGTCTCGACGCTCTTTTCACTACAGAAAATATTTGATGACCGTTACGTCCTCACCTCAAGCCTCTTTGCCCGGAAAATTCTGCTCATGGGCAGCCAAGAGTTCTCAGGTATCGACATTCGGGGAAAAGAGGGTGTATCGGGTGATGCCTTCACGGGCAACCTCAGGGAGTGGCTTACACAAACCCCCCTGAAAACAAGCTTGCGGGTGCGCACACTCGAAGAAAAATACAATAACATTTTTGCCGTCATGCAACTCGAAAAATGGGTGAGTTTCAGCGTTCTGATGCTCATTATCCTTGTGGCCGCCCTCAGCCTCACCGGAGCCCTTGCCATGACCGCCATCGACAAACAGCGTGAACTCTTCTATCTTCGCTGCCTCGGCATGGAAAAGCCGCAGTTCATGGCCATCTTCATCATCCAGGGTGCAATGACCGGCATCGCAGGAACGGCTGCCGGAACCATCATTGCCCTAACCCTCTGTACCCTCCAGGAACTCTTCGGCATAGTGCAGCTCCCCTCAAAAAGCGCATTCATCATTCAGGCATACCCGGTCAACATTCAGGCTGGCGATTTTATTGTCGTCAGCATCACGGCCATCCTCCTCTGTTTTTTGGTAAGCCTCTATCCCGCACGAAAAGCTGCCTTGATTGCAACAAGCCGCTCGCTCGATCTCAAGACAAATTGAAGAGGCGCTCTCAATCAGGAAGCTTGCTGATGACAATCATCTCCGAGTGTGAACCCCCCCGGTGCACAGCAAAATTGCCTGATCGGGGGCGTCCCGTTTCTTTTGCTGCGACTTGGTATAATATTGTAAGGTATTGAGTTGAGCATACTGAGAGAAGAGAAAACCGTTACAGCTTCAGGAGGCTGATTCGTTGTTCCGGGTGGTTTGCTTCAGACCGGGAGCTGATAGCGTTTTTCGCGAAACAGGCGGAGCAAAGCATCAACCACTTCCGGGTCAAATTGCTGCACCCGATAGGTCTCAATTTCTTGAAGGGCTGCATCAAGGCCAAGGGCGGGTCGATAAGGGCGATTTGAGGCCATAGCTTCAAGCACATCGGCTACGGCAATGATGCGTGCTTCAATAAGTATCTCCTCTCCTTTCAGCCCCCGCGGATAACCGCTGCCGTCCATACGCTCGTGGTGCTCCCGGATGATTTCTGCAATTGGCAGAGGGAATTTGACATCCTTGAGGATTTGATAACCGTGTTCAGCATGAGTCTTGATGAGCTCAAACTCGATTGCTGACAACTTACTCGGTTTGGAAAGTATCTCGGAGGGTATGCTCATTTTGCCAATGTCGTGCACCAATCCGATGAGGTGGAGCGTGTCGCTCTTCTCTTGACACCACCCCATTTCCAGGGCTATATCCCTCGCAAGGATACCAACACGCCATTCATGACCTGCGGTGTAGGGATCATGGGCTTCCACGACTTTTGCAATTGCCCGGAGCGTGCTATGCATTGCGTTTTCCAACTGTTTTACATAGTCCCTTATCTTTTCTTCTGTAATTTTACCTTCGCTAATGTCTCGAGCGGTGACTACCGAGCCAACGATACAACCTTCCCTGTTGCGTATAGGGGCATAGTTGTAGCTTGCAAACCATGTTTCACCGCTATCCTTTCGCAGCAATCTAAATTGGTGTTCTATACCGGCTTCACCTCGCAGAGCCCTCTGCACAGGCCAATGATCAACCGGAACAAGTTCTCCCGTCATCAGGTAGAGGTCGAGAAACTCTGGGTACTCATCAACCGTTTTGGCACACTCCTCCTTGTTTCTGAACCGGTGAACGGTTGAGAAGGCATCATTATAGTGGGTAACGTTTCCCTTGGCATCGGAGATAATAACGGAATCGCTCATATTGGTGAGAGCTGCTTCCAGTATTGACTTACCTTCTACAATCAAATGTTCTGCCTGCTTGCGTTCGGTAATGTTATCGAAGACGGCAACAAAGTAGTCTTTTTGAACACTGTAGACAGAAATGTCAACCCAGATCATCAATGGTACGACGTAAAGCTCCATTCGTTCAGGTTGACCCGTTCTTGCAACCCGTCCATAGATTTCAAGAATCTCAGGTTGTATTTGATGGATTCCCGGGATAAGCTCTGAAACTCTTTTGCCCTCAACCTCTCTCAGCCCGGTAATTTTTTCGAAGCTTGGGTTTACCTGTTCATAGATAAAATCAACCGGACGACCCTCTTCGAATATCATTCGGCAATAGGCAATGCCGTTGAGCATGTGGCCAAAGAGTGAACTGAATCGCTCATTACTTTCGAGAATCAGTTTTTCAGCAATCTGCTGATCGTTTATGTCCTCAATAGAGGCATAAATAAGTTCTTTCCCTTCAATGATAATCCTGTTAATGGTTATTTCAACATCACGGATCAAGCCATCAGCCCGTTTGTGCTTTCGTATAATTCTGTTGAGTTTCGATGTTCCGACTTTCTTTGCATCATCCAGCAGGTTATCAACTGTTGATACAGAGATTTGTTCTGCCTGCATCAATTGACGTTCTTCAATCGTCCAACCATAAAACTTTGCAGCGGCAAGGTTGGCAGCCACGATATTGCGCGTAAGGGGATTGACAACCAGCATGATGGAGGTGTGGTTGTCAAAAAGCACCTTGAAGCGTTCTTTCTGTTTCTTGAGTGATTCTTCTGTATGCTTTTGTTCAGTGATATCAATAACCGTACCAATATAACGATTCACCTCTCCCTGTTTGTTGCGTAAAGGCTTGCCTCGGGACATGATCCAGTGAACAGAACTGTCAGGATAACAGACCCGATATTCAACACTCATTTTTTGAGCTTTGTCAGCAGCTATTTGAACAGCCTGGATGGTGATCTCCCGGTCATCAGGATGAATCGTATCTGACCAGAGTTTGAACGATGGTTTTTCACAATCCTTTTTCAAACCGTACAAAGACCATAACTCGTCGGACCAGATATTTTCATTGGTTTTTAAATCCCATTGCCAAACACCAGCCTGTGCAGCTTCAAGAGCCTGCGTAAATCTGTTTTTACTCTCAAGGAGCTCCTCATCTATGCGTTTCTGCTCCGTGATATCCGAGAAGAGAATAACCAGGCTTGCATGTTCAGTCTCACTTGCTGCCGCTTCAATGCGAAAGGTGCGAAGAGAGTGAGCCGGAGGCTGGTCGGGAAGCGGAGGCAAAAGCCTCACCTCGCAGTTACCACGCACACTTTTAACGATCACGGTTTCGAGCAGGGTATCAATTGCGCAATAATCCTCTGGCAAAACAAATTGTTTAAAATGCATACCAATCAAGCTGGAGCGATCAACTCCAAGCAGCCTGGAGGACGTGAGATTCGCTTGCTCAATTTTGCTGTCCCTGCCCAAAGTCAAATAGCCGACTGGTGCAAAGTCATACAGTTCAGTGTACATCGTAAGACTTTCTTTCAGCTCAATCTTGCTTTGAGCCTGCTCTTTCTGCAGCATTTCAAGCTCTGTGTGGAGAACCTCCAGTTCATGGACAAACTCAGGCGTTGCTTCGGGTGACGGCGTCGTGCCAAGACTGGAATGCCGAGCGGTAAGGTCTTGTTTCTTCAGGCGATCTTCAGCAAGAGAGCGCAGCTCAGAAGGTGTGCCAGGGTTGCTATGCGGCTGCTTTTTTGCCATGACGGGAGCTTAAATTATTTTTTTGCATGGATAATAATGTAACTCAAGCGTTTTGAAAATAAAAAAATAAGTCAACTCTTTTCCACTACCGATTGACCTCCGGTTGAGGTTCGCAATTGCCTTTCAATCGCCAGTAAATCCAGAAATTATTACGCAAAGGAAGAGACTGTTTGAGCATAACAGGAACAGTGATCTATCCTGTCAACATCCAAGCCGACGATGGTATTGCCCTCAAGCAAGGCTATGCCGCTGCAAAGGTATTGTTCAAGAGAATTGTAAAAAAAAGCGTAAATTCCGTAAGATATTTGTTCTATTGTCTGTGCACAAGCAAAAACATAGCGGTGAAAAAAAACATTAATCATGCAGATAACAACGCTTCCGATTTGCTATGCAGCGCTGAAAATCGTCTGCAGGAAGAGCTTAAAAACCGATCAGATCTATCTTCCTCATCCAGGGATGCTGTTCTGTTGTTTCAGGAGCTTTTGCTTCTCTGCAGAGAGCTTGAAGCGCAGAGAAAAAAGCTTTGTCAATCGAGAGAGCGGACCAAAAAGAGTCTGAAGCGCTACAGCGATCTGTATACTTATGCGCCTCTATGCTATTTGTCGCTGGCGCCGAATGGCAGGATACTCAAAGCCAATCGTTTTGCGGCCAAGATGTTCGCTCTTCGTCGCTCCTTCTTGATCGGAGAACGTTTTGACCGCTTTATTGTGCCCGCAGACACCCCCGTCTATAATACCCTGATGGAGCGTGCCTGTAAAAGCAGAAAGCATGAATATGGTGAAATCAGCCTTTTAGGTGGTGACGCCTTGCCCTCGCGTCATCGAAAGTTCTGTCTGGATGTCATGGTCGCCGATGACGGGAAAGAGTATCTCATGATACTTTCTGACGTGACCTACAAAAAAAAGGTCATTCAGGATTCCCTGACCGTGCTCACCGAAAGAGACGCCCATCATGTCAATGTCATCAACATGATTCGGAACGGTTACATTTTTGCCCGTGTGGTTTATGAAAATGAAAAAGCGACTGATTTTGTCCATGAAGAGGTCAATCCTGGCTATGAGAAAATAACCGGACTCAAGAATGTCATTGGAAAGAAAATAACGGAGGTTTTTCCTGATGTAAGGCGCACTCAGCCTGAATTTATCGATAAACACCTCAGAGTATCCGAAACAGGGGATTCCGATCGGTTCACGATCTACCTTGAACCTTTGCATAAATGGTTCGACATCTCGGTCTACAGCCAGAAAAAAGGCTTTTTCTTTGCGTTAATCGACGACATCACCGATACCAAGAATGCAGAAATAAATTTGAAGATAAGCGAGCAGCGGTTCAGAAACATGTTTCAGGAGCATTCAGCCATTATGCTGCTCATCAATCCCGATAGCGGGTTCATTATAGAGGCGAACAGTGCCGCTACCAGATTTTACGGATGGTCGATCGAAGAGCTCCGGACTATGCGAATAGAGGAAATCATTAGCCGGACACCCGAAGAGATCAAATTTTTTTTGGAGAAACGCTGGACAGAAGACAACAACCAGCCTCTCTATCGTCATCGCAGGGCAGACAAATCCCTTCGGGATGTTGAGGTCTACAGCAGTACCATGGTCATAGCTGGCGAAACGCTGCGCTATACTGTTGTCCATGACATTACCGAGCGGCTGCGTCACGAAATTGCCACAGCATTCTACATCTCCCTTCTGGAAGTCATCGATACCTCGACGATAAAGCAACTTCTGCAGATGTCGATTGATAAAGCCGAATTGCTTACCGACAGTTCCATCGGTTTTTTTCACTTTGTTGACGATGACCAGAGCATGCTCACGCTGCAGCAATGGTCAACCAATACCTTAAACGTGATGTGCAAAGTAAAGGGAGACGATAATCATTATCGTGTCGATGAGGCCGGCGTCTGGGCCGATGCCCTGCGGGAAAGAAGGGTTATTATCCACAACGATTTTGCCTCACTCCCAAGTCGAAAAGGATTGTCGGAGGGCCATGCGACTGTTATCAGGGAGGTGATTATTCCGATTTTTCGTCATGAAAAAATTGTTGCAATACTTGGCGTTGGCAATAAGCTTGTAAATTATGATGAGGATGACGTTAGATTGCTTACTATTGTTGCCGATGCAGCATGGGAAGTTGCTGCAAAAAAAATCGGTGAGGAGGAACGCATAACACTGCTCGCCCAGCAATGCCTTGTTGAGCAACTCGCCATGCACGATTCATTGACCGGTTTGCCGAACCGGCGTCTCCTCTCAGAGCGTATAGCGCTAAGCCTGGCCCAATGTCGACGGAACAAATCCATGGCAGCCTTGATGATGTTTGATTTGGACAAATTTAAACCGGTCAACGATACCTTTGGTCATGCTGTCGGCGATATAGTGCTGCAGCAAGTGGCAACGCGCACTTTGGAAATCCTGCATCGAAGCAGTGATTCCATTGCCCGTCTCGGCGGTGATGAGTTTGTTCTTCTTATGCCGCAAATAGACGCAATATCGAATGCGGTTGCCATTGCCGAAAAAATCCTCAACAAGATAAGAGAACCGTTCATCATCGAAGGTCATACCATCAATATCTCATGCAGTATCGGTATCGCAGTTTTCCCTGATCATGGCGAAAACGAACTGACGCTGATGAGGCATGCTGACGATGCCATGTATAGTGCGAAAAAACAAGGGAGGGACAATGTAAAGGTATTTGAAGCCCTCGCAATCCCATGACAGGCATGATGGTTATTATCTGTTTTCTCTACCGGGAAGATAAATAATGGGATGCTCAAAAGCCGTGAAGGGAGGTCGTATCAAGAACATGTTACCGCATTCTGGTCAATTGAAATCATGAAGCTGAAATACAGTATGGCAAAAGCAAAAGAAAATCTGAAACCAAAGTTGACGGCGGAACAGAGGCCGCAGCTTCCCAAGGCGTTAACAGGGATTGAAGGATTAGATATCATTACCGAGGGCGGCCTGCCGAAGGGCCGGGCGTCACTCATTTGCGGAGGAGCAGGTACCGGAAAGACGTTGCTTGCCATGGAGTTTTTGCTCAGAGGTGCAACGCAATATGATGAACCCGGCGTCTTGATGGCGTTTGAAGAATCGACCAACGATCTGATCACCAATGTCGCCTCAATCGGCTTTGACCTGCATGGGTTGATTGCAAGCAAAAAGATTGTTGTCGATTTCGTTTATATCGATCGAAATGAAATAGTTGAAGCTGGAGAGTACAACCTGGATGCCCTGTTCATCCGATTGAGTGCCGCAATTGATTCCATTGGCGCCAAACGCGTCGTCCTTGATACCATTGAATCACTCTTCAGCAACCTGCCCAATCCTGCCATTTTGCGTGCTGAATTGCGCCGTCTGTTTTTTTGGCTCAAGGAGAAGGGTGTTACAGCGGTCATTACTGCAGAAGGCGGCACCGACACCCTTTCCCGTCACGGTATAGAAGAGTACGTTTCTGACTGTGTGATTAAAGTAAGTGTCAGCATTGAGGAACGGGTTGCTTCACGAAGATTACGTATTGTGAAATATCGCGGCACATCGCACGGCACCAATGAGTTTCCTTTCCTTATTGATGGAAATGGCATTTCTCTCATACCAATTACTTCTTCAAGTCTGGAGCACATAGTCTCAACGACGAGAGTTTCCAGCGGCATCCAAAGGTTAGACGCTATGCTTGGAGGCAACGGGTTCTTTGAGGACAGCGTCATCATGATTTCCGGTTCGCCCGGCACGGGTAAGACCACCTTTATGGCACATTTTGCGGATGCAGCCTGTCGGCGCAATGAGCGCGTTGTCTATTTTTCCTTCGAGGAGTCGTCGGATCAAATCAAAAGAAATATGAGTTCGGTTGGGTTAAACCTCGACCATTGGGTAAAAAAAGGTCTTCTGGTCATGGAATGCAGGAGGATTACCCAGTATGGGCTGGATATGCATTTGCTCCTGGCTCAAAAACTGATCGCCGAGCACGCCCCCAAAGTTGTCATCATGGATCCTGTTACAAGCTTTGATGATATTGCAAACACCAGTGACGTCAAAAGAATAGTCATGAAGTTTGTTGACCTGATGAAATCTCTTGGCATCACGATCATGTTTGGCAGCTTGACGCCGAGTGAAGTGCAATCAGATAGTTCCTCAATTAATATATCATCAATCATTGATTCATGGATTTTATTGAGGGATCTTGAAAGTAATGGGGAACGAAGTCGTACTATCTTTGTTCTCAAGTCACGCGGCATGAGCCACTCCAATCAGGTTCGGGAATTTTTGATGACAGATCACGGCGTTGAAATATGTGATGTTTATATCGGCACAGGCGGGGTTGTAACAGGTGGAGCTCGCCTGAATATGCTGGCTCAGGAAAAGACATTGGCTCTTAAATTGCAGGAAGAGATAGAGCTTCGGCAATTTGATCTGGAAAACAAGCGGAGTGTTTTAGATTCCAGGATCGCGGCCATGCGAGCTGAATTCGCTGCCCAGGAAGCCAGCAATCTCAAAATGATTGCCCAGGAAAAAAACGCTCAAACGCAACTAAACCAGGACCGAATTGCAATGGGGATGGCACGTAACGCTGATAAACATAATGCGCCGTTAAAAGCCAAAAGGAAATCAAAATGAAAGCAGGAATAGTCGATGTAACTTCAAGGCTGGCAAATGAGTGATAAACCAATTGACTTAAGAGCGCATAAAAAAACCGACACGGCGAACGATCCCTCCAATAAATGGCTTTTACGGTTGTATGTGGCCGGAACTACCGTACATTCAGTGTTGGCTATTACCAATATCAAGAGGATTTGTGAAGAAAAACTGGATGGGCGGTACGTTCTTGAGGTGATTGATCTGTATCAGCAGCCTCTGTTGGCTGCCGGTCATCAGATCATTGCCATCCCGACACTCATCAAAGAGCTTCCCCCTCCTCTACGCCGTATTATCGGCGACCTGTCAGATACCGAGAAGGTACTTGTCGGTTTGGATTTGAAACCGTTATAACGATGAAAGCTGCATTGAAATCCAAAGCAG
Source organism: uncultured Chlorobiaceae bacterium (assembly GCA_903824295.1). GTDB lineage: Bacteria > Bacteroidota > Chlorobiia > Chlorobiales > Chlorobiaceae > Chlorobium. The sequence goes on from CAIJWE010000120.1 coordinate 30,706, forward strand.
AACTCTCCCGGGAAGTAGATGAGTTGCGCACTGCATTGCAGGAAGCTCAAGCAACCCTGAATGCCATTCGCGAGGGTGCTGTTGATGCTTTTGTGGGTTCCGGTACGTCTGGTGAGCATATTTACTCTCTGTCCAATGCTGACCAACCCTATCGGATATTGCTTGAGGAGATGAGTGAAGGCGCCCTGACCCTGACGCCTGATGGTCTTATTTTATTCTGTAACAAGCGGTTTGCTGAGATGGTGAGCTCTCCCCTGAACATGGTGATTGGCAGCAACCTTCAAATCTGGGTTGATCCTGAATATCGAACGATTCTTGAATCGCTCATGAACATGGATGCTACCGCAAAACATCGCGGTGAATTGCTGTTGGTTACCAACGATGGAGATCGACTCCCCATTTATATTTCGATTGGTAACGTTCATGTTGGCAAAGAGGCTGATATTTATTGTCTTGTAGCTACCGACCTTACCGAAGTCAAGCAGATCGAGGAGATCGTCGCCGCTAAAAAAATGTCACAAGCTACGTTAAAAGCATCTCATGAACTGCAGCAGAGCCTGGAAGAGTCAATCAAAGCGATAGCCAATACGGTCGAATCCCGCGATGAATATACTGCCGGCCACATGCGTCGTGTTGGGCAATTGGCCCCGGCGATTGCAAGGGAGTTGGGCTTATCGGAAGAGACTATCCATGGTATTGAGCTGGCCTCAACTATTCATGATGTAGGGAAGATCAGTATTCCGATTGAAATTCTGACTAAGCCGGCAAAGCTCAGCAAAATCGAATATCTGTTGATTCAAACCCATGTCGAGGCAGGCTATGACATTATGAAAAATATTGTATTTCCATGGCCGATTGCTCTTCTCATCTTGCAGCATCATGAAAGAATGGATGGAAGCGGATATCCGCAAGGACTGAAGGGTGAAGATATCTTGCTTGAGTCGAGAATTATTGCGGTGTCAGACGTCATTGAAGCTATGGCGTCTCGTCGTCCTTATCGCGCCGAGCTTGGGATTGATGCCGCACTGGCAGAAATCAAGCAAGGCCGTGGAACTCTTTATGACCAAACTGTCGTGGATGCTTGCGTAAGGCTTTTTGAAGAAAAAAGGTTTTCTTTTGCCCCAAAAAGCACTTTTTAAGCTAACGCAAAAAAAAAGCATGCCGCAACAGAATCTGCTTCCGCTCACTCTGTGTGTGTAACGTCATGCGCCACACGGCACATCTTTTTTTGTCAAGATGGCTTTATCGAAGAAATCATGAAAACGGATCAAACTCTGCTTTTGAGGCAAAGCAGACCGGGCAGCTCCACTGGCAGGACAGCTCAACAAAGGGAGTGCCCTCCTTTATCCAGCTTTCAGGATCACCTTCCGCCGGATCATAGAGGTAGCCGCACTCCCGGCACATCCAGGTATTGGATTCACACTTGTTCAGGGCTGTTCCATCCTCAAGAAGCTTTCTGAAAACCACCATCTCTGACTGAGCAAAGCCCTGCGCCCGGTAAAATTGCTGTGCCGCCTCGTTATTGCGGTCGGTGAGGAGCGTGATGCGGCCGAATCCCTCGCTGCGGGCAAAATCCACAGCGTGATTGATCAGCAGGGTGCCGAGCCCCTTGTTGCGCCATGCAGGCGCAACAACCATATCTTCAAGCAAGGCGGCTTTTCGGCCAAGAACGGTACTTACCGTAAAAAGGAGCATCACCATCCCTTCAATCACTCCATCAATTTCAACAACAAAGATCCTGCCCATTTCCGGGTTACGGATGATCATCGAGAGCGCTCGCGACTGCGCCTCAGCATCAGGGTCAAACTCCTGCTCCTGAGCGAACAGGATTCCCAGAAGCTCGGCACACCTCGCCACATCACGCTCTTCAACTGTTCTTGTTGCGGGTATCATGGTCACAACTTATGCTCTTTTATTAAAATATTCTACCCTTTCACAAGGTTCATACATGCCATCAAGTTCATGATCATTCCTTGAGATTTCAAAACTTTTTTTGTGCAACGGCTCACTTCTGTTGCTGTGCAATAAAGAAATACCAGCCCAGTGTCGTCGATTTCAGAAAAATTGAACTCATTTTCTTGCCGTGCAGCGTGTAGTTGAATACCCCCTGATCCTTGGTCAAAACGGTTTTAAATGCGTCGCCAAGGCTTTCGTCACCCACATCGCTGACGCTCTTGAACATGCGGTCAACATTTCTGTGTAGAACGATCATGTTATCAGAGTCGAGGGCATAAAAATAGGCGTTATCCGGCAATTTTGTATCAGAATCAAGCAGAGCTGACAGCAGACGGATCCTTACGGAGACGCCAACGGCCGCGACAACTTTTCCATTCACCATCACTGGAGTGGCAACAATCACCGAACGGTGGCCGGTCGATTTGCTGATCACCAGGTCACCAACAACGTCCTGACCCGACATGAGTTTCGGAAAATAGTTGCGATCCTTCAAATTCTGGTCGCTTACTCCTCCAGTTTCCGTTGAAAAATAACTGCCATCAGGCAGAGCAAACCACACCGTTGCATCGGTAGCAAGGTCATTGCTGAAACGATCAAGCAAGGGCTTGACTGATTGCCAATTGGCCGACTGGGCTTCTGAAGTCAATGCAATGACCCTTGCTGTACGCAAAACACCACCCAAATGATCTTCAGCCAGCCCCTTATAGGTGCCAAGGGTGACCTGGGGATCCAGTTTGAGTGAGGCTGATTCGGCCCGAACTGTTAACAAAAAAAACATAACGATTACAGAGATAATCAGCGAAAAAATCTTTGCCATGAGAAATCTCCTTTCAATTATTTTATCGAAAAAGCGTTGATGTCACCAATCGGCAGCATCGACTATGTGCTCTCTGTTACGGAACGCCGCACTCTCAATTTAGCAGAATTCCTCGGTTACTGAAACCTCTTTTGATCAGCCCGGTGGTGAATGACGCGTAAAAACCGAGGGGTTTTGCTGAAACCCTTTTATTGCTCTTTCGAGCCCATGACAACAACGCTCATCGCTAATAAAGCCGGTTTCTGATAAAAAAATGTATATCAGTGTGTTATTTGTGAATTTTAAAGCAAAAATGATTGTTATGTTTTTCTGAGTAGTGTAGGTCTGGATTTTTTGTCAACCATAATTTTGAAATAACCATGTCAAACGGATCAAACAAAACGGCTGAGCAATCATTGCCACAGAACGAGCGCGAGGAGCAGGTCAGACTTGCGGCCTATCAGTTGTGGGAAGCGAAAGGGAAGCAGCACGGAGCTGACAAGGAAGATTGGGCTGAGGCGGAAGATTCGCTGAATGAAAAGGTTGAAGATTGATCCGCCTTGTTCTTCTGACGCGCGAGTGTGGTACATGGATTTTGCCGAGGAAATCCTCCTTTTATTTGAAACCAGCAGATAATCAATAAAGCGGGTTTTTGATCAATTTCAGCCAGATGCAGAAGGACTCATGTAACGTGGGTCTTTCTGCGTTTAGTTCAGGAGGACATTGCCTCCGTTTTTTTCTGCTTGCACCTCCCAATCCATTCCCCTATATTTGTCGTTTGATTTTCTACCTCTAACCCCATCTATCAATGGACGCATTCTGGCTGTCGCTGGTCATGATTTTTCTGGCTGAACTTGGAGATAAAACCCAACTTGTCGCCCTGACGCTTGCAACCTGTTACAATACCAGTGTTGTGTTGTGGGGAATTTTTTGGGCAACTCTTGCCGTTCATGTTTTTTCTGCCGGTATCGGGTGGTTTATTGGCGACAAACTACCGACAGAGTGGATCCAATTTGTTGCAGGCATTGCCTTTATTGCGTTCGGCTTCTGGACGCTTCGCGGTGACACGCTTGATGACGACGGGAAAAGCTGTAAAACCGGCATACATCCCTTCTGGCTGGTCTTTTCCACCTTCTTCATGGCTGAGCTTGGCGATAAAACCATGCTCTCCACCATCACCCTTGCCTCAACCAATCCTTTTTTGCCGGTTTGGCTCGGTTCAACCATTGGTATGGTGCTTTCGGATGGGCTGGCCATTGTTGCAGGAAAAATGCTCGGAGCACGACTCCCCGAAAACATTATCAAAATTGGCGCTGCCGTCATCTTTTTTCTCTTCGGTATTTTCAGCATGTATCAGGGCGGCTCAGGATTTGCGCTCTCAATATGGGGAGCTGCCGCAGCGCTCATTGCCCTCACGGGGTATATCTTTCTACGGAAACCAAAAGTGTGACATCGCTCTTTCCATCAGCGGGGTGCTTTTATATCCCCGCTGGGCGGTCTGACGGCCTGTTGAAGAGAAATACCGCAACACCAGCAACCATCATGATAAAACAGAGCACCTGACCCATCGAAAAATTCAGAAAAACAAAGCCGAGCTGGGCGTCAGGTTCACGAACATATTCTATAAAAAAGCGGACAAATCCATAACCAAAGAGGTAGGCTGCTGAGAGAAACCCTGGAAACGGGGATTTACTGCGCAAAAGCCAGAGGAGAAGAAAAAGCACAATTCCTTCAAAAAATGCTTCATAGAGCTGTGAAGGGTGGCGAAGCTGCCAGGTTGGAGCAAGCGGGAAATACATGCCGAATACCGAATCGGTCACCCGTCCATAGAGTTCGCCATTGATAAAGTTGCCAAGACGACCGAAGGTGTAGCCAAGAGGTATGGCCGGGATAAAAAGGTCAAATGTTTCAAAAAAACCTCTTTTCTGTGAACGGGTAAACAGCAGAAGTGCAATAACGACTCCGATTACCCCGCCGTGATAAGACATACCGGTAATGCCGGAAAACCGGCACCCTCCAGGAGCAGAGACAAAGGGGATAAGTGTACCGAGAGGATCTGCGAGAAAAGAGCCCATTCCGTAGAAAAGGATATAGCCTGTACGACCACCCAGCACGACACCAACCATTGCCCAGGTCAGACCATCACCGACAAAAGAGCGCTCAAAAGGAAGCTTTTCACTCTTGATGCGATAACGACTCAGCAGGTAGACGACTCCGAAGGCAATGACATACATCATACCATACCAGCGAATAGCAA